>JAMOBI010000122.1:0-7539 GCA_039908105.1 Magnetococcus sp. YQC-9
CGAAAAATGCGCCGCGCGCGGCCTTCGTGAGCGTCGTTTCCGCTTTTTGGAAACGACGCTCACATCTTGCACGCAGCCTTGCAAAAAACTACGCATCCCAAAGCAGGTGCGGTTTAGATGGCAATCTGTAAAGATTCTATACTGCAACCATTTTGAGAAGCGTCATGTTCCGCCAAGCCGTGTGCAAGATGCGAGATTCGTTTCCAAAAGACGAACAACGAATCTCGCGAAGGCGGCGCGCGGCGCATTTTTCGCAAACACCGCGAAACATGCTTCTTGAAAGAGCGCGCCAGAAGCTAAGTCCCAGGGGCTTCGCCCCTGGACCCCACCAGGGGGATAATCCCCCTGGACCCCTATTAATGGCATGACGCATCCCATGATGGTTGCGGAACCGTATTCCAGACACTCATCCCATACCGATGGTGGTGCCCTTGGGTTCGCCGGCCAGAATGGCTGCCAGAGCGCCCCGTTCCAGAATCGAAAAAACGCACAACGGGATGCGATTGTCCCGACAGAGCGTGATGGCGGTCAAATCCATCACCCCGAGACCCAATCGCAACACCTCGTCGTAGGTCAGGGAGGTGAAACGCCTGGCATCGGGGTTTTTCTTCGGATCGGAGTCGTAGACCCCATCCACCTTGGTTGCCTTGAGCAAAAGATCGGCATGAATCTCGGCAGCACGCAGACTGGCGGCGGTATCGGTGGTGAAATAGGGGTTGCCGGTTCCAGCGGCGAAGATCACCACCCGTCCCTCCACCAGATGGCGTACCGCCTCACGCTGCACGAACGGCTCGGCCACCTGGGTCATCGGGATGGCCGACTGCACGCGCGTCGGTACGCCGCACGCCTCAAGGGCGGCCTGCATGCCGAGCGAGTTGATCACCGTGGCCAACATGCCCATCTGATCCGCACTGCTGCGCTCCATGCCAAGGGCAGCGCCGTAGACCCCGCGAAAGATGTTACCCCCGCCGATCACGATGGCCACCTGAATGCCCATCTCCCGAACCGCGCGGATATCCTCAGCCAACCCCTGCATGAAGCGTGGGTCGAGGCTCTCACCGTTGGCCCCCATCAGGGCCTCACCGGATAATTTCAACAGGATGCGTTGCATCGCGTCTCTCGAGATTCACCAGATTCACCAGATTCACCAGAGCCGTCACGCAGGATGGCCGCTTATTATGAGGGAAGTCCAAAGGCTTTTTTTCTCGCCCCGGACCCCCGTACTCATCGCCAAATCAAACCAACAAATACCAAACAGCACCCATTTTGGGATGCGTCGTTTTTTGCAAGGCTGCGTGCAAGATGTGAGAGTCGTTTCCAAAAAGCGGAAACGACTCCCACGAAGGCGGCGCGCGGCGCATTTTTCGCAAAAACCGCGAAAAATGCTTCTTGAGAGGAGCGCGCTTAAAGTCAAAACCTTGGAGGCTCCGCCTCCAAACCTCCGCCGGGGACCTTCGGTCCCCGGACCCCTGTAACAGTAAAACCTGACAGTCAAATATCACCCGACCTGCTTGGCCACTTCAGCGACGAAATCATCATCCCGCTTCTGCAACCCCTCGCCCATCATGAACCGGGCAAAGCCGGCCACTCGAATCGGCGCACCCAGACTCTTGGCCGCAGCATCCACCACCGCCTGCACCGACTGCTCCGGATCCATCACGAACGGCTGCTCCACCAGACAGGTCTCGCCATAGAACTTGGAAAGACGACCCTGCACCATCTTTTCGATGATACTCTCCGGCTTGCCCGAGGCGCGCGCCTGCTCGGCCAGCACGTCGCGCTCGCGATCCAGATCACCACCCGGCACGTTGTCGCGATTCAGATACAACGGGGTGGAGGCCGCCACATGCATGGCGATTTTTTTACCCAGTTCGCGCAAAGCATCCTGATCAGAAGCCGCAGACTCCAACGACACCAACGTGCCGATCTTGCCACCCATGTGCAGGTAGCCGACCACCACGCCGCCAGCCGCTTCCAGACGCGCCACGCGACGCAGGTTCATATTCTCACCCACTGAGGCGATCAACGCGGTCAACTCCTCGGCCACGCTGTGACCGGCACCCGGATAAGGCAGGGCAGCCATGGCCTCGATATCAACCACCCTCCCCTCCAGACCAGCCTGCACAGCCGTGGTGATGAAGTTCATGAACTTCTCGTTCTTGGCCGCGAAATCGGTTTCGGAGTTGACCTCCAACAGCAGACCGTGATTCCCCTCGGCAGCCACCACCACCTTGCCCTCGGCAGCCACGCGGCCCGACTTCTTCGAGGCCGAGGCGATCCCCTTCTTGCGCAGCCAATCTACGGCAGCTTCCAGATCGCCGTTGGTCTCGGTGAGCGCCTTCTTGCAATCCATCATTCCGGCTCCGGTCTTCTCACGGAGATCTTTCACCAAATTTGCACTGACAGCGGACATATCACGAATTCCCTTCTCTTTCAGATGTCTGTTTTTTCTTTAGGATTCGGTCGAAACCGTCTCGTTGGCCGCTTCATCCGACGCCGGCGCTTCCTTGCGAGACTCGAACATGGCCTCGGTCACCTCCGGACGACGCCCCTCCAGAATGGCATCACCCATCTTGGTCAAGAAGAGCTTCAAGGAGCGAATGGCATCGTCGTTGCCCGGCACCACCCAGTCGATGTGATCCGGATCGCAGTTGGAGTCGACCAATGCCACCACCGGGATGTTCAGCTTGTTGGCCTCGGCAACGGCGATCGATTCTTTGTTGACATCGATGACGATGATCAGATCCGGCAGCCGGCTCATCTCCTTGATGCCGCCCAGGGAACGTTCCATCTTCTCGCGCTGACGATCCAGCATCATCACCTCTTTCTTGGGAAGCAGCTGCATGGAGCCATCCTCCCGCATCTTTTCGATATCCTTCAAGCGACGGATCGAATCCTGGATGGTCTTCCAGTTGGTGAGCGTGCCACCGAGCCAACGGTGATTGACATAAAACTGCCCGGTTCGCTTGGCCTCCTCGGCCACCAGATCGACCACCTGACGCTTGGTGCCGACAAACAGCACCACCCCGCCACCCCCGGCCCGTTCGGTGACGAAACGGCAGGCATCGCGCAGCATGTAGATGGTCTTTTGCAGATTGATGATGTGCACACCGTTGCGGGCCGAGTGGATGTAACGACCCATTTTGGGATTCCACCGTTTGGTCTGGTGACCGAAGTGAAAGCCCGCATCCAGCAGTTCACGAATGGAGAATGTTGCCATGATCTGTTCTTTGTCCTCTTGGTTTAGGGTTCGGCTTGAGCCTCCGCGACGATCGGTTGAACTGCCGTGATCCATACCCCGAAGCAACCGGGGAGCCGGGATCGCCGATCCTTTGTCGCGTGTGAAATGGGAAAAAGATTAAAACCGGGACATTCTAACCGTTCTGACTCACGAATTGCAAGCAAAACGGACCACTCACCCCCGTTTCTTCGCCCGCCCAATTGACAACACCACAAACAACAAGTTTTCTGTTTCCCAAAAATCCGGGAATTTGATAATCTGCAATCAGATTCCTGAATCTTTTCCTCGCAATTGATTAAACGTTCATTCGGTTCGTTGACCTGGAGAGCAACCATGCATCCTTGCATAAAATGGTCAGTGTGGGTCGTCGCGCTCCTGTCCTCCTGGACACCCTGGTTATCGCAGTCCGCACCTCTGCGGGTCAGCGGCACGGGCGCCACCATCTCCACGATCCGGCAACTGGCCGAACTCTACCAGCAGAGCCATCCGGAGCTGCAACTGCAATTCATCACCCCACCGATGGGCAGCAGCGGCGCCATCAAGGCCTTGACCACCGGTCAGCTCGACCTGGCCCTCTCCGGCAGACCGTTGAAAAAAGAGGAGATCGCTCAAGGGCTGACCGAAACCTGGATCGGTCGCTCTCCCTTTGCGTTCGTCGTACACCGCAACGCCGCTGTCAACCGCATCACTCTGAATGAGACCGCCGCACTCTATGCCGGGCGCCAGACCGCCTGGCCGGACGGCACCAAGGCGCGCGTCGTGCTGCGCCCCCTCCAGGACGCGGACACCTCGCTGCTCCAGTCACTCTCCCCCGAGATGCACGCAGCGCTCAAAACCGCCCATGAACGCCGGCAACCCGGCTCGGCCATGGCCGATACCGATCTGGATCTGGTCGACATGGTCGAAAAGGTGCCAGGCGCCTTTGGCAGCGTGGCCATGACGCTGATCATCGCCGAAAGACGCCCACTGAAAGGATTGACGCTTGACGGGGTCGAACCGACCGTCGCCGCGCTGGAACAAAAGCGCTACACCCCCTTCAAGCCGCTCTATTTCGTCACCCGTCAAGAGGGAGCGGCCTCGCTTGCCGAATTTCTCGACTTCCTGCGCTCCCCGGACGGCAGAACGCATCTGGAAAAATTGGGAATCACCCCTACCCAGCCTTAAATGACCGTGACCTCACACCCCACCCCTTTGATGCGTTTGACCACCCGCACCACCGGACTGGTGGCGGTCGTGGCGCTGCTCATGCCACTGATACTGCATCTGTACGTCAGCTGGGACAACATCGACAAACACCTGGCCACAGAACTGCGCATTCATACGCTTTTTTTGAACAAATTCATCAGCAACCAGCCGACCAGCTGGAATGTGAGCGGCATTCGTATGACCTCACTGCTGCAAGACATCCACGAACCCGGCACCTCGGTGCGGGTGATCGCCCTCTTCGAAAACCGCGAACTCGAAGTCGGCGCCTTAGACGAACCGCTCGCCTGGCCCCGTCTGACCCGTTCCGGGATCCTCTACGACTTCGGCGATCCGGTCGGACGGGTGGAGATCACCCTCTCTTTGCAAGAGATGTTGCTGCCCCTGTTGATCACCCTTTTGGTCGGCCTGGCGCTGGCCTGGCTGATCTTTTTCCCGCTGCGCTACCTGACGATGCGCATCGTTGAACAGTCCATGTCCGCCCTGATCGAAGGCAAGGAGCTGGCGGAGAGGGCCAATCGGTCCAAATCGGACTTCTTCGCCAACATGAGCCACGAAATCCGCACCCCGATGAACGCCATCATCGGCCTGACCGATCTGGCCTTGAAAGGGGAGATCCCAGGGAGATCCCGAGATTATTTGCACAAGATTCACGCCTCTTCCCGCTCCCTGCTGCGCATCATCAACGATCTGCTCGATTTTGCCAAAATCGACTCCGGCAACCTCCACCTGGAGTCCACCCCCTTCGAGATTCGCGAGATTTTCGATCGCCTTGCCGATCTGTTCCGACAGCAGGCCGCCGAAAAGGGGGTCGCATTGATCCTCTCCGTGGCCAGCGAATGCCGCACCACACTATTGGGGGATCCGTTGCGGCTCGAACAGATCCTGATGAATCTGGTCGGCAATGCCCTCAAATTCACCCCGTCCGGCGGTTCGGTCGAATTGGGCGTCGAACGGTTATCCACCATCCCCTCGCCCGTCGAACTCCGCTTTTTTGTGCGCGATACCGGCATCGGCATTCCTGAGAGTATTGCCAAACAGCTGTTTCAGCCGTTTGTGCAGGCCGACCGCTCCACCACGCGCAAACACGGCGGTACCGGACTGGGACTGACCATCTGCAAACGTCTCGTCGAGCTGATGCAGGGAGAAATCACACTTGAGAGCACGCCCGGCGAAGGCAGCACCTTTTCTTTCACGGTGACGCTGCCAGCCGTCGCGCTGCCCGATGAGCGTGCGCTGCGCCTGCATGCGCCCGAGGAGTTGCACGGCACGCCGGTGCTGTTGATCGGCGAAGAAAACGCGCAACGAAACGCGGTCGAGGCGATGCTGCGCCTCTTCGCCTTTCAGGTGCTGCCCGCCCTGGACGGACAGCAGGCGGTGGAGATTGCCCGAGCGGAACTGGAGTGCGGACGTTCGATCCGCCTGGCGGTGATCGACATCTGCCAGCCCGGAGATGACGGGCACGAAACGGTGCGTCTGTTGCACCGGAGCCAAGCTTTGCTTGATGCCGGTTGTCGGACGTTGCGCCTGTTGCCGCCCGATCCCGACGGTCTGTCGATCGCGCACGGGGCGGATACGGTCTTGAATGGCGTTCTGGAAAAACCGGTCAACTGTTCGCGCCTGCTCGACGCCATCCTGTATCTGAGCGGACAGGATGCCTTGCCGTGGAATGCAACGGAACGGACCACCCCGGATCTTACCGATCTTCAACAGCGCCTGACCGGCGCACGTGTGCTGTTGGTCGAAGACAACGCCATCAACCGGCAGGTGGCCGAGGAGAATCTGCGCCATGTCGGCATCGAGGTGTCGAGCGCGGAAAACGGCTTCGAAGCGGTGCAGATGGTGATCGAAGGCGATTTCGACCTGGTGCTCATGGACATCCAGATGCCGGAGATGGATGGCCATGCCGCCACCCGGGTGATCCGTTCGGATTTTCGCTTCACCGACCTGCCAATCCTGGCCATGACCGCGCATGCCCTGGAGGAGGATCGCGAGGCGAGCCTGAAGGCGGGCATGAACGGTCACATCACCAAGCCGATTGAAACCGGTCCGCTGTTTGAGGCCCTGTTGCAGTGGATCCGCCCGCGCGAGGGGATTGGTGGCAGCGGGGCGGGCTCACCGCCAGACAAACCGGCTTTGCCGTGCGATTTGCCAGATTTGATCCACGGCATCGATTTGCAGGAGGCCCTGCAGCGGGTCAATGGCAACGGTGCGCTGTTGAAGAAATTGCTGACCGAATTTCGCGCCGATCACGCCGGGGTCGTCGCGCACCTGCGACCTCTGCTGGAAAGCCTGCTGCCGATGGATCTCTCCAAGGCTGCGCATCTGCTCCATTCGGTCAAGGGGATTGCCGGCAATCTGGCGGCCAGGGGGGTACATGCCGCAGCGGTGGAGCTGGAGATCTCCCTCAAGAACCGGGTCCGCGTCCAATGGCCAGAGCTGTTGAATCGTCTGGACACAGAGATGGCTTTCCTGGTGGAAGCCATCGACCGGTCATGCGTATCGGCGGGCAATCATCCAAACGGCCCATCTGACGCAAAGTCGCCCTGCATCGATCCAAAGTCGTGCGCCGCACTGTTGAAGGAGTTGCGGTTTGAGATCAAAAATAACAGTTATCAGGCGATCGAGATCGCCGCGCGTCTTGCGCCGTGCGTTCCGCCCGGTACGGCAACCCGGTTGCATGACCAGATGGTTCAAGCCCTGGATGGCATCCATTTTGACGCAGCGTTGCGGTTGTGGGAGCCGTTGGCCGAGGCCATGGGAGTGGTTATGGACCCATAGCAACGATCACCCTCCCCCATGATCACGGGGGTCCGGGGGCGATGATCGCCCCGGCAGGGGTTTGGGAACCAAACCGCGCCCAGCTTGAAATATGTAGTTCTTATTGGTAAAAAAAAAGAGAGGTTCTGGGAGATTCGGTGGTGCCTTACGTTAACCTAGCGGATCAACCAAGCTGATTTGACTGATTGCGATGGTCTGGCACGCCAGTCACCAAACCTTAAAGCCTTTAGTCACGCGGCTTTGTTCTTGGGCCATGTTCGCGGGATTGTTTTGCAAAAGGCGCAAAACAATCCCGCATCCAAGGCGGCGCGCGG
>JAMOBI010000003.1:0-92114 GCA_039908105.1 Magnetococcus sp. YQC-9
TGCGAAAAATGCGCCGCGCGCGGCCTTCGTGAGCGTCGTTTCCGCTTTTTGGAAACGACGCTCACATTTTGCACGCAGCCTTACAAAAAACTACGCATCCCAAAGCAGGTGCGGTTTAGTTAAAAAAAAGAGAGGGTCTGGGAGATTCCTCTCCCAGGGTTTTGACTTTAGATTTTGACTTTGACTTTAGCGCGCTTTTCAAAAGAAGCATTTTTCGCGTTTTTTGCGAAAAATGCGCCGCGCGCCGCTTTCGTGAGCTTTGTTTCCGCCTTTTGGAAACGAAGCTCACATTTTGCACAACGATGGGCGGTAAATGACGCATCTTCAAGATGATCGCGGTTTGATTCTGGATGTATTGAACAGCGTGGGTGTTGGCGCTGCTGGCGTGGGTGCTGGCAAGTGTGTTGATGCCGGTGAGGTGCACACCCGGATCGATCATCTCTATCAGCGTCAGGCCAGGCTGTTGCGTCGCATGGATGAGCTGGAGCGCGCCACCCGGGAGCGGCTGGATCGTTTTGCCGCAGCCTGGCCGAGTCAACGGCTTGACGAGTTGAGCGCGCGGCAGGAGGAGATGCTGCGCCGGATCGAGGAGCAGGAAGAGGAGAGCGCACACATCTACGCCAACCAGAACGATTTGTTGCACACCCTTGACGAGACCTTGAACGATATTCATCAACGCATACAGCAGCTTGCCGAGCAACAGGATCGCTCGATAACACCGGTTGCTGTTGTGAAAGGAACGGAGTAGGATTCATTAACGTTTGGCCTCAAGTCGTATCCCCTCTACCTCATATGGAAATGAACGAAATTAGCCGCTCATGAACGACATCGCCCCCCCGGCGGATTTCATCCGCGACATCATCGCCCACGATCTGACTCACGGCATCAACGACGGTCGGTTGCAGACCCGGTTTCCGCCCGAGCCGAACGGTTATCTGCACATCGGTCACGCCAAATCGATCTGTCTGAATTTTGGCGTGGCGCAGGAGAATCCGGGTGGCCAGTGCAATCTGCGTTTCGATGACACCAACCCGGCGAAAGAAGATGTCGAGTATGTTGATTCGATCCAGGAGGATGTGCGCTGGTTGGGGTTTGATTGGGAAGGGCGCAAGTATTTCGCCTCGGACTATTTCGGCCAGCTGTATCGTTTTGCCGAGGAGTTGATCGGAAAGGGGGTGGCGTATGTGTGCGATCTGACTGCCGAGGAGATGCGCGACTATCGCGGCACGTTGACCGAGCCGGGACGCAACAGCCCTTGTCGCGACCGGTCGGTGGCCGAGAATCTGGATCTGTTCCGTCGCATGCGGGCGGGTGAGTTCCCGGATGGGGCGCGGGTGTTGCGTGCCAAGATCGACATGGCCTCGCCGAACATCAACATGCGCGATCCGGCCCTCTATCGCATCCGGCGCGTCGAGCATCACCGCACCGGCAACGATTGGTTGATCTATCCGACCTATGACTATGCCCACGGCATCTCCGATGCCTTGGAGTGCATCACCCATTCGCTCTGCACTCTGGAGTTCGAGGATCACCGCCCGTTGTACGACTGGATTCTCGATCAGTTGGACATCCCGTGCCGTCCCCGGCAGATCGAGTTTTCGCGCTTGTCGCTGGAGTACACGGTGATGAGCAAGCGCAAGCTCAATGCCCTGGTGCAATCCAAGGTGGTCTCCGGGTGGGACGATCCGCGCATGCCGACCATCTCCGGGCTGCGGCGGCGGGGGTATACGCCGGAATCGATCCGCGAGTTCTGCCGGTTGATCGGCATCTCCAAATCGCCCAACCGGGTGGAGCACAAGCTGTTGGAGAACTGCCTGCGCAGCGATCTGGAGGCGCGTGCGCCGCGCACCATGGCGGTGTTGCGTCCTTTGAAGGTGGTGATCGATTCGCTGCCCGAGGGGTTCGAAGAGGCGTTGAGTGCGCCGAACCATCCGCAGAACGAGGCGATGGGCAAGCGGACCCTCTATTTCACCCGCGAGATCTTTATCGAGGAGGAGGATTTTCGTGAGGAGGCGCCCAAACAGTTCAAACGATTGGTGACCGGTGGGGAGGTGCGGTTGCGCAACGCTTATGTGATCCGTTGCCGTGAGGTGGTGAAGGATCCGCAGAGCGGACGGATCATCGAGCTGCGCTGCGAGCACGACCCGGCGACCCTGAATGCCAATCCGGTGGGCCGCAAGGTGTCGGGGGTGATCCACTGGGTATCGGCCAGCCGTTCGGTGGCGGGCGAGGTGCGGTTGTACAATCCGCTCTTTTCGGTGCCCGAACCGGACGCTCTGAAGGGGGATATCGTCGAGCATGTCAATCCCGACTCGATTGAGATTTTGACCGGTTGTCGCTTCGAGCCGGCTTTGAACGAGGTGACGCAGCCGTTGCCCTATCAGTTCGAGCGGTTGGGCTATTTTTATCGCGATCTGGATTCCACTGCGGGTCATCCGGTGTTCAACCGGGCGGTGAGTCTGCGCGATGCCTGGGCCAAGATCGAACAGAAACTGTAGCAGGTCAACAGAACTGATTTGAGAGCTTGGAAGTTTCGCCTTAGTAAACTTGCATGATGGGGAGAGAACCCCCTCACCCCCGACCGTGGAACGCAAAAAGCACGAGTTCCACGGTAAAAAAAAGAGAGGGTCTGGGAGATTCATCTCCCAGGGTTTTGACTTTAGCGCGCTCTTCAAAAGAAGCATTTTTCTCGCCTTTTGCGAAAAATGCGCCGCGCGCCGCCAAGGCTTGCGGGATTGTTTTGCGTCTTTTGCAAAACAATCCCGCGAACATGGCCCAAGAACAAAGCTGCGTGACTAAAGGTTTCAAGGTTTGGTGACCGGCGTGCCAGCCCGTTGCAATCAGTCAAATCAGCTTGGTTGATCCAGTAGCGGTGCCGTACCCATCCCATCCCTTGCCAAGCGATTGTCAATCCTGTAAACCGTTCTCCCACTGCCAAGTGGCAGCAGCAAGCCAAACAATCGGACGGTTGCGACTCAGGATTTCGGGCATGGCCAAACAGAAGATTCTCATCTATCTCATCACCTGGTGGTCGGGCTATTTCGTCATGGCCATGGAACTGCTGGGCGGACGGACCCTGGCCCCCTTCTTTGGAACCGGAATTTATGTCTGGGGGGCGATCATCACCCTCTTCATGCTTTCGTTGTCGATCGGCTATCTGCTCGGTGGCCAATTTTCGGCCCGCCAGCCCAGCCTGCGCAAGCTGGGCGCCATCCTCCTGCTGGCCACCGTGGCCGCCCTGCCATGCGCCGCCATTGCCAACCCGATCCTGGAGCGGGTCTTCGAGGCCACATCCGATCCCCGTTACGGGGCGCTGGCCGCCTCTATCGCTTTGTATTTCCTGCCGATTACCATTTCTGGGGCCATCTCCCCGTATGCCATTCGTCTGCTGGTGGAAGGTCTGGGTACGTCGGGCAAGGTGGCGGGGATGGTTTTTTTCGTCTCCACTTTCGGCAGCACCGCCGGCACCCTGCTCACATCCTTTTATCTGGTGCTGATTTTTGAAGTGGATCAGCTCTTTTTTGGCATGATGGCCATCTCCGCCCTGATCGGAACTGCAGCCATGCTGCTGGGCGGAAGCGGCCAGGACGAGGGATTCCGCCATGGTCGTTAACCGGTTGTCGGCCCTGCTGCCGCTCCTGGTCATCGTCGGGCTTGCCACGTCGCTCCAGGCTGGGGTGGTGGCCGAGGAGAAATCCCTCTACCGCAATGTGCTGGTCTTCGAGGAGAAAGGCCTGCGCTGCATGAAATTCGGCACCCACGACAATGCCCGACAGAGCTGCATGGAGATCGCCGATCCCGTCGCCATGGTGTTCAATCCGCCCAGGATGCTGATGGCAGGGCTCTATCTGCTGCCGGATCCCCAGCGGATTCTGGTGATGGGGCTGGGTGGCGGCGCCCTGGTCGCCACCTTGCAAACGCTCCTGCCCGACAGTGAGATCGATGCGGTGGAGATCGATCCAGCCGTCATCCGGGTAGCCAAAAAATACTTCGCCTTCACGCCGGGCAAGAACACCCGGGTCCATGCGGAGGATGGCCGCGTCTTCGTCAAGCATCAGTTGCGGCAGAAGAAAAAATACGATTTCATCGCCCTGGACGCCTTTGATCACATCTCGGTGCCAGAACACATGACCACCCGGGAGTATCTCCAGGAGCTCAAAACCCTGCTCACCGACCACGGTGTGCTGGCGGCCAACACCTTCTCCTCCGGACGGCTTTATGATGCTGAATCCGCCACCTATGCGGCGGTGTTTGGTCCCTTTTACAACATGCAGATCCGCAACCGGGTGATTCTGGCCATGAAGAGTGGTCAACTGCCGGAGATGGAGACCGTCCGCCGCAACGCCGCCCGATTGGAGGACGGATTCCGCCCCTTCCGCATCGGCCAGGATTGGCTGCTGCCCCTTTTTGCCACCGGCAACCGCTGGCCCGAGGAGACCCGACTCCTCACGGATCAATACTCCCCCGCCAACCTGCTGATGGGCCGCTGATCGGATCGGCCCTCGTCCGTACATCAATTGCCAGCATCGGGTTGAGCACCGGGCTTTTCGGCCCTGCGTGAACCTTATGGAGGCGCGGGTTGGTATGGACTCCCCTCAGTGGCACTCTCGCATAATCAAGTGACTTTCCTCATTCCTGACTCGCTGCCTTGACTTCGTTGATCTGAACCGCTCCTGTTGGTCTGTTTGTTGCAATATTGCTACTGCTTGGTGATCGATCGTGTGTTGATGTGGGTGACATGCGCCGATTTTCCGGGTGGCTGGATCCGTTTTGCGACGGGACCGGTTCGGGTTCGTCATGATTTTGGCATTTTGACCAGCTCTGGGGTGCACACTAATGAAACTGGATATCTCTACCGTCATCGGCCTGGTTCTGGCCATCCTGATCGTCTTCGGTCTGATGGGACACAACCTCGGCCTGTTCTGGAGCATGCACGCGTTTATCGTCGTGGTCGGTGGTCTGATCGCCAGCACCTTCGTGAAGTTTAACATCGAGGATATCATGAACACCATGGGGATTCTCTCCAAGCTGTTCAAGATTCCCAAGGAGCATCCGAAGGAGATCATCGAGCAGATCATCAACTGCTCCAACATCGCCCGCAAGGAGGGGATTTTGGCGCTGGAGAAGGTGCAGATCCACCATCCGGTGCTAAAGACCGCGATCACCTTCTGCGTGGACGGTGTGGATCCGGCCTATCTCCGCGAGATCCTCACCAAGGAGATGGAGTACATGCAGATCCGTCACCATGTGGGTGTGGTGATGTTTGAAAGTATGGGTGAGGCCGGTCCGGCCATGGGTATGGTGGGTACGCTGATCGGTATGGTGGAGCTGCTCTCCAATCTCTCCAACCCGGACGCGATCGGACCCTCGATGGCCACAGCACTTCTGGCCACCATGTATGGCGCTATCGTCGCCAACATTGTCGTGATTCCGTTCGGCATCAAGCTGCATCACTACAGCACCCACGAATCGATGATTTACGAGTTGGTCATGGATGGTGTGCAGGGGATTCAACGCGGCGTCAATCCGCGCATCCTGGAGAAGTCTCTGATCTCGGCTTTGTCGCGCAAACATCGCGAACTGGCGGGCTGACGGAATGGCGGTTGATCAATCCAGCATGAGGATGCTCGAGAATGGCAAAGAAATGTCCAACCTGTAAAAAGGGAACCCCGCTTTGGTTCATCTCCTGGGCGGACATGGCCACGCTGCTGCTCTGTCTTTTCGTGATTCTGTTCTCGATGTCCACGGTGAACGCCACGAAGTTCAAGAAGTTGCAGGGAACCATGAAAAACGCCTTCGGCCTGAACAGTTCCGAGCAGGTCAATCCGGTGGGCGGGGATTCGATCGTGAGCGTCGATTTTCAGCAGGAGATCAAGTTGGTTCAATTGGTCGAGAAGCTGGATCTGATGGTGCACAATCTGGTGGACAACGGCGAGGCCGAGTTGAAGGAGACTGAATCGGGTATTTTCCTTAAATTCTCCAAAAAGACGCTGTTCAAGCCCAAAACGCTGGAGATTCATCCGGAAAGTAAGCTAAAATTGAGTCAGATCGCCACCATGTTGCAGAGCTTGCGCAACGAGATCCAGGTGATTGGCCTGCCGGATCCGTCGCCGCCGGCGCATCTGGCTGGATTGATGCTCAATCCTTGGGCCACGGGTGTGCTCGAAGCCCAGGCGATCGCCGAGTTTCTGATTGGAGAGGGTGGCATCGATCCGCGTCGTGTGCGGGTGGTTTCGCCAGCCCGCAAGGTGGGGGAGGTTCCAGGACGTGATCCGCACGAGTTCGTTGTCGAGATCGGCGTGATGCGGACCACCGAATCCCGGGGTGAGGGCGACTCCACCGCCCCCAATGATTGAGAAATACCATTCTTGAACAAGGGGCACTGATCATGGCTGCGCAGGAAGAGGTGGTGGTCCGCCGCAAGGAGCGGCGCAAGATGGCATTGAATCCGGCAGGCAATCCCCTGCTCTGGTGTAAGTGGGTGAGTTTCCTGTTCTGGTCCATGGGGATGTATTTCGCCCAGAATGCCAAGCCGGCGGATGAGTCTTTCTTTCATCGGATCATGAATATGGGGGTCGCCAAATACTGGAACCGTGACCTGTTGACCTTGAGCTGGATTTTCTTGTGGTTGACAGCACTGGTGGGGATTGGTGGCTTGATTCTCAACGGCATGCGGTTGCGGCGCAAGAACGATCATTTGAGTGCGGCCCTGCTGTTGATCGTGGTGGTGACGCTCTTCTCCATGGCGGTGCTGCCGGCTGGCAACTCGATCGCCACCTTTATCATGCATCTGAGGAATTAAATCGCAACCATCACGGGATGCGTAGTTCCATTAATAGGGGTCCAGGGGGATTATCCCCCTGGTGGGATCCAAGGGCGAAGCCCTTGGGACTTTGTTTTTGACTTTAGCGCGCTCTTCAAAATGGGAGATGAATCTCCCAGACCCTCTCTTTTTTTTACCAATAAACGACACATTCCAAGCTGGTTGCGGTTTGGAAAATCTGGTTTGCTTCTTGCTTGACCTGAGCATGCGTCAAGCAGGCAATGGTTCGCGATCCGGGGTTTGGGGTGGCCTCGGTTCGCGAACCTTGTGACGCTTCCCACCTTTGTCGCCCCCATGTTCTGAATCAAGGAGTCATGCAGGAGATGAGCAGCGAGCAGAAAGTCGTCGAAGGCTCCAGTGTCACCGTCAAAATTCTGAATGCCCTGTACGTGGGAGGGGCGTATGGATTGATTTTGATGGCTGTGGTACAAGTGATGATTCTGGTCTCCTGGATCCGTCACTGATTCAAAAATGGTCTTTATCGTATCCGATTCCAGCTCATCGAGTACTTGATCTGGAATCGGCTTCCATCGTTCATCCGCCTTTCCTCTCTTCCAGAAGTTTCATCAGAGCGTAGAGCCCCTCCAAGAGAGGTGCATGCCGATCCACCCGGCGTGCGGCACGTACCGCCGCGCCTAGAATGGCATCGACCTCCATCGGACGCCCGGCCATGTGGTCGAGCGCCATGCTGGTGTGATAGGGCGGAATCGAACGTGTGGCTGCCAGATGGTCCTCGATCAACGTGTCCGGCAGGCTGTGACCGTTGGCTGCAGCGATTCCGATTACCTCTTGCATGATCGCCCGCACCAGCGCCTCTCCCTCTGGTCGATTCAGAATCTCTTCGGTGGTCAGATTCCCTGCCAATACGGAAGTCGGATTGAAGGCCGCGTTCCAGACCAGTTTGGTCCAGCGGGCGCGTGCCGGGGTGTCGGTGATTTGACAGGGAATGCCGGCGGTGGTAAAAAGTCCCTCCAAACGGTGCAGCATCTGGGAGTCCCCCCCAGGATGGCGGCCCAGGGTGATCTTGCCGTGACAGAGGTGACGGATCAGGCCGGGCGCGATTTTTTGCAGACAGACGAACGCCAGTCCGGCGATGATCTCGTTGTCCGGAAAGGCCTGTTGAACCGGTTCTTCGATCTCCAGACCGTTTTGCAACAGGATGATCACCGTGCGGGGTCCGACTGCCGGACGGATGATCTCGGCCACCGGTGGCTCGGGCAGGGCCTTGAGGGCGACCAGCAGAAAATCGGGTGGTGTGGTCAGTTGGTCGAGATGGTCGATGACGCGCCGCGGACGAAAGATTTCGCAGCGATCCTGGCCGTCGATACGGATGCCGTGCTGTCGGACCACCTCGAAATCGGAGCGGTTGAGTGTGGTGACCACCGCGCCGGCACGGGCGAGCGCTGCCCCGTAAAAGCCGCCGACCGCACCGGTGCCGACGATGAGCACGTTCGGTGGATGGTCTCCGACCGGGATGGGGGTCGAAGTTGAAGCGGTTGCGAATGGTACGGTCGCATTCATGACGGATCCCTTGAGAAGGATGGATGTGGAGGTGAAGGCACTAAGTTCTTCCTGAATTATTATAGGGTGCTTGTTGCGATCTTGGAATGCGTTGTGAATCATTTCAAGGTCAAAAAGTGTTGCGGGATGTCGCGTTTGTATTGACAATTATTACATAAATAATATAATTTTAGATTTATTTATATTTAAATATTCTCGATTATTGTCGACATTTTGATTATTTATAACCGTTAATGTGGGGTAAAAATAAGAAATTTATTTTTTTGTTGCTTGATTTGTTGGGGTGATGTGGTAATTTCATGTCGTATGGATCAGCAATGGAGGCAATCGGTTCTGTATGTCAAGGGGTGTTGCGACCGTTTGGAATAGAGGGGATCGTGCATGGTGATGGGGGATGCACGCGAGTCTGTTGTAAAGGGGGGGAGGGGCAGGGTCGGCAACTTCAGTGTGCGACCGTGCGAGAGGACGATGCCCGTTGCCGCGCTGATCCCGACCATTCTGCAAGAGATGCCGATGTTCTCGGTTCTGTCCGACTCGCACAGGCAGCAGGTGCGCCGCGTTGTGCGGTTCGTTCATCTGGAGGAGCGGCAATCCCTGTTCGATTACCTGGAGCCGGCCAAAGCGTTCTTTGTCCTGCTCAAAGGACGGATCAAGCTGTTTCACGTTTCGCCTGCCGGAATGGAAAAAGTGGTCCGCATCATCATCCCCGGCGAGACGATCGCTCTGGAGGTCATGTTTTTAGAGCAGCCGCATCATCCGGTTTTTGCCGCCACTTTGGTGGAGTCGGATCTGTTGGCGGTTGAAAATCGAACGTTCTTGAATGTGTTGCGCGAATCTCCTGAATGTTGTTTCCGGGTTATGGCCGAGATGAGTCGGCGTTTGCACGGACAGTTGGTGGAAATCCATGACTTAAGTACGCAAAGCGCCCCGCTTCGCACGGTGCGCTATTTGATCTCGAACCAGAAGAAGGGTCCGGATTCGATCAGTGGAATGGTTCGTCTGGATGCTGATAAACGGGTGATCGCCTCGCGACTCTCCATTCAGCCGGAGACCTTTTCGCGTATTCTGGCACGTTTGAGCAGCCTGAACCTGATCAAGGTTGCCGGGAAGAACATCGTGATACCGGATCTGGTCGCGCTGGAGCGATTTGCGGAGGAACAATACTATAATAAATAGAAAATGGCCTGGCAGGTCAACAAAATCGATTTGAGAGCTTGGCAGTTTCGCCTTATTGGTAAAAAAAAGAGAGGGTCTGGGAGATTCCTCTCCCAGACCCTCTCTTTTTTCACTAAACCGCAACCAGCTTGGAATGTGTAGTGGGTCGACAGAGCTGATTTGACAGCCTGGCATGATTCGTTATTTACTGGTAAAAAAAAAGAGAGGGTCTGGGAGATTCCTCTCCCAGGGTTTTGCCTTTGCCTTTAGCGCGCTCTTTTTCAAGAAGCATTTTTCGCGTTTTTTGCGAAAAATGCGCCGCGCGTCGCCTTCGCGGGAGTCGTTTTTTGCTTGTTTGGGAACGACCCCGCATCTTGCACGCAGCCTTGCGGAAAACTACGCATCCCAAAATGGGTGCGGTTTGATAAAAACCACATATTCCAAAGCTGGTTGGCGGTTTAAACATTCCAGGCTGGGTGCGGTTTGATTGATTTTTTTTGTCAGGCTTGTGACTTCAAATTCAAGTTCGGGAGGGTGTCATGCAGATCGATGAGGATATCAAAAAGCAGGTGCTCGTGACGGCAGTGGGAATCGGTTTCGGACTGATGCTGGTCGATACCTTTGTTGGTAACACCCCCTCCGAAGGTCCAGGTGCCGTGGTATCCGCTCCGGCCAAGGTCAAGGGGGAGGGGGGAGCGAAACAGGCGGCAAAACCGACAGAGGCGGAAAAGAAGGGTTCACAAGCCGCTGCCGCGAATACCCCCGCACCCGTGGCGGCAGCAGCGCCCGCTCCGGCCAAAAGCGAGAGCAAGCCTGTTGCGTCAACCGCTCCGGCCAAAAGCGAGAGCAAGCCTGTTGCGTCAACCGCTCCGGCCAAAAGCGAGAGCAAGCCTGTTGCCTCGGCGGCTCCAGCCGCATCGCCCAAGAACGAAACGGTGGCGTATGACATGAAGGCGTACAACGAGGCGCTGGCGCGTGGGGCGGCGGATCGTGCCGAGCAGGAGAAGAAGCGCACGCAAGGTGCAACGGCCAGCGCGTCCGTGCCCGCTGCCACGACGCCGGCCAAGAGCGAATCCGCACCGGTTGCGGCGCCAAAGAGCGACACGATTGTGGCCTACGACATGAAGGCGTACAACGAGGCGCTGGCGCGTGGGGCGGCGGATCGTGCCGAGCAGGAGAAGAAACGCGCGCAAGGTGCAACGGCCAGCGCGTCCGTGCCCGCTGCCACGACGCCGGCCAAGCGTGAATCCGCACCAGCTGCGGCGCCAAAGAGCGACACGATTGTGGCCTACGACATGAAGGCGTACAACGAGGCGTTGGCGCGTGGGGCAGCGGATCGTGCCGAGCAGGAGAAGAAGCGCGCCCAGGGTGCAACAGCCAGTGCGCCCGTTGCCACGAAGCCGGCCAAGAGCGAGTCCGCACCGGTCGCGGGTGCTCATGGCGGGTATATCGTGGCTTATGATATGAAGGCGTACAACGAAGCGTTGGCGCGCGGGGCGGCGGATCGCGCCGAACAGGAGAAGAAGCGCGCTTCGGGTGCAACGGCCAGCACGCCCGTGCAGGCGCCTGCTGCCACGACGCCGGCCAAGAGAGAGGTTTCGTCCTCGGCAGCGCCGGCTGCGGTTGCTCCCAACAATACGTATGTGGTAGCTTACGACATGCAGGCCTACAAAGAGGCTCTGGCACGGGGTGCGGCGGATCGGGAAGCGCAAGCGAAGAAGTGATGGTGTAATCGCGCCCGACTCCGCTTCCTGAAGCCCGGATTGAATTCTTTCCTCAAGGAGTCACCAGGATGAAGCAGGGCATGGGTTGGGGAGTCGGGTTGGCACTTTTCGCGATGAGTGCCTCCTCACTCTGGGCAGCGGATCCGGTGAAGGGTAAGGAGTTGCATGATCCCGCCTGCGCGGGTGCGTGTCATGCCTCCAAGGGGCAGGGGGATGCCAATGCCCTGTACAAACGGGCCAATCGCAAGGATTCACTGGAAAAATTGAAGTCCCAGGTGGCCTTTTGCAATCAGCAGGTACTCAACTCCAAGTGGTTTCCGGAGGATGAGGCCGACGTGGTCGCCTATCTGAACGAAACGTTTTATCACTTCAAGTGATGGTGCAGAATCTCCTCGTCTGAGGCTGAAAAGGCCACCAGCGTGACGTGCATCCCGGCATCGGGGAACGCGGCGAAGAATTGTCGGATCGTGGATATGGCGATCCGGGCTGCGGCCTCCTTCGGAAAGCCGTACACCCCGGTGCTGATGCCTGGGAAGGCGATGCGGCGCGCCTGATTTTCCATCGCCACCTCCAGACAGCGACGGTAGCAACGCGCCAGATTGCCCTCGGGATCGGGATCCGAGTCGTGGATCGGTCCGGCGGTGTGGATCACCAGCCGGGCCGGCAGTTGGCCGCCGGTGGTGGCCACCGCCTCCCCGCTCGGCAGGCCATCGGGATAGTGGTCGCGGCGGATCGTCCGGCAGGCTTCGAGAATCGCCGCACCGCCTGCGCGATGAATCGCCCCGTCCACACCCCCACCGCCGAGCAGTGAGGCGTTGGCTGCATTGACGATGGCATCCATTTCCAACCGGGTGATATCACCGGTCATGGTGTTGAGGGTGTTGGTCATGTGGCCTCCTGATCAAGGCTGATTGGCCGGTGCCTGGTAGCCGATGTGCTCCAGGATGAAGCCGGCCACGCGCGCCGGGTCGTTCAACGGCAGTTTCGGCAGATCGGTGATGAGCGTCGGATCGTCGGTGGCCACGGCCAGGAGTTGGCTCAAGCGACTCAACAGATCGTGCGGCCCACTCCCTTTGCGCTGCACGACGATTTTTTCGTGCCCCTCCTCTTTGTACCCCTCCACCAAGATGAGATCGTGTCCGGCCAGACGGGCCACCTGTTCGGCCAGAATCGGTTCCGGCAGTTCCTGCAACTCCTGAATCAAAAACCACCGTTCCGGACAGGCGAACAGTACGCTTTGGGCACCCGCCTGGCGAAAGCGGTGGGTATCCTTGCCGGGGATGTCCGGATCAGCCGGGTGGTGGCCATGCTTGATGGCCGCGATTTTCAGACCAGCACGGGTCAAATGGCGGATCACCTGTTCCATGAGGGTGGTCTTGCCGGTGCCGCTGGGTGCGACGAAACCAATCACCGGTGGGGAGGCGACAGACATGGCGTCAACCTCCGCTGACCGGTGGGAAGAGGGCGATTTCATCGCGGTCTGCGACCGGATCGTTTGGACGGGCGTAGCGTTGATTGACCGCGATGCGCAGGTTGGGGTGGTTCAACAGCTCGGCGTGGGCGCTGGAGCGCGTGGCCAGAAAGGCTTGCAGCGCGGCAACGGTATCGACTTCGGCGGGTAGCGGGATCGATTCGGAGGCAACGCCGATCTTTTCGCGCACCCAGGAGAAATAGCGCAACAGGGCCATGATGGGGGTTTATGCTCCAAAGGTGAAGGGGTGAGGCTCCCAACCGGGAGCGGTTTACGATACCAAACCGCACCCATTTTGGGATGCTAGTTTTTCGCAAGGCTGCGTGCAAGATGCAAGAGTCGTTTCCAAAAAACGGAAACGACTCTTGCGAAGGCCGCGCGCGGCGCATTTTTCGCAAAAACCGTTTCTTGAGAAGAGCGCGCTTTAAAGTCAAAGTCAAAAGCAAAATCCTGGGAGAGGAATCTCCCAGACCCTCTCTTTTTTTTCACCAGTAAAAACGACACATTCCAAGCTGGGTGCAGTTTAGAACGGCTCGAACTCTTCGTCGTGTTGATCGCCCTGGACTTCGGGACCGATCAGTGCCAGCGGACGGGTGAAGGTGGCAGGCGGTGGGTCTTGATCAAAGGAGGAGACCACCGGACCCAAGGGCATCAGGGCGTTGACCATCGGCGAATGGAGCGGTGGTGGGTTGTTTTTGACCAGCTCTTCGGCGCGGGTGGTGGTCGCGCGGATGACAGCCAGCTCAGCGGCCAGTTCCCTGGTCTGTTCCACCTGCGCGGTCAGGAGGGACTCCAGACGCAAGGTTTCGTTGCGACGTCCCTCTTCGGCATCGCGGATCAGGCTGGAGAGGTGGGAGTAAAGATCGTTTTGTTCACGGCGGGCTGCGCGGTGACGCCAGAGACCGACGCCGAGGAGGCCGAATCCGCTGCCCAACGAGAGGGTTAAAAGATCCAGTGCACCGTGCAGCCGAGCGACCAGCAGGCCGACTTCGGGTAGGACGATGCCATCGGCGGTGATGCGGCGCGCCGCATCCTCCAGATCGGTGACCGTGGCCACCGAGACCCCCAGTCCGGCACCGGCCAACAACAGGAACAGGGCGATGACAGGCAGAATGCGGCTCAAGGGCGACTCTTTAGTGTTCGGTTGGGGGTGGGTGGGATGGCGGGGCAGGGGGTGCGTGTTCGGGTGGTGTGGCTTCACCCCTTTCTCGATCTGGCCTGGCCGAGTTACTTTAAACAGAATAACGTGGTTCGAGTCCGTTTTTCAAGATGTCAATAATCGTTTTGTGTGCGCAAAAATCAGGATGGGACGTTTTTTTTATGGATGGCCAAGTCGCGCGCCGGTTCGATGAGGATGGAGCGTCGAGAGGAGGCACGGCTGAAAAAGGAAATCGTTGAGAACCGGTTGCCGTGCTGCCGGGTGGGTGGTATGCTTAAGCACTTTTAAAGAGTCGAGCGTCTGTTTTGTTTGCACCCGGCCATCGATGGACAGCTCCGGGGCATGACAGTCCGAAGTCGTTTGGATCCATTGTAAAACACTCGCATATTTTAGGACTTCCGCAATACCTTCCCGTTGCAGACAACGCGGATTCAAGACAACAATCGAGGTTTTTCGATCAGGCGGTATCCATGCGGACACGCGCAAACTCCCGGCCCATTGGCGTTTTATTGATTGGCGACGTTTTTGGTCGCCCGGGTCGGCGAGCCCTGGAGCGTCATTTGGTCCAGACCAAAGCTGTACTCGGTGCGGATTTCGTGATCGCCAACGGCGAGAATGCCGCCTCGGGGGTGGGTATCACACCGGAGGTGGCGGGAGAGCTCTACAAAGCCGGTGTTGATGTGATCACCACCGGCAATCATGTCTGGCGCCATTTGAAAGAGATCGCGCCGTTCATGGAGGATCGCCGTACCCTCCTGCGACCGCTCAACTATCCGCCCGGCGTGCCGGGGCGCGGCTACGGGATTTTTGTCACGCCGGGAGGTGTGCGGATCGGGGTGGTGAATCTTTTGGGCCGGGTCTTCATGGAGGATCTCGATTGCCCGTTCCGGACCGTGGATGCGTTGTTGGATACCATCCGTCTCGGGCGGGATGCCGATCTGCTGATCGTTGACATGCATGCCGAGGCCAGCTCCGAAAAGATGGCCCTGGGCTGGCATCTGGATGGCCGGGTGACGGCGGTGGTGGGCACGCATACCCATGTACCGACTGCGGATCACCGGCTGTTGAAGCAGGGAACCGGGTTTGTCACCGATGTGGGCATGACCGGTTGTTACGACTCGATCATCGGCATGCGGATCGATACGGTGATGCCGAAGTTCTTGACGAAATTGCCGACCCGGTTTGAACCCGCCGGTGGTGAGGCGATGTTGTGCGGCGTGCTGATCCGCGCGGATGCGGTGACCGGGCGGTGTCTGGAGATGGTGCCGGTGCGCGTCGGTGAGGGGTTGAGTGCTTCTTGAACAGGCTGTTTGGTGATTGGGTTATTATAAACGCGTAGCAGGAAGGAAGTTTCGATCATGGAAAAGCGGGAAAAGCTCTACGAGGGCAAGGCCAAGGTGATCTTCTCCACCGATGACCCGAATCTCTACATCCAGTATTTCAAGGACGACGCGACCGCGTTCAATGGCGTGAAGAAGGGGACCATCACCGACAAGGGAGTGGTCAACAACCTGGTGGCCTCGAAGTTGATGGGCATTATCGAGGCGGTCGGCATTCCCACCCATTTCGTCGAGCGGATCAACGATCGCGAACAGGTGGTGCGCAAGGTGGCGATCATCCCGCTTGAGGTGGTGGTGCGCAACGTGGCCGCCGGTTCGATGTCGCGTCGCCTCGGTGTGCCCGAAGGACAAGCGTTGCCCCGTCCGGTGCTTGAATATTATTACAAGGCCGATGCCCTGGACGATCCGCTGATCATCCGCGATCACGCCCTGGTCTTCGGCTGGGCCACCGAGGCGGAGCTGGCCTGGATCGAGGCCTCCGTCAAGCGCATCAACGATGTGCTGATCGGCTTTTTCGCCAACATTGGCATTCGCTTGATCGACTACAAGCTCGAATTCGGACGTTTGGCCGCCAATCCCTCTCAGGTGGTGCTGGCCGATGAGATCTCGCCCGATACCTGCCGCTTGTGGGATGTCAAGACCAACGAAAAACTCGACAAGGATCGCTTCCGCCGCGATCTGGGTGGGGTGGTCGAGGCCTACCAGGAGGTGGCGCGGCGCATGGGGGTCTCTGGGGGGTCATGACCACGCGCCCGGTACTCGTCTGGCCGGGTGAGGTGTGCGACTCCCGGTTGCGGCTTTCGTTGTGGCCCGATGATCTGGATCTGCCGGTCTTCGTGGCCCGGCATCTCTATTTCATCGCCGTGAACGAGCCGTTGACCGCGACCGAGCGGGATCGGCTCGCCGCACTCTTGAACGCCCAGCCGCGAGAACTGGCGCTGCATCGTTTTGTTTCACCCCCTTTGGTGGTGATTCCACGCTTCGGCTCGATCTCGCCATGGTCCACCAAGGCAACCGAGATTGCCCGCGGTTGCGGTTTGACCGGGGTGACGCGCGTGGAACGCGGCGTGCTGCACGACTTCGGCGACCAACGGGTCAACCGGGCGCAACGCGAACGGTTGATGCCGCTCCTTCACGATCGCATGACCCAGTCGGTGTGCAGCGATCTGGTCGAGGCCATGGGACTTTTTGCCCACGGCGAGGCCCGACCGCTTGTCCATGTGCCGGTGGCCGATCTGGAACGGGTCAACGTTGAGCTGGGATTGGCGCTTTCGCCTGAGGAGATCCGCTATCTGGCCGAACATTTCACCAAAGTGGGGCGCGATCCGACCGATGTGGAGCTGATGATGTTCGCCCAGGCCAACTCCGAGCACTGCCGGCACAAGATCTTCAATGCCGCCTGGGTGATCGATGGCCGGGAGCAGAAAGAGACTTTATTCGGCATGATTCGCGAAAGCGAGGCCAAAACCCCGGATCCGGCGCTCTCGGCCTATCGGGACAACGCCGCCGTGATGCGCGGTGGAGTCGGCGAGCGGTTTGTGCCGGATGAAAACGGTCTGTATGGCGCAACGCCGACCGATCTGCATGTGTTGATGAAGGTGGAAACCCACAACCATCCGACCGCGATTGCGCCGTTTCCGGGTGCAGCCACCGGGTCGGGCGGGGAGATCCGCGACGAGGGGGCCACTGGGCGCGGTTCGCGTCCCAAGGCCGGGTTGTGCGGCTTTTCGGTCTCCAATCTGCTGCTGCCGGATGCGATCCGTCCGTGGGAGGAGCCTTATGGCAAGCCGGAGCGGATCGTCTCGGCACTGGAGATCATGCTCGAAGGCCCCCTGGGTGCCGCAGCCTTCAACAACGAGTTCGGACGCCCGAATCTTTCCGGCTATTTTCGCAGCTTCGAGCAGAAGGTGGCCGGCGAGGTGCGTGGCTATCACAAGCCGATCATGGTGGCCGGCGGTCTCGGCTCCATCCAACCCGAACAGATCGAAAAACTTCCTCTGCCGCCCGGCGCGTTGGTGATCCAGATCGGTGGACCGGCGATGCTGATCGGTCTGGGCGGTGGGGCCGCCTCGTCGCAGGCCAGTGGCGCCTCGCACGCGGAGCTCGATTTCGCCTCGGTGCAGCGCGAAAACGCTGAAATGCAGCGCCGCTGCCAGGAGGTGATCAACGCCTGTATCCATCTGGGTACCGATAATCCGATTCTCTCGATCCACGATGTGGGCGCGGGCGGGTTGTCGAATGCGGTGCCGGAACTGCTGCACGGCGGCGGGGTGGGCGGTCGGCTCGATCTGGCCAATGTCCCGAACGACGATCCGTCCATGTCGCCGATGGAGGTGTGGTGCAACGAGGCTCAGGAGCGCTACGTACTGGCCATTGCGGCGGAGAATCGGGCGCGGTTCGAGAGCTTTTGTGCGCGTGAGCGTTGCCCGTTTCGGGTGCTGGGCGTGGCCACGGAGGAGCCGGTGCTGCTGTTGGAGGACAGCCGCACCCGCGAGGTGGCAATCGACCTGCCGATGGAGGTGCTGCTCGGCAAGCCGCCGCGCATGCTGCGCAATACCCGTCTGCGCACCCCGCTGCGCATGTCGTTCGATACCCGCGAGATCGATCTGGTGGAGGCAGCCGAACGGGTGTTGCGGCTGCCGACGGTGGCTGACAAGGGGTTTTTGATCACCATCGGCGATCGAACCGTGACCGGACTGGTGCATCGCGATCAGATGGTCGGACCGTGGCAGGTGGCGGTGGCCGATGCGGCGGTGACCCTGCGTGATTATCGGGGGTTTGCCGGCGAGGCGATGGCCATGGGCGAGCGCACCCCGGTGGCGTTGCTCGATCCGGCGGCCTCGGCCCGTCTGGCCGTGGGCGAGGCGTTGACCAATCTGCTCTCCGCACCGGTGAAGTCGCTGGAGGGCGTCAAGTTGTCGGCCAACTGGATGGCCGCAGCCTCCCATCCGGGTGAGGATGCCGCTCTGTTTGCCGCCGTGCGTGCCGTGGGTCAGGAGCTTTGTCCGGCATTGGGTGTTGGCATCCCGGTGGGCAAGGATTCGCTCTCCATGAAGACCGTCTGGCGCGAGCAGGGGGTGGAGAGAGCGGTGACCGCGCCGGTTTCGTTGATCGTCTCCGCCTTTGCGGTGGTCGAGGATGTGCGCGGTGCGCTGACCCCGCAACTGCGTCTGAATGGTGGTCCGACCGATCTGTTACTCATTGATCTCGGACGTGGGCGCGACCGGTTGGGTGGATCGGCCTTGGCGCAGGTGTTCAGGCAGATGGGGGACGAACCCCCGGATCTGGACGATCCGGTGGCGTTTCGGAATTTCTTCAATGAAATGCGTGCGCTGGCCGATGAAGGTAGCATCTTGAGCTATCACGATCGTTCGGATGGCGGGCTGTTCGTCACCCTGGTGGAGATGGCCTTCGCAGGTGGTTGTGGGTTGGAGATCGAGCTTGACGGCCTGGGTCGCGATACCCTGGCTGCGCTGTTTGCCGAGGAGTTGGGTGCGGTGGTGCAGGTGCGGCGCGAGCATTTGCATGCCGTGCGTGAGCGTTTCACCCGTCACGGTTTGATGGCGGTGCGCGTCGGCGAGCCGGTGAAGGGCCGGCGGTTGCGTTTCAAGCGCGCCGGAATGGAGTTTTTGAACGGCGATCGGATCCGCTATCGCCGGTTGTGGTCCGAGACCGGTTGGCGGATTCGGGCGTTGCGCGATGATTCGGCGTGTGCGCGTCAGGAGTACGATGGACTGCTCGATGCCGAGGATCCGGGGTTGTCGGTGCGTCTGCCGCAGGGCGGCATTGAGGCACCGATGATCAATGTGGGTGCACGGCCTGGGGTGTTGATCCTGCGCGAGCAGGGGGTGAACGGTCACGTCGAGATGGCGGCGGCCTTTGATGCGGCGGGGTTTGCTGCCGTGGATGCCAGCATGACCGATCTGGTCAGCGGACGGGTTCGGCTGGAGGATTTTCGCGGGCTTGCGGCCTGCGGGGGCTTCTCGTATGGCGATGTGTTGGGTGCTGGTCAGGGGTGGGCACGCTCGATCCTTTTCAATGAGACGCTGCGTGAGGCGTTCCGGCTGTTCTTCCACCGTCCGGACACCTTTGCGCTGGGGGTGTGCAACGGCTGTCAGATGATGAGCACGCTGGCCGAATTGATCCCTGGCGCCGAAGGGTGGCCCCATTTCGTGCGTAATCGCAGTGGTCGTTTCGAGGCGCGGGTGGCGTTGGTTGAGATCGGTGTTTCGGCCTCCGTGCTTCTGGCCGGCATGGAAGGTGCACGTCTGCTGGTACCCTGTGCGCACGGCGAAGGGCGTGCTTCGGTGCGTTTGACCGATGCACGCCGGGTGGCCTTGCGTTATGTGGACAACCGTGGCAACGTTATCGAAACTTATCCCGCCAATCCCAACGGTTCGCCCTCCGGAATCGCCGGTGTGACCAGTTTGGATGGGCGTGTGACCATCATGATGCCGCATCCCGAGCGGGTGTTTCGTTGGGTTCAGCACTCCTGGAGGCCGGAGCAGGCGCAAGGCGATGTTGCTCCCTGGGCGCGGATGTTTGCCAATGCGCGCCGGTGGTTGGATGGGATTTAAACTGCACTTGGCTTGGTTTGGAATGTATGAACCGCAACCAGCTTGGAATGTGTGGTTTTTATTAGTGAAAAAAAAGAGAGGGTCTGGGAGATTCATCTCCCAGGGTTTTGCTTTTGACTTTAGCGCGCTCTTCAAAAGAAGCATTTTTCGCGAATTTTCTAGAAAAATGCGCCGCGTGCCGCCATCCGTGGAGTCGTTTTTTGCCTTTTGGAAACGACTCCCGCATCTTGCATGCGCCCTTGCGGGAAATGACGCTTCTGAAGAATGGTTGCAGTATACTTTGAGATAATTACACGGATACGGGGGGCGGAGGCGCTGTTTGCCTCTGCGGGAACTTTGAGTTCCACGGTCTCCTGGAACGATTCGGATTTTTGAATCGTCATCGAATCGGAATGATTGGTCGTACTTGAGAATGGCGGGTGAAAGCCATGGAAGAACAAGAAGTTGAAATGATCGACGAGGAGGCGCCCAAGCCGGGGAAGAAGAAGCTTCTTCTTTTGGGCGGCGGGGCGATCGCCTTGGTGCTGCTGTTGGGCGGTGGTTGGCTGTTTTACAACAAACTCGGCGCCATCAAGGGCTCGTCCGAGGCCGAACAGGCGCATCGCGAGGCGACCGAGGCTGAAAAGAAATTCCGCCTGCCGCTCAAGGTGCCGGCTGGTATTGAGGGTCCGGAACCGCCGCCGGTCACTCTGGCGCGCGATGGGGTGAGTGTTGACCAATTGGCGCTTTTCATCCTGGAGAGTGGCGAGCGGCGCGTGCAGGGTCGGGTGTTCAATCATGGCAAACTGCCGTTGATCTCTGCCCGTGTGAACATCGAATTCCTGGGCAACGCCGGCGAAGTGCTCACCGCGCGCCCGGTCAATCCGTTGGTGGTCTCGGGAGGCATCTTCGGTGATCAATCGGAACTCCTCGCTGCAGGGGCAGGACGCAACTTCCTGATCACCACCGACGATCTGCCGGCCAACTGGAACGGCAAACTCTCGGCCAAGGTGATGGGTGCGCAATTCGGGCACCCGGTGGTCGAGGAAGCGCAACGATGAGGCTGGCCGCACCCCTCGTGCTGGCTTCGACCTCGATTTACCGCCGTCAACTCCTGGAGCGGTTGGGCATCCCCTTTGAGGTGGCTTCCCCGGCGACCGACGAAACCCCGCTCCCGAATGAAACCCCGGAAGCCCTGGTACGGCGTCTGGCCGAGGCCAAGGCCCGTTCAGTGGCCGGACGCCATCCCGGCGCGGTGGTGATCGCCTCGGATCAGGTGGCGGTGATCGACGGCCAGATTATCGGCAAACCGGGCAGTGCCGAGAAGAACGCCGAGCAGCTGCGTTTGGCCTCAAACCGCGCGGTGACCTTTTATAATGGTCTGGCGCTGCGCTCCCCGGTGGAGCCTTGCCTGCAACTGGAACTCGTTTTGTTTCGGGTCCACTTCCGCCCGTTGAGCGAGTCGACCATTCAACGCTACATCGAGCGCGATCGGGCGTTCGACTGTGCCGGCGGTTTCAAATCCGAACAACTGGGCATCGCGCTCTTCTCCAGCATGGAGGGGGAGGATCCCACCGCCTTGATGGGACTGCCGCTGATCGCTTTGACCGGCATGCTGGATCGGATCGGGATGCCGGTGGTGTGAAGATACAGCGGTTCATTCGACTGTTGATCTGGCGAATTGCTCGCTGGCGGCAGACACTCTCCCTGACCGTGCAGGTGCTGCTGGTCACCGGCGCGTTTGGTGCCCTCTTCTGGTTTTTTCAGGGCGAATCCCACGCCAGACACATGCGGACCGTGGTGCAGGAGTATCTCCTGACCGAGATGCGCCGCGACGCTCAGATCGACTGGGTGCGGCTCGATGAGCGGCTGCGCGCCCAGGAGCGGGTGGCGCGCTGGCTGGTCGAGCGGGTGGAGTTTGTCGAGGAGATCGGGCTGCGCGAGAACGTGGGATGGGGCGCTTCGGAGGCCGGGAGTGCGAGTCAGGATGTCGAGATGGAGGTTTCCGAGAGCCTCTCCGTCTGGCTGCCGATGCAGCGCGTGGCGCGCGAATTGGGCTATGGCGTGCATGGGCTGGTGACCGATGGCCAGGGACGCGCACGCGCCTTTGTCAATGCGCGCGACAAACAACCGCCCGGCGTGGCGGTGTTGCCGTTCGCCCAGGCCTGTCTGGCCCACGAGGCCAGGAGCGCGGTGCGTTTCGATCGAGGGCGTCCTTTTTATCTGACCTGCGCCGATCTGCACCATGCCGATGGTCGAGCGCGGGCACTGTTGGTGTTGATCGCCCCGTTGGATGACGATTTTCTGCAATCCTTCCATGCGGAACGTTATCAGGATGGCATTCTGGTCTTTTTCGACGAAGCCGGCGAGCGGGTGGTGGCCAGCAGCCGTCCCGAGCGGATCGCGACCGATACCCCCCTTGGCGGTCTGCATGGCGATTACCTGATTTTTGGCAAGGAGATCGGTGCTGACTCGTATTCGGCGGCCATGTTCATCCGTTTTGCCGGCTTGTTGCCCAAGGAGCGGCTGGAGGAGATGACCGGCGCTCTGGTCGGTGGAGTGCGGGGTGAGTGGGCTGCGGGACTCTTGTTGTTGATCGCGCTGTTCGTTGGTATTATTTACTGGCTGGGGCGGTTGATGCGTTCGGTCACCAGACAGATGGTGGTGTTTGCCCGGCAAAGGCTCAATCTGACCGTCTCTTCGGCGGCGCCCGGCAACGCCCTGCAACAACTGCTTGAGCAGTTCGAGATCCTCACCCATCAGATCGGCGAGACCCGGGCCCGCGAGGCCGAAGCCACGGCACGGCTGGAGCAGAGCAACCGCGCGCTCGAATCCTCTCTGACCATGCTCAAAAGAACCCATGCACAGCTTTTGTCTTCGGAGAAGATGGCCGCGCTTGGCGGACTGGTCGCCGGAGTTGCCCACGAGATCAATACCCCGGTTGGCATTGGTGTCACCGCAGCCTCGTTTTTAGAGAGCCGCACGCGAGAATGCCGCAACCGTTACACCGAAGGAGCGCTGTCGCGTGCCGATCTGGAGAGCTATTTTCAGGATGCCGGCGAGTCGGCGGCGATGATCCTCTCCAATCTGTTGCGTGCTGCCGAGTTGGTGCGCGGCTTCAAACAGGTGGCGGTGGATACCAGCAGCGAGGCGTGTCGCACCTTTGATTTCGCCACCCTGATCCGGCAGATCCTGCAAAGCCTTCACCCCCGTTTGAAGAAGACCCCGCATCAGGTCACGGTGCGCTGTCCGGAGGGGTTGAGCCATTTTGGTCGACCCGATGTTTTTTCCCAGATCATCGCCAATTTTGTGATAAATTCGCTGCTGCACGGCTTTGCCGATGATCGTGCCGGAGAGATCGTCATTGAGGTTGACTCCTTGGAAGATCGGATTCGTTTGCACTACGCCGATGATGGTCGGGGAATGGAGGAGTCGGCGCGTATCCGGATCTTCGAGCCGTTCTTCACCACGGCGCGCCACAAGGGGGGGAGCGGTCTGGGGATGCATATCGTGTTCAATCTGGTCACCGGACCCCTGTCCGGGGAGATCGAGTGTCACTCAGCGCCCGGTGAGGGGACAGCCTTCACGATCACCTTCCCGGTTCGCAAGGAGAGTACGCAATCGATGGATGAGGAGCAGAAGGAGTCGTGATGAGCGATCTGCTGTTTGCGGAGGATGGCCGGAAGCCCGCTTTGGGTGGTGCGACCCGGACGGAGCGGTTGCCGGAACCGTCCCGCTGGAAATTGATGATCATCGATGACGACCCGGACGTGCACACCTTGAGTACCCTGGTGCTGCGCACGTTTCGGTTCGAGGGCAGGGGGTTGGAATTTTTGCATGGCTATTCGCGCGTGGATGCCGAACGGTTGATGTGCGAGCACCCGGATACCGCCGTGTTGTTGTTGGATGTGGTGATGGAGAGCGATCAGGCTGGCCTTGAGGTGGTACGGTTCATTCGCGAAACCTTGCGGAATCGTTTTGTGCGCATCATCCTGCGCACCGGTCAGCCGGGTCATGCGCCGGAACAACGGGTGATCCTTGATTACGACATCAACGATTACAAGGAGAAGACCGACCTGACCGACATCCGCCTGACCACGGCGGTGATCACCGCGTTGCGCTCCTACCGCGACATGATGGTGATCGAACAGAATCGGCAGGGGTTGCAGAAGATCATCCAGGCCACCGGCAGCCTGTTTGAGCCGCGTTCGATCCGCAAACTGGCCAATGGCGTCCTGACACAGCTGGTGTCGATCCTCGGCTTGGACGAGAGCGCACTGTATGCCCAGGCCTCGGGATTCGCGGTCAATGGGGATTCCGGGCGGTTGCTGCTCTACGCCGGCACCGGGCGTTTCGTCGATCGGATCGGGGAGCCGGTCGAGGCGGTGGTTGATGGCGATACGCTGGCGTTGGTCCATCGTGCCATGGAGCAACGGGAGAGTCTGTTCGACGACGATCGCTTCGTGGGCTACTTCCGCACTGGGCAGGGTTCGGTGAATCTGCTCTACCTGCGGGGGATCGGTCCGTTTTGCGAGTGGGATCGCGAACTGATCCGGCTCTATTCGAGCAATGTGGGGTTGGCGTTCGATCATGTGCTGCTCAATCGGGAGATTTTTGGCGCGTTGGGTCGGGGTGAGCCGGTGGCGATGAAAGAGATTTTTGCTGATCACTAAACCGCACCCAGCTTGGAATGTGTCGTTTTTACTGGTAAGAAAAAAGAGAGGGTCTGGGAGATTCATCTCCCAGGGTTTTGCTTTTGACTTTAGCGCGCTCTTCAAAAGAAGCATTTTTTGCGAAAAATACGCCGCGCGCCGCCTTCGCGGGAGTCGTTTTTTGTTTTTTGGAAACGACTCCCGCATCTTGCACACAAGCCTTGCGAAAAACGACGCATCCCAAAACAGGTGCGGTTTAAAGAAGGGTGCTGGGAGCTGTCGGGATGGAATCAGGGGGGCAGGGATGAGCGATCGGGAAGCCGAACTGCGGTTCGTGAGCGCCGAGTGGCTGCTGGAGCGGTTGAATGGCTCGGAGTGGCGACTGGTGCAGGTGGGTGGGGAGAGCCATTATCCGCGTTTGCACCTGCCGGGTGCTCAGCTGGTGACCTATGCCGAGTTCACCACCCAGCGTGACGGTTTGCCGGCCATGCGTCCCGAACCTGCGGATCTGGTGCGCCTGTTCGGTCGGCTCGGCATTGGCAATCGCACGCCGGTGGTGGTCTACGATCTGGTGGGCGGCACCGATGCGGCCCGCTTCGCCTGGTCGCTGGCCTGCGCCGGTCATGAGGGGGAATGCGCCTTGCTCGATGGTGGATTGCCGCTCTGGTATCAGCGGCAGTTGCCCCTGAATGTGGCCATTCCACAGGTCGAGCCGGCCCTGTTCACACCGCGTCCGGTCGAAACCTGGGAAGCCGAACGCGAACGGGTGCTCGAGGTGATCGCCCATCATCAGACCGGGGTGCTGCTCGATTGCCGCTCGCGCAACGAATATCTCGGCCAGACCTTGCGCGGACCGCGCGGTCATCTGCCGGGTGCGGTGCATCTCGACTGGATCGAAACCCTGGTGGGGCGTCAGGATCCGCGCCTGCAACCGATTGAGGCGCTGCAAGCGCTTTTTGGCTCGATCGGCCTGGATGACCCGAAACGCGAGGTGATTGTCTATTGCGAAACCGGTCATCGTGCCTCGCACACTTGGGCGTTGTTGCGTCATCTCGGCTGGGAACAGGTGCGGCTGTTCGATGGCTCCATGGCCGAGTGGCGTTTGTACGATCTGCCGGTGATCGCCGGCGACTCTCCACGATAATCATCTTCGAGGCACGTCATGTTCGATTCCCTCTCTGATCGCCTGGAAGCGGTCTTCAAGAAGCTCAAAGGTCAGGGTTCTCTCAACGAGAAGAACATCCGCGATGCCATGCGCGAGGTGCGCATGGCCCTGCTTGAGGCCGATGTTCATCTGGATGTGGTCAAATCCTTCATCGCCCGGGTGCGTGAGAAGTCGCTGGGTCAGGAGGTGATGGGGTCGCTCACCCCCGGTCAGCAGGTGGTCCATCTGGTTCACAAGGAGTTGATCCATGTGATGGGCGGGATCAACGAACGGTTGAATCTCGCCGCACAACCGCCGGTGGTGGTGCTGATGGTCGGCCTGCAAGGGTCGGGCAAGACCACCACCACCGCCAAGCTGGCCAAACGGCTGTTGGAAAAGGATCGCCGCAAACCGCTTCTGGCCTCGCTCGATGTCTATCGTCCGGCGGCCATGGACCAGTTGGCCACGGTCGGCGCCTCGGTGGGTGCCAAGGTGATGCCCACCTCGCCGGGCGAGGATCCGCGCGAGATTGCCAAACGGGCCTTGCAGACCGCCCGCACCGGCGGCTACGACGTGCTGCTGCTCGATACCGCCGGGCGGCTGCATGTCGATGCCGAGTTGATGAACGAACTGGTTGATGTCGCGGAGCTGGTCAAGCCCACGGAGATCCTGCTGGTGGTCGACTCGATGACCGGTCAGGACGCGGTCAACGTGGCACGCAACTTCGACGAGAAACTCACCCTGACCGGCGTGATCCTCACCAAGACCGATGGTGACGCGCGCGGCGGCGCGGCGTTGTCGGTGCGCCATGTCACCGGCAAGCCGATCAAATTTCTGGGGACCGGCGAAACGATGGACGGGTTGGAACCGTTCCACCCGGACCGGGTTGCCTCGCGCATCCTCGGCATGGGCGACATCCTGTCGCTGGTCGAAAACGTGATGGAGAAGGTTGATCTCAAGGAGACCTCCCAATTACAAGAGAAACTGCTCTCCTCAAGCTTTACCCTGGAGGATTTTCTCGGGCAGATGCGGCAGATCAAGAAGATGGGTCCGTTGGGGGATATCATGGCGATGATCCCCGGGGTCAAGCAGGCGATGAAGGGGCGTGACATGGCGGTCGACGAACGTCATCTGCGCCGGGTCGAGGCGATCATCCTGTCGATGACCCCGACCGAGCGGCGCAAGCATCAGATCATCAACGCCTCGCGAAAAAAACGCATCGCCATGGGTTCCGGCACCACGGTCCAGGAGGTGAATCAACTGTTGAAGCAGTTCATCCAGACCCAGACCTTGATGAAACGGTTCGGCAAGCTCGGCAACAAGGGGTTCCTGCGCGGCTTTCCCGGCCTGGGCGGCGGCGGTGGTTTTCCGGGTCTGGGTGGCGGCGGTGGGGGTGGGTTTCCGGGAGCGGGACTCTTCGGAGGGGGCAACAAACCGCCGGGATTGCCGTGATCACCGGGGAACCGGGCGATGGCAGCGCTGGTCTGAAGGGGTTGGAGGGGAGTCGCTCCCAGTACGACACCACGCTCAAGGATCTGTTCACCGATCCGCCGCAGCGTTTGCTGCATTTATTGGTAGGCACGCGCGCTGTCCGGCATCTGCCGGTCGAGATCGCGCAGACCGGCAAGTGGATTCCGGATCTGTTGTTTTTGATGGAAGATGACTCCGTGCTCCATCTGGAGTTGCAATCGACCTCGGAGTCGATGGCGTGGCGCATGTTGATCTATTATGCCTGGATCCGGCAGCGTTACCCGGTGTATCCATTGATCCAGAAGGTGTTGTACGTTGGAGAGAAACCGTGGCGGGGGAGAGCTACCATCCAGGAGCCGGCACTGCGATTTCACCATGAGGTGGTGGATATCCGGGCGATCGACTGTCGGGAGTTGCTGGCCAGTCCACTGCTGGAGGAGAATATTCTCGCGGTGCTGTGTGGCATGGAGCAGGAGCGTCAGACGGTGCGCGGGATTTTGCAACGGGTTGCAGAGTTGCCACCCAAGCAGAGGGGCGATGCGCTGACCAAATTGTTGATGCTGTCGCGCCTGCGCCGCTTGGAAACGACCGTCTATGAGGAGAGTCATGAGATGCCGCTGACGTTCAATATCATGGAAAACGATGTGTTGCGTCCGATCTTTCTTGCGGCTATGGAGGAGACGGCGCGGCAGAATCTTCTGAAAGGTGAGGAAAAAGGGTTTCAGGAGGGTCGCCAGGAGGGTCGCCAGGAGGGTCGCCAGGAGGGTCGCCAGGAGGGTCTTCTGATCGGTGAGCGGGAAAGAGGGGTGCGTGTGCTGATCCGTCTGCTGGAACGTCGCTTTGGCGCGTTGTCGGAAGCGGATGTCGAGCGGATTCGTGCAGCGGAACTCGACCGGCTGGAGGTGTGGACCGATCGGCTGTTGGACGCAGCCACGCTTGTCGAGGTGTTTGCCGACTCTTGACGGGTTGGGGAATCGCGGGTTTGGCTTTACTTGAGAAGATTCTTGTGGGAAAATGTACGATTTATCCGGTCGTCCGTCGATTGGAAGCAGAATATCCGGAGCAGGGGTTGGCGTTCGGACACTGAATGAGGAGTATGCGAGCCATGGCTTGGAACGACAATGGTGGCAATCAGGGCCCATGGGGTCCGGGCGGCGGTGTATCACCGCAACCACCGGATATCGATCAGATCGTCCGGATCATGCGGGAGCGGTTCGGTAACCGCAATCCATTCGCAAAGGTCTGGCCGTTCGTGCTCGTGTTGGGGCTTGTGGTATGGATGGCCACTGGCATCTATGTGGTCGGACCGGACGAGAATGGCGTGGTGTTGCGTTTCGGGCGACATGTGGAGACCACCGGTCCCGGACCCCATTGGCGTCTGCCCTATCCGATCGCTACGGTGCTCACCCCGAAGGTGACCAAGGTGGAGCGCATCGAGATCGGCTACCGGACCCGTTCGCGCGGCGGCGATGGCCGTACGACCGGAGACGAGGTGGACGTGCCCGCCGAGTCGTTGATGCTGACCGGCGATGAGAACATTATCGATATTGACATGAGCGTGCAGTATCGCATCAAGGATGGGGGTGCGGCCAATTATCTGTTTAATCTGCGCAATCCATCGGCCGATCGCCACAAGGTGGTGCGTGACGCGGCGGAGTCGGCGATTCGTCAGGTGATCGGTCGCAATGAGATCGACAGCGCCTTGACCGCTGGCAAGGAGAAGATCCAGTCCGACTCCAAGCAGATGATGCAGAAGATTCTCGACAGCTACAACAGCGGCATTCTGATCGTCACGGTGCAGTTGCAGAAGGTGTCGCCGCCACCCGAGGTGGTGCATGCCTTCAAGGATGTGGCCAGCGCAAGAGAGGATCGCGAACGGGCGATCAACGAGGCGCAGGGCTACGCCAACGACATTCTGCCCAAGGCCAAGGGCGAGGCGGCCAAGCTGATTCAGGAGGCTGAGGGGTATCGTGCCGCCAAGGTGACCCGTTCCGAGGGTGATGTGCATCGCTACGAAGCGATTCTGAAGGAGTATGAGAAGGCCAGGGCGATCACCGAGACCCGGCTTTATCTTGAATCCATGGAAGAGGTGATGAGCGGGGTCAACAAGGTGATCATCGATCCGCGCGCTGGACACAATCTGCTCCCCTATTTGCCGATTCCGGTGCCGAGTGGCATGCGGGGCGGACGGGGTGAGGCCCCTGCGGGCAAGGGAGATGCGCCATGAACAAGAATCTCTCTCTGGGGATTTCGCTCGTGGGTTTGGCGTTGCTTGTGATCGCCACGCAGTCGGTTTATACCGTGGTGCAGTGGCGTCAGGCGCTGGTGGTGCAGTTGGGGAAACCGGTCGAACCGGCCATCAGCGAACCGGGTCTGCACTTCAAGATTCCGTTCTTGCAAGAAGTTCATTTTTTCGACCGTCGCTTGCTGGAGTTTGATCAGGAGCCGCAGGAGATTCTGTCGGCGGACAAGAAGAATCTCAAAGTGGACAGCTATTCGCGTTGGCGCATTGTCGATCCTTTGAAGTTCTTTCAGACCGTGCGCGATGAGAACGGTGCTGCTGACCGGCTCAACGACATCATCTACTCCAACATCCGCGAGGTGCTGGGGCAGTTCACCATGATGGAGATCGTCTCGGCCTCGCGCTCGGATCTGACGCAGCGCATCCGCGAACAGACCAATGTCCAGGCCAACAAGTACGGCATTGAGATCATCGACGTGCGCATCAAGCGAACCGATCTGCCGGTGGAGAACTCCAAGGCGGTTTTTCGGCGCATGCAGACCGAACGCGAGCGTCAGGCCAAGCAGTACCGTGCCCAGGGTGAGGAGGAGGCGGTGAAAATCCGCTCCAAGGCGGCGCGTGAGCGGGAGGTGATGCTGGCCGAAGCCTACAAGTCGGCCCAGGAGATCCGCGGTGCGGGGGATGCTGAGGCGACGAAGATCTACGCCGATGCCTATCAGAAGGATCCGCGCTTCTTCGAGTTCACCCGTTCGTTGGAGGCGTATGCCAAATCCATGGGCAAGGATTCGACTACTGTGGTGTTGGAGCCCTCGGGATTTTATCGTTTCTTGCAGGGAGCGGCTCCAGCGGCCCGTTAGATCGAGGACGGCATGAAGGATTTTTTGAGCGTCATCGGCATGGTGCTGATTTTGGAAGGAGTTCCCTATTTTCTGGCACCGGAACGGATGCGGCGCTGGGTGGTGGCGATCGCCGAGTTGCCGGATGGCGTGTTGCGTCGTACCGGATTTTTGCTCATGGCGCTTGGTTTGTGGCTGATCTATCTGGCGCGGGGATAGAGATGGAGTCGGATTGGCAGGGAGAGGATCGATCCGGGAGTGTTTCTGCTCCTCCGTGGCATCGGATTGGCGATCCACCCCGGCGTCTGGGTGGGGTGAACCTGGATCTGCCCCAGCTTATGCATCGTGCCGTGCCATGGCAGGCTGTCGGGGTGCTGGCGCCAGAGGATTTCGAGTCGCTGGATGAGGCCGGGGAGCTGCAAGGGGTGGTCGAGGTGCTGCTTGAGGCCAGGCCGATCCGTCAGGAGGGTCGGATGGTGGCCCGCGTCCATGGTCATCTGCGCGGACGGATGCAATTGAGCTGCGTGCGCTGCCTGGGCCAATTCGACTGGCCGGTTGAGGCCGGAATCGAGGCGGTTTTTGCGCTCGGGAGCGATCCGGCAGCCAAAAACCGCAATTGGCGCATTGAGGGGGATGTGGAGTATCTGCCCGATGGGGTGATCGAGATCCGCCATCTGGTCGAAGAGGAGTTGTTGTTGGCCCTGCCCATGAATCCGATTTGCGTCTCGGAGTGTGCCGGATTGTGTGCAGGGTGTGGGGCGGATTTGAATCGCGCCCCTTGCAGTTGCCGGAAGAGCGAGCCGAATGGCCCGTTTGCGGCGTTGAAGGTGTTGCAATCGACATGAAAGCTTGAAAACGAGGCCTGCCTGGACGCGGAAGGATCGTCTTTTAAGAATACCACGTTGGCTTGATTTCGAAGGAGAATACCCATGGCTGTACCAAAAAAGAAAATTTCCTCCGCGCGCGGCGGTATGCGTCGTTCACACAATGCCCTGACCCCGCCGGCATTGTCGCTTTGCCCCAACTGCCAGGAGCCGCGCCCTCCGCACAAGGTGTGTCCGCACTGCGGTTGGTACAAGGGACGCGAGGTTGTGGCGGTGAAGGAGTAATCGGCGCGGGCGCCTCATGAGGGGATGAGCGAGCGTGACCATTCGCATTGCACTGGATGCCATGGGGGGCGACAAGGCCCCCTCGGCCCCGATTGAGGGTGCTGTCCTGGCTTTGGGAGAGCATCCCGAGTGCGCGTTTACTCTGGTGGGACAGGTTGAGGTGATCCACGCCGAATTGGCGCGCATCGGTGCGGATTCAGGACGATTCCTCATCCATCCGGCCAGTGAGGTGGTCGGCATGGCGGAGAAGCCTTCGGTTGCATTGCGCACCAAGAAGGACTCCTCGATACGCGTGGGCGCCAACCTGGTCAAGAGCGGGGAGGTGGATGCCTTCGTCTCCTCGGGCAATACCGGGGCGCTCATGGCGACCGCGCGCTATGTGTTGAAGACCCTGCCGGGTGTCGATCGGCCAGCCATCATGGCGGTCATGCCTTCGATCACCGGTCAGACCTTGATGCTCGATGTGGGCGCCAATGTTGACTGCACGGCGGATCATCTCTGTCAGTTCGCCCTGATGGGTCGGGTTTACGCTTCGGCGGTGATGGGTCTGAAGAACCCGAAGATCGGTCTGTTGAACATCGGCGAGGAGGAGATCAAGGGCAACGAGGTGGTCAAAGTTGCCGGTGAGCGGCTCAAGTCTGAAGGTGGCAAGGGGTTCATTGGCAACGTCGAGGCCTCGGAGATCTTTACCGGGGGGGTGGATGTGGTGGTGTGCGACGGATTCGTCGGCAATGTGCTTTTGAAGACCACCGAGGGAATGGCGCGCATGTTGACCCATTTCCTCAAAGAGGCCTTCAGCGCATCAATCTGGACCAAACTGGGCTATCTGGCTGCCCGCCCCCCGATGAACGTGTTTCGTTCCCGGGTCGATCCGCGCAAGTATAATGGCGCGATTTTGTTGGGACTCAATGGCATTGTGGTCAAGAGTCACGGTTCGGCGGATGCCTTTGCCTTCAGTCGCGCCATTGGTGTGGCTGTGGATCTGGCTGCCAATCGCGTCAACGAGAAGATTCGCCGTGACATCGCGGCACATGCCGCTACCGCCGGCGTCACCAACGCTTGCGACACCGGCAACGGGGGAGAACAGGCATGTCCAGGTTGAGAGCCCGCATCATCGGAACCGGTTCTTATCTTCCGGAAAAACGGCTCACCAATCACGATCTGGCCCGGATGGTCGATACCTCGGACGAATGGATTTTTTCGCGTACCGGCATTCGGGAACGACGCATCGCAGCTGTTGGGGAGTACACCTCGGATCTGGCGGTCCAGGCTTCTCGTCGGGCGATCTTGGCTGCGGGGATTGATCCTGAGACCATCAATCTGATCATCGTGGCCACGACCACGCCGGACCTGATTTTTCCCTCCACCGCTTCGATTGTGCAGCACAAATTGGGACTCTCAGCCACGCGCATGCCGGCCTTTGACGTGCAGGCGGTGTGTGCCGGATTTCTGCATGCGCTCTCCATTGCCGATCAGTTCATCCGTGCCGGCAGTTGTTGGCGGGTGTTGGTGATTGGAGCCGAGACCGCCTCGCGCATTCTTGACTGGAGCGATCGCGGCACTTGTATCCTGTTCGGCGATGGGGCAGGGGCGGTGCTGCTTGAGGCAGAGTTGGACAGTGAGCGGGGAATCCTTTCGACCCATCTGCATGCCGATGGTTCGCAGCTCGATTTGTTGCTCACCGATGGGGGGATTTCGTGTGGTCCGGCACCTGGCGGAGGCATGGGTGCGATCCGCATGCAGGGCAACGAGGTGTTCAAACAGGCGGTCAAGGCGATGGAGTCTTGCGTGGATGAGACGCTGGTGGCCAATCAGATCGTCAAGGAGCAGGTGGACTGGCTGGTGCCGCATCAGGCCAATATCCGCATCATTCAGAGCATGGCCAAACGGTTGGGCATGTCGATGGATCGGGTGGCGGTGACGGTCGATCGGCATGGCAACACCTCGGCGGCGAGTGTACCGTTGGCGCTTGATGAGGTGGTGCGGGCTGGATTGATTCAGGCAGGTCAGCGGGTGATGATGGTGGCTTTTGGAGGCGGATTCACCTGGGGATCGGCGTTGGTGCGCTGGTGAGTCGAGAGTTTTGCAAGAGTCATCATTCTGAATCGGTTGTGGTATTATGAAAGCATTTGAATGATTTAGGTTTTTTATTGTTGTGATCTTTTGGTTTTTTATTGTGGTTGGTTATGGCTGCACAATCTTCAGAAATCATCTTTCTTGGCCACTGTCCGGACCGCGTCGGCCTGGATGCCCGCATCACCGGTTTTTTTGCCGATGAGTTGTTCAATATTCTCGATCTCTCGCAGCACTCGGAACGGGGTCGTTTCTTCATCCGTATCGAAGGGAGCGAGGAGGGAGGCCCGCAATCGATTCAGACCTGGACCGAGAAGTTTTTCCCGATCGCCCGCGAGCTGGATATGGAATACTCCTTCCACGACCCGCTGGAGCGGTTGCGCGTGGTGATGTTCTGCTCCAAGACGCTGCCCTGTCCACTGGAGGTGATCTCACGCTGGTTGAGCGGTGAGATGCGCATCGATCTGCGCGCGGTGGTGAGCAATCACCTGGTGATCGAACCGATCATTCGCAAACTGGATCTGCCGTTTCATCACACCCCGACCACCGGTGATACCCATCTGTTCGAGCCGATGCAGCTGCGCATCATCGAACAGACTGCACCGGATCTGATCGTGCTGGCGCGCTACATGAAGATCCTCTCGGCCCGTTTTCTCGCCGAGGTGCGCACGCCGATCATCAACATCCACCACTCCTTCCTGCCCTCGTTCATCGGCAACGATCCCTACGAGCAGGCGTACCGGCGCGGTGTCAAGCTGATCGGTGCCACGGCGCACTTCGTCACCTGCGAGCTGGACGAAGGCCCGATCATCCATCAGGATGTGGTGCGCATCGGCCATCAGTTTTCCGTCTCGGACATGAAACAGGTGGGTGCGGACATCGAAAAGCAGGTGCTCGCCTCGGCGTTGCGCAAGTTCACCGAACGCAAGATCATCCAGTGGCAGGGTCGGACGGTGGTGTTTCACTGACGGGTGGAGATGATTGCGGAACCAAACGATTGTGGGGGTCCGGGGGCGATCATCGTCCCCGGTAGGGGTTTGGGGACGAAGTCCCCAAGGTTTTGCTTTTGACTTTGGCGCGCTCTTGTAAGAAGCATTTTTCGCGTTTTTTGCGAAAAATGCGCCGCGCGCGGCCTTCGCCTGCTTCGTTTCCGTCTTTTGGAAACGAAGCAGGCAGCTTGCACACAGCATTGCGGATCAGGCTGTCAAATCAGCTTGGTTGATCCACCAGGTTAACGTAAGGCGCCACCGAAACGCCCAGACCCGCTCTTTTTTGTACCAGTAAAAACCACATATTCCAAGCTGGATGCGGTTTAAAACCCAACCCGTCCCCTCACACCCCTATGCGCTTGCGGGGATGCTTGCCCCCACCCGGCGGCGGATGCGCCGCAGTCTGCACCGCCTCCACCAGTCGATCCACGGTCATGGCATCGGCCACCGAGAGCATCACGAATTGCACGCCGTACAACTGCCGCGACACCTGCACATCCTTGCTGTCACGCGCCCTGGTGATCGCGGTGACGGTGCCGAAGGTGTTGATCGGCGTACCCATCAAAATCTCACCGCGAATCGATACCCCGATTTTCACACCGCTCTCCAAAGGCACCGGAGGGGTATTGCAGGTGAACGACAAGCCCCCCTGAGAAATATCCACCACCTGCGCGGAGAACGGCTCAGCGCCACGCTTTTGAATCATCACCTCCAACAACATGTCGTTGGGGATTTCGACCCGCTGCTGCATTCGCTTGGTGCTCACCTGGAAACCGGGCGGCCAGGAGAGCTCGATCGCCTGCCCGCTTTCGATGCGCTGCACCTTGCGGAAAGTCACCACGGTACGGAACAACTCCAGTCCCAGACAGAATCCCAGCAGCACCTTGGTTGCCTTGCGGATGCGCATATTGCCATCCGGGGGCTCCAACGGGGTGATCAGAATCCAATTCTCCTCGGATGGAGTGGCCATCGCATCCGTACCGCCCGGTTGAATCTTGGCCGCATACTGTGCGAGAACCAGATCCGCAGCTTTTTTCTTCAAGTGGCTCAGATCTTCGGAGAGCGACAACAAACGCGCTCCGTAATATTTCTCCTCGCCGTCGAGCCGTACCTCCAACAGGACGTTCTCTTGCACAGCGCGTTGCAGAATATCGAAAATCGATGGTTTGCCAGGTGCATTCTTGTCCATAGCCATATTCTTCTTAAGACCTTTCCCAATCGCGCGAACAGACAAGAACCAAAGATAAGAGGTGTTTGTAGATTTGCAAGATTATGCAGAATTCATGCCATCGTTAAAATCAATACTCATGGAACGATTTTATCTTGCCAATTCCGTACATGAACACCAAATGATGCACCGACACCCCCACCATCCCGCCAAACAAGCTCCGGAAAGAATCGCCCAACCCGGCAATTTTAAACCGTACCCATTTTGGGTAGTGCCTTACGTTAACCTAAGCTGCACCTATTTTGGAATGCGTAGTTTTTCGCAAGGCTGCGTGCAAGATGCGGGGGTCGTTTCCAAAAAGCGGAAATGACCCCCGCGAAGGCCGCGCGCGGCGCATTTTTCGCAAAAAACGCGAAAAATGCTTCTTATAAGAGCGCGCTAAAGTCAAAAGCAAAACCCTGGGCGAGGAATCTCCCAGACCCTCTCTTTATTTTCACCAGAAAAAAACATCCACATCCACATCCGGATCATCGTTGGATTATTGATACTTTGTCCCTTTTCCGGGATCCATCGGAGGTTGCACCCGCGGATGGCCGGGCGGCATGCCCGGTCCTTCAGCACCCGGCAACGGCGGCGGTGCGACCTGCTTGAAACCAGCCGGAAGCTGGAACAGCGCCGCATCCTGGGCACCCTCATGAATCGCCGAGACCTCCATGGCGGCCTGACGCCCCTCGCCCAAACGCACGGGAATGCGCAGATTGGCATCCACCCACTGCTGATAGCTGTTTTTCTTATCCTTGAAGCTGTGGGTGAACTCCCACTTTTCCGTATCGCGACCGTCGACCTTCTCAACACCGAGCAGCTTGCGCTCCATGATTGGACCATCATTGGGCTGCTGACGGAGGACGATGCGCCGTTTCGGATCGATCCAGATATGCACGACGTGCTGCCCACCCTCCTTGCCACCCGCCTTGACCGACCACTTCTCGGCTTGAATCCCCTGAATGGTCTCGGTGCCATCACGCGAACAGCTCAATTGCGGATCGATCTTGCAGGGGCCTTTCGGATCATCGGGCATCTTTTCCACATCCGGACGCGGCGGCATGAGCGCCTCACTCAAACCCTCGTAATACTCCTTCTTGTCCGGAATCAGGGTATAGGCCTTGCGTTCCGGGAGATTGACGATCAGAACCTTCTTGACCCCCTGATGGATCCCTTCGGCGCGAAACCGATCCGCACCCACGTAGAGCTTGCCGGAGGCGCGATCCTTGGGATCCATCGGATTGATCATCGTGATATCCGCCGCAAAGGGGGCTGCGTACCAGGAGGCGGCTCGCACGACACCAGGCATGAGCAACACGAGCATTGCCAAAGCGCTCGCAGACAGGGATCGGGAGACGGTCATCAGCATGCACCCTCGTTGTCAGGTAGAGAAAATGGGGTATCTTACGATAGCGAATGTCGAATATATCTTGGCGTAAACCCAAAAATCAAGCTATACACAAAATCCCGCATCCGGAAAGTCAATTCCATAACAAGGGCGGGTTTGACTTCGATCCACAACGATTTATCATCAGGAGTGCCACCATGGCCATTCAACGTACCCTCTCCATGATCAAACCCGATGCCGTGGCCAAGAATGTCATCGGCGCCATCTATGCCCGTTTCGAGGCTGCCGGTTTGCGCATCGTCGCTGCCAGGATGCTCCACCTGTCGCCGGCGCAGGCGGGCGCTTTCTACGGCGTGCACAAGGGCAGGCCGTTTTATGACGATCTGGTGCGCTACATGAGCTCCGGCCCGATCATGGCGCAGATCCTCGAAGGCGAAGAGGCGATCGCCAAGAATCGCGAAGTGATGGGCGCCACCAACCCGGCCAAGGCCGCACCGGGGACGATTCGCGCCGATTTCGCCGAAAGCATCGAAGCCAATGCCGTACATGGCTCGGATGCCCCGGAGACGGCAGCCCAGGAGATCGCCTTCTTCTTCGGTCAAATGGAGATCTGCCCGCGTTGATGACAGGCATGAGTGCCGATTTGACATCTGTGCACGAACCGTATCACGCGCCCGAATGGATACCCGTGCCTGAATCCCATCTGGCGAGCGATCCGTTCACATTATCCGGATTCTCGCCAACCGCTCCCTTGCGATTGACCGGCCTGACCCGCGACGAGTTGATCCAACTTATGGTTGACTCGGGTGAAAAGCCGTATCGGGGGCAGCAGGTGTGGTCGTGGGTCTACGCCAAACTGGCCGGATCGTCCGAGGAGATGACCGACCTCTCCAAGTCGTTCCGCGTCCGTCTGGCCGAGATCATCGCCCCCTTGCGACCTCCAGTGATCTCGCATCGGGTATCCGCCGACGGCACCGAGAAGTGGCTTCTGGACTGCGGGGATGGGGTGGCCACAGAAACGGTCTTCATCCCGGATGAGGAGCGCGGCACGGTCTGCGTCTCCTCGCAGGCCGGATGCAGCCTCGCCTGCCCTTTCTGCCGCACCGGCACCCTGCCGTTGCGCCGCAATCTGACCACTGCTGAAATCGTCGAGCAGGTGCTGTTCGTGCGCGCCACGCTGGCTGAACGCGGGATCCGGGTCACCAACGTGGTGCTGATGGGCATGGGTGAGCCGCTGTACAATCTCGGGGCCGTCAGCCGCGCGGTCAAAATCATCATGGACAATACGGGGCTGGCGATCGGCTGTCGCAAACTGACCCTCTCCACCTCCGGGGTGGTCAACCGGATGGCGGAAGCGGGCCGCGAGCTCAACGTCAATCTGGCGATCTCGTTGCACAGCGTGCGCGATTCGGTACGCGACCAGCTGGTACCGATCAATCGCAAGTTCAATCTGGCCGCCTTGCGGCGCGCCGCATTCGCCTGGCCGATGCGCGGACGCGATCGCATCACCTGGGAGTACGTGTTGCTCGAAGGGGTCAATGACTCTTTGCAGGATGCGTGCGAACTGGTGGCCTGGCTCAAAGGTATCCCCTCCAAGGTCAACCTGTTGGCCTTCAATCCCTGGCCTGGCGCCCCCTACACCCCGACCCCGCGCGAGCAGATCCTCCGGTTCCAGGAGGTGGTGGCCAATGCTGGATTGGTGACGATCATTCGTGACAGTCGCGGTGCGGATGTGGGGGCCGCTTGCGGTCAACTGGCCGGCATGGCGGGCGAGGTGGAAAAGACATAAAGAATGAAGAGAAAGAACGCCATGCTCGCAATGGCGCTTAAACCGCAACCATCACGGGATGCGTAGTTCCATTAATAGGGGTCCAGGGGGATTATCCCCCTGGTGGGATCCAAGGGCAAAGCCCTTGGGACTTTGTTTTTGACTTTAGCGCGCTGCCTTGCAAAAAACTACGCATCCCAAAGCAGGTGCGGTTTGAGGTCAAAAGCAAAACCCTGGGAGAGGAATCTCCCAGACCCTCTCTTTTTTTCACCAGTAAAACTACACATTACAAGCTGGGTGCTGTTTAAAACCTCGCTGTCGCCCCCACGATGAAACGACGGCCAGAAGAGGGGTAATAAACCCTTTCATCGCCGATGATAAAATCCTTGATACCGATCACCCCATACTCCGCATACTCCTTGCCGAGCAGATTGGTGATGCTCAACCACCCGCCGATGCCCGACGACCATTGATGCCGAACCGTGGCATCCAAGACCGCATATCCGGAAAGTTCCCCAAAGCGGTTTGCAAAGTCGCTGATGAACGGACGGGGACCGACGAACCGTTCGATCAGCTCCAGCGTCGTTGCCTCGGTCGGGAAATATTTCACGCTCGCGCCACCCTTCCAAGTGGGAACGCCCGGAAATCGTTTGCCAGTTTGGGGGCCGTCTTGAATCTCGGCGTGCGTCCAGCTGGCATGCACGGATAAGGCCCACTGCTCGGACTGTTTGGCCAACTGCATCTCCACGCCATCGCGGCGAACCGTGCCATCCAGATTGATGTTGGAAAATCGCATCGGATCGTAGTAGATCTCATCCTGGGTATCGATGCGAAACAGACTCGTCTCGATGCGAAAAGCCGGGGTCACGAGATGACTCCAACCCCATTGGTACTCGGTTGAGCGTTGCGGATGCAACCGGGTGATCTGCGCCGGTCCGGGAGGAAAATAGAAGTACATTTCATCCAGCAACGGATAGCGGAAGCTGGAGGAGAAATTGGCAAAAATCCGGTCGCGCCCGTTGAGATCATGCGAAACACCCAATGACCAGGCGCTCTTGTGCATCTTCAGCGACTCCGGACCGGAGTCCGAGTTGAAATCATAGTGTCCGCGATCGGTACGCACCCCTTGCGTCAGATGCCAGCGATCGGACAGATGCACTTCATTGTGCAGATATCCGCCCAGCGTGCTTTTCTCCAATCTGGTGTCCCACATCTTGCCCAACAGGATGGCATCCGTGATTGTCTCCTCATCGGTTTGGTAATCCAGACCGAGGGTCAAACGATCCAAGACAGCGCCTGATGAACGCTCCAGTCGCATCTTGGGAGCCACTGAATAGACGGTGAGATCGGCGTGACGGCTGAATCCCCAAGAGCGGGTGTCGCTCACCAGGGCGCGGTCGCGCCAGGCGAGATCCAGGGTGAAACGATCCTGCCCACTCAACCATATTTCCGGTGTCAGATGTACATAGGAGTCCTCCACACGGGCTGAGTCATCCGGTCTTGTCGTGGCGCGCCGGGTTAACCCTTTGGCAAAATCGCTCTCTGCCAGATCTCCCGGCTGACGGGCGGTGTCGTGCTGGACACCGGCATTCAACTGCACAGCCCACTTCTCGCTGCCTTGATAGCGCAGCTTGATCCCGCCGTCGCGGGCATCCAGGTCGCTGTTGTCGCGAAAGCCATCCTCGTTTTTGATCCCGACACTCAAGGAGTAGGAGAGACGGCGGTCACTCCCCTCGTATGCCAGGCGACTGCTGGCCAGACCATAACTGCCGGCTTCCACCCGCATCTCGGCAAGCGAAGCGGATCCACCCGAGCGGGTCAGGATGTTGATCACCCCGCCTGAGGCATTGTCGCCATACAGCACCCCGCCCGATCCACCCCGGAGGATTTCGATCCGCTCAACCCGGGACAAGGGGATCTGCAACCAGTCCACCCCTCCCAGATCGGCCTGGTTTAAGCGTCTCCCATCGACCAGCACCAGGGTGTTGGCCGCCGCACTCTCGCCGAAACCACGCAAATCGACGTTGAAATAACGGCCATTGCCGCCGAAATCGGCCACATGCACCCCCGCCACGCTGCGCAACAGATCGGGAATCGAAGTGGCATGACTCTCCTCGATCTGCTCGCGAGTGAGGGTGGTGACGTGCGCCGGAACCGTCTCCCGCTTGACCGGAAAACGGGTTGCGGTCACCACCGTCTCCTCGATTCGAGGCATCGGCGATGGACCGGTTTCCACGGCATGGGCATCCATAAAAAGGGAAAAAAACAGGCACGACAGGGATAAACAGGGAATCCGGCGCACAGGAACACCTCCCAGGCACTGTTTCTCGAAGCTCTCCCGCATTCGAGAAGAATGGTGTCAGGCGTCTACGCAGAAATTTCAAGGGGGGAGAAAAAACAGCAAACCGCCAGGAAAAACCGTCTTTAAGAATCGCTGACGAGGCTCTTCCAAGCCGCCGCCCCGCGCGACGCGACTTAAAAAAACACCTCAAGGCCGGTCTCCGGGCTGACGAGCGCTCCGGGTTGAACCCGGAATCCAACGAAAAACACCTTCCCACCCTATCGGGCAGTGGCATCAACTTTTTCGTCTTGACTCGATCACCGTTGCGGGGGCAGCGCCGGATTTGAAGAGGGGATCTTCCACCGGACTTCCCGTTTCACTCCCCATCTGAAAGGGGAGAACCTTGCGGCATGCCAATGACGATAGAGAGGGGGGCGGTTGGGTGTCAAGGAGAAACCTTGCAGGCTGGGGGAGAATCCCCGCACCCCCATCCGTGGAACTTAAATGAGGATTAAACCGCACCTGTTTTGGGATGCGTAGTTTTTTGCAAGGCTGCGTGCAAGATGTGAGCGTCGTTTCCAAAAAGCGGAAACGAGCTCACGAAGGCCGCGCGCGGCGCATTTTTCGCAAAAAACGCTTCTTGAGAAGAGCGCGCTAAAGTCAAAAACAAAGTCCCAAGGGCTTCGCCCTTGGATCCCACCAGAGGGGATAATCCCCCTGGACCCCTATTAATGGAACTACGCATCCCGTGATGGTTGCGGTTTAGTCATCATAAAAAATAATCCGGTTCGCAAGAACCGGTTTACTTTTTGGTGCCTATTATTGGGAATCTTGACAACCGGTACATGGGTGGTGGGAGTGCTGGTCGATCAATATTTGCCCAGGCAGTCGGGCCACCAGTGGATGACATGATCATCCTTTTTCGTCAACCCGCTGATCGGTCCATCCTGGGAAATGACAAAGGCGGCGGAACCGGGATAGTGACCAACGAAATTGACTGTGGCGTTGTGGCGGGTGCCATAACGGGAAAAGAGTTCGTCGCGATCCAGATGCTGTGCCTTGTTGTTCTTCCAATAGATAATCCGCTCCTGCCAGATGGGGGCAGAAAGAAAAGCCCCAAAGGAGAGTGGACGCAACCGGTCAGAAATGATCAGCGCGCCATCCACGCAGGTCATCTGCGCGAGCATTTCGGCATGTTCAATCACCTTGCGTTTGCACTCCAGAACCGTTTCGCCGATGATGCAAATGGTCGCGAGTGATGAGCACTCAGCGGCATCCTTGCGGAACAGTTCCTGTTGATACTCGACATCGCACAAGTCACCGATCAGCGAGGCGCCATCCGGACTCTCGGTCAAGTTGTGTTTGGGGATGATGCAGTGTGACTCGGAATCGATGAAGTCGGATGGCAGCCAGACGATGATGCCGCCATGACCGCGCCGATCGGTCTCCATGAGCAAATAATCGATGAAATCCCGATAGGTATGCCAGTATTTCATGCCGAGTTTCTGAAACTCCGGATGCCGCTTCACCACTTCCAGAAAACGCCACCCCATCAATCCGGAAGTAAAATGATTATGAACCGGTTCGAGAAAACGTCCCGATTTGAAGCGGGCGATCAGATCATCCCCCTGATAGATTGACAGCGAACCGGTTCGCTTGGTTATGATCGCCAACGAATTGGGTGCGGGCTGCTCCAAAGGCAGGGCATCGAACCGATTGCGTCCCCGATGGGTCGTGAAGATGGCACTCCAGATCTCCAGTGCAGCCGGTTCCTCCTCGCTGCCCCACACTGCCAGAACCGTGGTATCCGGATCGAATGCCGGCGCGAGTTTCACCAGCGTATCAACGGTCAACGGCTGTTTGGGACTCATCTTCAAAACGATGCTCTCCCCAGCACGCCCTTTATCCGGCAACAAAGCCGGATCGGTCAAGGAGACGCCAACGCGCACCGGACGATCTTCGTTGCGCTTAAGCCCGGCAAGAAAAACCATCTCCATGATGGTCCTCACCTGCTGAAACAGTACCGGATCCTCCAGCGCGCCGGATTCCCGCTTCCAGAGCGCAATGATCTCCTCAATGATAACCGGATCGAACACGGTTCCAACCTCCCCTCAACCGCACCAAACTCCCGTTACTCTGGCCTGACAAGTGAACCACCAGCGATGTACAATCGCCTATTTGCATGCCGCATGCAAGATCATGTGATTTTTTCTTGCAAACCGCTTTCGGATCCGCCGCGCAAAGAAAGATCCTCACAACGGGTTTATCTCTTTACAGAGGTCAACAGAACTGATTTGAGAGCTTGGAAGTTTCTCTTTATTGATAAAAAAAAGAGAGGGTCTGGGAGATTCCTCTCCCAGGGTTTTGCTTTTGACTTTGGCGCGCTCTTAAAAGAAGCATCTTTCGCGTTTTTTGCGAAAAATGCGCCACGCGCCGCCTTCGCGGGAGTCGTTTTTTGCTTTTTGGAAACGACTCCCGCATCTTGCACTCGAGCCTTGCGAAAAACTACGCATCCCAAAATGGGTGCGATTTAATTCATATCGCCACCCAAAACCGCTGACCACCCGCATCGACGACCCGCAGAGGATGACCGAAAAGCCGGGTCAACCGCTCCGGTTGCAGCATGGCCTCATCCGTTCCCTGTTCACTCCCTCCGTTGCCGGCAAGCAGCAGAATATGGTCACAAAAGCGGGCGGCCAGATGAATATCGTGAGTCACCAACACCATTGTCCCCTCTGTTTGCCTGACCCGTCCGGCAAACAATTTCAACAGGGCGATCTGATGTCCCAAATCCAGATGGTTGGTCGGTTCATCGAGAAGAAAAACGCGCGGGGCCTGGAGCAGCAAGGTGACCGCCTCCATGCGGCGGCGCTCCCCACCCGACAAACTCTCCACCGGACGAGTTGCCAACGCCTCCAGACCGGTGGTACGCAACGCCTCCCATGCCATCTCCTCATCAACCCGACCATGAGCGGTCCAGAACCCCAGATGTGGATAGCGACCCGCCAGTACGGTCTCGAGTACGGTTGTTGGGAACGGGTAGTCGACCTGTTGAAAAAGAATGCCAACCCCACGCGCAATGGCCCGTCGACTCAACCGCGCCATCGGCACTCCTTCGATGAACACCTCGCCCGCATCTGGACGACGCAATCCAGCCAGCGCATGCAACAGAGTCGTTTTCCCGGCACCATTTGGCCCGAGTATCGCCCAGCACTCTCCAGCTCGCAACTGCCAATTCAAATCGCCGCACAACTCCCGTCCCTTGTAACCCAACCGCAAGCCTCGCGTTTCCAGAATCGGAGTCACCGGACGACGCTCCGGCGCAACAACCAGATAAACAGCGGGACGCCAAGTAGCGCAGTCAGAATCCCGGCAGGCATCTGCTGCGGGGCAATCAGTGTGCGAGCCAAAAGATCGGCCAACGTCAGCAGCGCTCCACCCAGCAGAACAGCCGCCGGCAACAGAAAACGGTGATCGCTACAGCCGGCCAAACGCAGCAGGTGCGGGGTAACCAGACCAATGAAACCAATGCTTCCAACCGCAGAGACCGCCGCTGCCGCAGCCAATGAAGCAACCAGATAGAGAAACAATTGCAGCGGCATCACCGCCACACCCAGGCTTGCAGCCCGCAAGGTGCCGCTGGCCAACAGATTCATCGATCGGGCCAGCGGCCAGGTCATGGCCAACAGAAACAATAAGATCACGACAAGGGGCGTCGCATCGCCGCCACGCCCCAGATCGCCCATCAGCCAGAACAGCGCGCCGCGCAACCGCTCATCCGGCAGCAAATACAACAAAAAACTCACTCCCGCGCCCCACCCCGAAGCAACCACCACCCCGGTCAGCAACAAACGCGATCCACCCTCCCAACCACCCGCTCCTCCGGCAAACCACAACACGGTCAGCATCGACAACACCGCACCCAGCCAAGCGCCGCCATCCACCCATACCCCGGAAGCACCGAAAGCCAACGCCAGAATCGCCCCGAATGCCGCCCCTCCCGACACTCCCAGAACATACGGATCGGCCAGAGGATTGCGCATCAACACCTGCATCAATACTCCAGACAGAGCCAGAAGCCCGCCCACGGCCATGGCTCCCGCCACCCTCGGCAGCCGCAGCTCGAAGATCACCTGTCCAAAAAGTGGATCATTCGTCCCGCCAACAAGAAGCGCCCAAAGGGCCGACACACCGCCGCCCAGGCTGCCATGTGACAATGCCGCCACAAACACCAAGCCGGACCCAAGTAACAACAACGCCAGCAGGGTCACCCGACCCTGCTGGCGTACCTGAGTCAATACATATGCCGGTTTATGCTTTAGAGAACTCATTATGCGGCACGATGCAGCGATGCAGCCAGTCGCGCAGCAACACGGCGTACTTGTTGCCATTCTCCTCCTTGTGGGTCTCGATCTCTTCCATCGCCTCCTTGTACATCTTGTGACGCGACAACGCATGTTGAATGGCGCGCACCAGGGTACGACGATTGACCTGCCCTTTGATCAGATAGTCCTGCGCCCCATCCTCCACCGCCTTGATCGCCTGGTCATCATCGTCCATGCCGGTGAACACGATAATCGGCGTGTCGAAGGCCATGGCCTGCATGCGCACGAAGGTCTGCTCGTACCCCTGGCTGTCGCTTAAGTTCAGATCGAGCAGGAGCAGATCGTACTTGTCCTGTCCGAGCCGCTGTTCGGCCTCCTGGAACGAGGCGGCATGGGTCAACTTGTAGATCGGCGGCGCATTCGGATCCTCGCGCTTCTCCACCGAATTGGCCAGCCACGCCTGAATAACCTCGAAGAACTCCACCTCATCCTCGACAATCAGGAAATGGTAACAGACGCTGAAATCGTGCACATTCGGCAATTTGCGACACGGTGAGAGCTGATCGCCCTTGGATTTTTTCTCGATCTTGCCGGAGGTTGCCGATTTCTTGCCTTTGTCGCCACTCTTGGTCGATCCGTGTTCCAGATCGAACAACCGCTGCGACAGATGACGAATCAAGCGAAAGGCGATCGAAGGATCCTGATGCATCCGCGCAACGAACATCTTCTCGTCGATTCCCAGGATATAGGAGTCCTCCATCGCCCTGGCGGTCGCGAATCGCTCATGATTGGCCGTAAAGGCCGAAGCGATGCCGAAGATCTCGCCGTCGCCGATCTCCACACGCATGCTCTTGCCCGCCGAAGAGTCACGGGTCAGTTCCACCCGGCCTTTGCGAACCATAAAAAATTTGTCGGACAGCTCCCCCTGCCGAAAGATGATCTCCCCCCGCTTGTAGAGCCTGCCCAGCTCCCGGATATCATCATGCGCGAACATCTCATCAACTCCCGTCCACCAAATAGGCCGAAATGGCCGCATCCGCCAAACGGATCTCTTCCAACAGCCGCTCCGCCAGTTCGGTGGCGCCATCCAGCGATCCGGTCTTGACCTTGTTGTCCAGCGACACCACGATCTCACGCATGCGCCCCAATCCGAACTGCGCGGAAAGACTCTTCAAGGAGTGGACCTCCATGTGCACCTGATTGGCATCCTTTGCCTTGACCGCCGCCCAGATGCGCGCCGATCGATCCGGCAGTCCGGACTGGAAGGTACGCAGCACTTTGGCAAACTCCTCTCCGAGATCCTCCTGCAACTCTTGGATCTTGTCACGATCGATTGGTTCCCGTTCCCGTGCAGCTGCCGGATCAACAGCAGCGGTCAATGCCGCCTGATTTCTGGCGCGCGTCAGCCACTGCGAAATCACCGCCACAAGCGCCGTGCGCTTGAAAGGCTTGCTCAAATAATCGTCCATGCCCGCAGCCAGACACTTCTCCCGATCCCCCTGCATGGCATTGGCGGTCAAGGCGATCACCGGCGTGCGCCGCGCCCGGCCGGAGGACAACTCCATCTTGCGGAACTCACGGGTGGCGGCATAGCCGTCCATTTCCGGCATCAAACAGTCCATGAGCACCAGATCGAACGTCATTCGCGCCAATTTTCCAAGCGCCACCCGTCCATTCTGGGCCACATCGATCCGCGCACGATAAGGTTGCAACATCCCCTTGATCACCGCCAGATTGATCGGATCGTCTTCCACCAGAAGAATCGACATATCAACCGGAATCTCGACGAACGTGGCCTCCGCAGCCCCCGAACTCTCGGCCCTTGATACCGCCACGCGCGCCATCTTGAAGGGGATCTCCACCCGGAAGGTGCTGCCGACCCCCAATTGACTGTGCACGGAGATCTCGCCACCCATCATGCGCACCAGACGGTTGGTGATGCTCAACCCCAAACCCGTGCCGCCGAATTTGCGCGTCGTGGAGCTGTCCACCTGAGAGAAGGCGTCGAAAAGCCGGGCGAAATTCTCCGGGCTGATGCCGATGCCGGTATCCCGCACCACGAAGGCGATCAACGTCTGTTCCGACGAGACCTTCAACGGCTCGACCTGCAGCGAAACCCCACCCATCTCGGTGAATTTCAACGCATTGGACAACAGATTGGTCAGGATCTGTCGCACCCGCACCGGATCGCCGATCAGATCGCGCGGCAGCAGTCCATCGTGCTCGATCCGGAAGGCCAACTCCTTGCTGCTCGCCACCTGGGAGAAGATGAATTGCAACTCGTCAAGCAGCCCCCACAAACCGAACGGAATCGCCTCCAACTCCAGCCGTCCGGCCTCGATCTTGGAGAAGTCCAGGATATCGTTGATGATGACCAGCAGATTCTCCCCGGAACGACGAATCGTCTCGACATACAGACGGTACTCTTCGCTCATCTCCAGATCGATCAACAGCTCCGCCATGCCGAGAATGCCGTTCAAAGGGGTGCGGATCTCATGGCTCATCACCGCCAAAAATTCGCTTTTGGCCATGCTGGCCCGCTCCGCAGCCAACATCGCGGCATGCAGATCGCGCTCGTTCTCCGCCAGACGCTCCAAAGCCTCCTCGGCCCGCAAGCGGGCCTTGTCGAGGGCGAGGTTCTTCAACTCCAGCGCACGACGCGCCAGCAACAGATGCTCGATGTTCTTCACCCGCGCCAGAATGATCTGCGGACTCGAAGGTTTGCGGATGTAATCAATGGCGCCCAGAGCCAATCCTCTGGCCTCATCCTCGAATTCGGTCTTGGCGGTCAGAAAAATCACCGGAATCCCGGCGGTCAGAGGATCCTCCTTCAAGCGCCGGCAGGTCTCGTAGCCATCCATCACCGGCATCATGATGTCGAGCAGAATGATGTCCGGCACCACCCGACGCACCACCTGCAACGCCTTGACACCGTGCGTGGCCACCAGAATCTGGAAATATTCGTCCAGCGCGCTGCGGATGATATCGATATTCTCCGGTTGATCATCCACCAAAAGCACGATGCTCTTGCGCGCATCGCCACCCGGATCCGGATGCATACCAGCAAATTGGCTCTCCATCTCAAGACTCCAACGGCACACCGACACGGGTGGCCCACTGCGTCAACACCTCAAGACACTTGTCGTAATCATAAACCTCCAAGTGACGAATCATCAATTGCCAACTTTCGCGACTCTCCTTGTCACACGCCCACGGTTTCATGGCCCGCACCACACCCTCGGCATTGACATCAAAATTGCGCAACAAATCAAATGCCCTGGCAAACAGAGGCGCCAAACCATCGGGATCGACCTCTCGCACCACACCGATCGCCCGCGGCTCATCACGCTGCGGCTCCGGAAACGCGGCGCCGATCGTCACCATCACCGCCTCATGCTCCCGTTCCGTCTTGGCCAGCAACAGACGCAACTCCTTCCTGCCGATCTTCTCTCTCGCCCCCAGTTCGATCTGCAGTGCCGCCTGGCTTAACTCCATGGCGCCAATGGTCGCTGCGCCCCCCTTCAAGGTGTGGGCCACCCGTTCCAACTCACCCCACTCCCGGGCCTCCAGCAGCGCGCCCATCAGACGACAGGCATCCCCTTGGGTGGTCACGAACTTGCTCATCACCCGGCGATACAGGGTTACATCCCCGTCCATACCGCGCAACCCCACCCGGGTGTTGATCCCCGGCAATGTCGGCATGACCGTCTTTGACTCCATCGGCTCCTCGGATGGCTCGCTCTCCTGGCATGACAACCCGTCAGGCGCCAGCCCCTCCTCCTCCTCGGAAAAAATATCCGCCGGAAGACTCTTGCCACAGCGCACGGTAAACATGAACCGGCTGCCAATACCGGGGGTACTCTCCACCTCAACCGCCCCCCCCATCAACTCGACCAGGCTCTTGGAAATCGCCAAACCAAGCCCGGTACCGCCGTACTTGCGCGTGGTGCTGGCATCTCCCTGTCGAAACTTGTCGAAAATGATCTCCAACTGCTCTTCCGGCATGCCGATCCCGGTGTCGCGAATCTCGAATCCGAGCAGGATCTCCGCCCCATCCTCTTCGACCACCGTGACCGCGACCACCACCTCGCCGCGATCGGTGAACTTGATGGCATTGTTGGTCAGATTCAGCAACACCTGACGCAAACGCAGAGAGTCCCCGACCAGACGCATCGGCAGAGGGAGATGGGGTTCAATCCTGAATTGCAACGATTTCTCCAAGGCCTTGACGCTCATCAGCGACTCCAGACCGATCAAAACCTCCTCCAGATCGAATGCAACCCGTTCGATCTCCAGCTTGCCGGCCTCGATATGGGAGAAATCCAGAATGTCGTTGATCATGCGCAGCATCCCATTGGCACTGATGTAGAGCTTTTGCAGATAGTCCCTCTGACGGTTGGTCAGTGCGGTGCGCAGGCAAAGATGGCTGAAACCGATGATCGCATTCATCGGCGTGCGGATCTCGTGGCTCATGTTGGCCAGAAACTCCCCCTTGATCCGGCTCGCCTCCTCGGCCTCCTCCTTGGCGTGACGCAGTTGATCCTCAAGAAGCTTGCGCTGGGTGATATCCAGGATCGTTCCCGTAACGCGCAGCGGAACGCCCTCCGGATCACGATCGATGCGTGCGTTGCCGAATACGTGGCGCGCCTGGCCATCGGCCCCGACCACCCGAAACTCTTGCTCGAACTCTGCGGCAAAGCCGCGAATCGCCGTCTCCATCACATCGTTGACCACCTTCCGGTCATCCATGTGCACGGCAGCCAGAAAACGTTTATGGCTGGGCAACAGAGCATGCGGCCTCAATCCAAGAATCCGGAACATCTCCGCCGACCACTGCACCGAACCGGCGCTCAGATCCCACTCCCAGCTTCCCAGATGGGCGATCTTCTGCGCTTGATCCAACAGCTCCAGATGACGCCGTGTTTCGGCCTCGATGCGAATCCGTTCCTCCACCTCGTTTTCCAACTCGCGATTGAGGCGTTCGAGCCTGCCGGTTCGTTCTGCGACCCGATCCTCCAACTCCTTGCGAATCGCCCATAATGCCCGGGTACGTTCCTCGAAAATGGCCGCCAACTCCTCAAGCTCATCGCCGGTACCCACCGGCGTGATCGCCGTGGTGCCATCCTCGGTGGCCAGACGCACCCGACGGCAGAGCATCAGGATCGGTTCAGCAGCCCTCGCACCCAACCGGAAGGCGAACAACATCGAAACAATGACCAGCGCCAACCCAAGCAGCGTCGCATTGGTGATGCTCTCGTAAATCGGGGCGCGCAACACCGATTTGTCTGCAGTCAGGCGCTGATGCAACCCCAATCGGGTCAGAAACCTCGAACCCGGGCCAGGGGACAGATTCAATTCAATCAGATCCGACCCTCCCGGCGCCTGAGTCTGAAACAACATTCGATCGCCGCTCAATACGGCATGCCGCACGCTTTGGTCGCCGGGCACAATTTCAGCCAGAAGCCCAGGGAAATCGACAAGCACGACCATTGCCCCCTGAATCATGTGATGAAACTCCAGGGGTTGGCTTAAAATCAGATGCTTGCCATTCGGCTCGATCATCGGCGCCGGACGGCTCCAGGAGAGGGCGTGTCGCGCTGTCGAAAAGGGTGGCGCTTCCGGCCCATCCTCGCGGTGGATCAACAGTGGCGTGCCGTCGAAATTGACCAGGATGAAAGCCACGATGTAGCGTCCACTGGCAAAATTGCGCACCAGCTGCGCCAGATGCGGATCACGGGCGGTCCCTTCGACCATGGCATTGATCACCAGGGGATTGCGCGCGAACTGTTCAAGATTCTGCCGCAAGAATCCGATGCGCGTCTCAATGCGCTCGAACAGCTCCTGGCCACGGGTCTGCAACGAGGTCAACGATCGGGAACGCATGGAGTGGACCATATCGGCCTGCAGCAATCCGAGCACCAAGAAGAGTGCCGCTCCGACAAAAAAGGAGAACTGCAGAATATAGCGCCGCCGCAACTGCCCGTGCGACACCGAAGCGGAATCCCCGTTCATCGCGCCGACCTCCCTTCCGCCGGCACGATCACCCCCTCTTTTGTCAAACGGGCGAGACGATAATCGCTCATCTCCAAGGCATCGTGACGCTTGGCATCAAAAGGGTGATCCAGACGGCGGCTCACCCCATCGTAAGGCGGCAGATGCTCCAGGGCATCGCGAATCACGCGGCGATCCGTCGATCCCGCCAGCCGTATCGCCTCGGACAAAAGACGTACCAGATCATAGGCGTGGGTCAACCCGGCCCATAAATAAACCGGATTACGCTCATTCAGACCCAGTGAGGCTTGATAGCGCTGCCACAATGCCATACCCTGCCGGTTCTCTCCCTCCTTGAGGAAACCGGTCTGCGGAAAGACCAAATCCATGCCGGCCAGGACGCTCTTCTGCCGATCGGTCAGTCGCTCCCCGAGCACCCCCCAATGGGAGACCACGGCCACAGCCGGAAGTTGCCGATTGAGTTCCATCAGGAACGGAATGCTCTCATCCGGGGTGTCGACCAGCATCACCACATCGGCACCGACCTCCGCCAAATTGGCGACCAGCCCATCGAACCGCTCCTGACCATTGTCCACCCAGTGCAGCGCGACGGGTCGCACACCTCTGGCATTCAAATGGCGCGACACGATCCTCTCGAAATCGATTCCCCAACTGGAGTTCTCCAGGACCAGCGCGATCCGCGCACCGCGTTGCAAGGCGGCATCCGCCAGGAATGGTGCGGTCCAGCGGTCGTTGAGACTCAAACGAAACACCTGATTGGGTTGAAAGCCGTTTTCGGTCAAATGGCGCGCCGCAGACCAGGGCAACAGCATCGGCATCTCCAGATCATGCACCAACTCCACTTCGGCTGCCACCACGGCACTCTTCTGCCCTCCCAGTACCGCCACCAGATCCTCGAATGCGGCAAAAAATCTCAGATTGTCCAAGCCTCGCGTCGCCAATCCGTGATTGTCCCGCACCACCAGGCGAAGCTTGCGCCCCAGCACCCCCCCCTCGGCATTGATCGCCTCGATGGCCAACCGCGCCCCCCTGGACAACTCCAGACCGACCAGAGCGCTCTCCCCGGACAATTGGGCATCCAGACCAATCAGAATCTCCTTTCCCTGAGAGGAGTTCGCACCACCCGGCATTTGCCATTCGGCCAGCTTGGCCATGACATCCGCCCCGATCTCCTCTTCAAACTTGTCCGGCACATGGGCCAAAGCGTCACGGAACCGCACCCGATCTTCAGGAACCGGTTCATGAATCATCACCCCGGCAGCGCGCATTCTCGCAAGAACCTCTTCCTCTTCCTGCTGCTGCGAGTCTCGCGTCCACCAGGTCATCTCCCGTGCCACCTCCAGCAGAATCTCCTGCTGTCGCGCAGTCAGCATCTCCTGCGCATCCCGACCGATAGCCAACAAATGGCTGTCATGGGCATGCCCGCTCAAGGTCAAATGCCCCAAACCAAATTTCCCAGCCACCCCCTCCATTCCAGACAGAGAGCGATCCACCACACCAACCGACTCGCCGCCAGCCACGAAACGGCCTCCCAAACGGTCATACAGCTCCCGCCTCACCCGGTCATCCGGTTCGACAACCCGCAAGCCAGCAAAGGAGTCGGGCGACAACAGAGGGCGATCGGCAAGCCAATGCCGACTGCCACCATCCCAAAAGGCGATTCCCTCCAGATTCAAGGCACGCACCTTATCGAGAAGCAACCGCCCGAAATCACCATCGAGCGTCTGATGCAGGAACGAACGGGACGGAAACAGAAATGGCAGATCGAACACCCGCAAGGATTCAACCCGCTTGGCCAGCGTACCCCCCGACACCAGGACCATACCGAGCTCTCCCCGGCCCGCCAGCTTGACCATGCGATCGTCGCCCCCGAACTCCGAGGAGGCATGCAGGGTCAATTTCAGCGTATCCTGACTCGCGTTGGCCACCCGTTCGACCAATCGTTCCGCAGCCGCACGCGCAACCGGCGTCACGGTGCTGGCAATGCCAAAACGCACCGTTACCTCACGACCAGTATGACGTGAACCGGTTTTCGGTTCATCGATCACACGCAGGCTCTTGCCGATGCGCATCCCCAACAGGACGAGCACCAACAACAAAAAAAATAACAGGATACGCTTGAAACTCTTCTCCGACATCCGACCGATCGTCCCTGGTCACCCGAACTGTTGCTGTAACGATTCAACGGAATCATTACGCTCAAGCCTCATATCAACCGCTCCCACAACACCAACCCCCAGACCAACACCACCAGAGCCAAGGCCACGAAGACCGCCGAAGAGCCCAAATCCTTGGCCCGCCCGGCCAAAGGGTGCCGCTCCGGCCCGATCCGATCCACCACCGCCTCGATCGACGAATTGAGCAGCTCCACAATCAATACCACCAGCAACGATCCAATCAATAAAGCCTTTTCCACCGCACCGTTGCCCAACCACAACCCAAACGGCATCATCAGCAGCACACCGACCAACTCCTGACGAAACGCCGCCTCATGGCGCCACGCAGCCTGAAATCCCAACCAGGAGTAGCCCGCCGCATGAATGATCCGGGTCAATCCAGTCGCTCCAGGTTTCATGCGTCCCACCTCGAATCAATAATCCGGTTCATCATTCCGCTTCCCCAGTCTTCAAAAAATGTCGTACCCAGCGCGCCGCACGACGGGAAAATACCAACCCCACATGCATCACCGGCAACGTGGCATGCACCGCCCCCGGCAGTCGGGTCTCGGCAACCGCCACCACGCCATCGTTCGGGGTCTCAACCCCCCAAACCAAATGACTCAACCCAAAAGGCAACGTCCCCGCCAATACGCCAATCTCTCGCCCATCGGGCTTGCAATAGGCCCGTTGACCATCCAACGCGCCCTCCAGGCTCCCTCCCAACAACCAGGCCCCCCCGGGCCAACGCGCCAACCTCTGGGCCGAGACCGATCCCTGAAACGGGGTGCCCAACGCCACCATCCGCCCGATCGGCGCCTCTGGATACCGCTCCAGCATGCGCAACGCCACCAATCCCCCCAGACTGTGACACACCAGATGCACCGATCCAGCCGGTACGGAACGCATGCCGGGACCAAACCGCAACTCCAAATACTCCCACAATCCGTCGGCATTCTCATCCAATCCGCGCCGCACCGTCGGATAGCGAAACGTCATTACCCGAAACCCATCCTGGCGCAGGTGCAGATCCAACCATTTGAACTCCGTGCCATCCAGCCACAAACCGTGCACCAGCACCACACTCTCTTCAACCGGCATGCCCATCTCCCTGCCATCCGGATCGCTCGTCATACACTGCCTGACATCAACGAGGCCAATTGACCGTCCGGTCTCCCCCCAACCCAACGCGATCGCAAACATTTCAAAAAGTATTCAACAAAAAAAGGCTTCGCCCCCGATTTGTGACGAACTCCCCCTCGAATGCATCCGCACAACCCCGCTTTGACCCCAGATCCGGCAGTTGCTGACCATCACCTGCGTCAACCCATTGACCCATCTGGCAAATCACCAGAAAACCTCATGACCGACAAGGCAATTTCGGTTTCTTACAATTCACCAAACGAACCAATATGTTAGCGCAGGCAATCGCCCGGAACCGCCGGATCCGGGTTGAACGATTTTTCTGAACCCATAAACCATTCTAGCCGCAATCACCCTTGTACGCCACCTCTTGAAGCCGATTCATCTCGCACCACTGCACCACATCCACGAGACATGATGAAGTATCTCATCTGACAATTATCTTTATTTTCATGAATTATGCTTCACCAGGATTACCCAAACAATTTCAAGGAGACCGTCCCAATGAAATCCGACAAAAAGATCCGCATGGTACAAAAATCGCTGCGTTTCCCCGAAACCCTGGCCGAATGGCTCTCCGACAAGGCGGAGATGGAGCGGCGATCCTTCAATCAGGTGGTCATCATGACTCTGGAGCAGATGCAGGCACAGGCACTGGCATCAGAGAACGACAGTCGATCGTGATGCCGCCCGCAACCATAAGGGAGTAACTATCATGTCGTACCGCCATGTCGAAATCGATCCCGATAACGAAACATCGAGCCTCGATGATCCGAACGCCTGGTTATCGATGCTGCCGTGGAACAATATTCGCCACCGTCCGCCTGCTCGCGGGTGGCGCGTACCACGTCTACCGTTGACTCCATTGCGCTGGCGGGACGGACGGCATGGCCTGCCGGAGTGGGAAGGGCAAACCCATTTCGGCATTTGTTAAGCCGCACCCATCCTTAGGATGTGTAGTGGGCCGACAGAGCTGATTTGATAGCCTGGCATGATTCGCTTTTACTGGTAAGAAAAGAGAGGGTTTAGGAGATTCCTCTCCCAGGGTTTTGCTTTTGACTGTGGCCTTTAAACCGCACCTGCTTTGGGATGCGTAGTTTTTTGCAAGGCTGCGTGCAAGATGTGAGCGTCGTTTCCGCCTTTTGGAAACGAAGCTCGCGTCTTGCACACGGCTTGACAAAAAATGACGCTTCTCAAGATTGTTGCGGTATGGCTGTTCGCTGTTCGCTGTTCGACTGTTTGTAGTCGCTTGAAGCCCAGTTGCGAGGATCCTGAGAAAGCAATCTCTCTCCTCCGGATCCTGACTCGATGATCAGCAGCCCAAAAGAAAACCCACCAGGCATGAGTACGGGTCAGCAGAAGATCAATCCGTCACCAAGCCCCTTATGCGGCATGATGCACGGCTTTGGTTTCTTGATTGAACTCCGGGAAAACGATCACCGAACCACTCCCTGAATGCAATTTGGGTGCAAAGATCCGCTTCTCCCGGTACAGACGGTCCTCTTCGAGAAATTTCGCGATCTCCTCCGGCGATACAGGCGGACTGAAGAGAAACCCCTGCACCAGATCGCAACCCAAAGAGCGCAGAAACTCTAACTGGTCCGGATCGGAAACCCCCTCGGCGACCACCTGGAGATTGAGGTTCTTGGCCATTGACAGAATGGTCTTGGTAATGGCGGCATCATCCGGATCGGTGATGACATCCCGGACAAAGGCGCGGTCGATCTTCAAGGTATGGATCGGGAAACGTTTCAGATAACTCAGCGAGGAATAACCGGTGCCAAAATCGTCGATGGAGAGCTGAAGATTCATGTTTCGCAAGGTCTGCAGCGTGGTGACGGTCTCGTTGGCATCCCTCATGAACATCCCTTCGGTCAACTCCAATTCGAGATACCGGGCATCAAGCCCCGAATCCTCCAGGATGCGCGCCACCTTGACAGGCAGGTCACGATTCTGGAACTGCCGCGCCGACAGATTCACCGCCATGCGAATCGGCTCGAACCCCTGATCCTGCCAGAGACGATTCTGCCGGCAGGCGGTACGCAACACCCACTCGCCGATCGAGGCGATCAGATCGCTCTCCTCGGCGATCGGGATGAAATTGACCGGTGAAACCAACCCCATCTCCGCACTCTTCCAACGAATCAGGGCCTCGACTCCCATCAACCGTCCGGAGATGACATCCATCTGCGGCTGGTAGAGCAGGAACAGTTCGTTGCGCTCCAAGGCGAGACGCAAACCGTTTTCGATCGTCATGCGTTTGACCGAAACCGCATCAATCTCCTTGGTGAAGAAATGCAGCATGTTTCCGCCTTGCTCCTTGGCACGCCGCATGGCCGATTCGGCCTTTTTGAGATGGGCATCCTCATCCCCTTCGTCGAGCGGATTCAGGGTAATGCCGATGCTGGCGGTCAGATAATAACGCTCCGTTTCGATCAAGAACGGTTCGTTGAGCGTTGAGAGGAGTTTTCGGGCGATGCGTCCGGCATTGCCGCCCTGTTGTAGGCCGGTCGCCAACACCACGAATTCGTCTCCACCGACGCGCGCCAGCGAATCCTCATCGCGCAGGCAGTGGGCCAGACGCACCGCGACCTCGCGCAGCAGGCGATCCCCGATCTGTCTTCCCACGGCATCGTTGATGAGGGTGAATCGATCGATTCCCAAAAACAAAACCCCGACGATCTGATTGAAACGGGCCGCGTAGGAGAAGGCCTGACGCATGCGATCCTTGAGCAGCAGTCGGTTGGGCAGACCGGTCAGGGCGTCGTGATGAACCAGAAAATGGAGTTGCTGTTCGGAACGCTTGATGCCGGAAAGATCGGAAAAGACCTTCACGTACTGCCGAACCACCCCCGCCCCATCCTTGATGGCATTAATGTTGGCAAACTCCGGATAGACCGAGCCATCCTTGCGCTGACTCCACACCTCGCCACGCCACCGGCCATGGGTGGTCAACTCCTGATCCAGATGGCGATAGAACACCTCGTCGTGCTGCGAGGAGAAAAGCATCAGCATCGGCTTGTGAACCGCCTCCTCCTCTTTGTAGCCGGTGATGGCGGTAAAGGCGGGATTGACCGATTCGATGATCCCCTGGGCATCGGTGACCACGATCCCCTCGGTGGTGTTCTGGTAGACGTTGGCTGCCAGGCAAAGCTCGACATCGGTCTGACGCCGCACCTCCACCTCGATCTGCAACGCCTGATTCATCCGTGTCAGCTCACGGGTTCGCTCCTGGATCCGTTTTTCCAGCTCCGCCTTATCGCTCTGGATCTGCTTGATGAAGGTGTGACGATCCTCCTCATGACTCTTGAGATCGGCCTGAAGACGCCGGATCACCAGATGAAAGAGCAGTACCAGGCCACAGGTCAGAAGCGTGGTGATCACGATCTGACGCCATAAAGCGGCCTCGACCTGTTTCATGAAGCCGGTGATATCCTGATGGATCTCCATGACCCCGACGATCCGTTGATCCGGGCCACGCCTCAACGGAATGACGCTCTCCAGGATGCTCTTTTTCCCGGCACCGGTGTCAACGAGAAAAGCCGGGGTCTCATCTGCACGGATTCGGCTGGTGACATTCCCCCGCAGAGCCTCGACGACCTTGGGATCTGAAGAGCGATCCTCGCCGACCAGGGGGAGATGGGTGGAAAGAATGGTAACACCATGACGACTGAGAAGTTTGAAATCCACCAACGCCAGATCGGTGGTGTATCCTTGGAGTTGTGCCAGAAGTTTCGCGATTTCGGGACGGGAACGCAACGCCGGACCGGCGGAGGCGGTTTGTTCGGTCAGAGGGGCCAGATCCGACCACAAGGCATTGGTGAGGAGATTCGACAGGACACGATGATTCTTTTCGCCCAGATTCTGAACCTGAGCGGTCATCACCGAACGGTGATGGAGTGTCAACAAAACGAGCAGAATGACGGCAACCAGAAGACCTGCCGCAGCGATGAGCCGCATGTTGCGTGTGCCACGCATATCTCTCTCCACACACGAACTCTCAAGTCGCGGACCACGCCGGGACAATCAGTCAAGAATCCCCTCTGTAACCAATTGTATATAATCTTTTTGCCCGCGTCAAATGAAACCCGGGATCCGGTGACGAGATTCCGACAAATGGGTTCAGGGTCTGAGACTGACCTTGGAGAGTTCCTGGAAGACATAATTGGTGATCGCCAGACCGAGCATGGCGTAATCCTGATTGAGGGTGACCCCGATCCCCTGGGGAATGACCCGTGAAATGCGGCAATGAAAGGTATAGGAATCCTTGCCCAGCACAATGGTTCCCCTGGCGAGTCGATCCAACTCCATCGCGCAAGGTTTATCAAGCGCGACGAAAAAACCACTCAGACTGACATCCTCGGACAACCCCTGCACCACCAGCCCATCATCGAAATGGAGCGTGACCGGAAAACGCATGCCATAGCGTTCATGACGACGCTGATTGACCGGCTCCTGCGGCGCACCCCTTTTTTTTGTCGTCTGAAACGGGCTTTTCTGGCTCTCTGTGAATCGATCCGGCATGGTCTTATTCCTTGCTTCTCCCGATGAAATGTACCAGCTCATTTGGTTGACGATCGCCGAAACCAACGGTCCATCCCCCTTCCATGGGCGCAAAGAGGGCGGCCATTTTGTAACGCAAATCGTTTCAAATCATCGCACAGGCGCCATGATATTGGCAAGCACTACGACACAAGAATCCGCATCAATGCCCTGAATAGTCTTCCGGATCAAAGGGAGGCCGACGATTGACCAGCGCTTCGAGCATGAACAGTTCCTCGTCGGTATGATTGACCCCCGGCGCCTTGCGAATCGGGGAGTGCGCGGCCAGAATGCGCGCAGAGTGGTGATGCGCCTGATAGGATTCGGTGATCCGAGGGTCATCGTTCATGCGGATGTCGAGATGACCGTAACAGAGACAGACATAATCCTGCTCCTCGGCCACTTCCAGATAGATCCCGGTACCGCGAATGCCGAGCGTGGCGGTCGGAATTTTCAGAGTACGACCCCCGCTGCCGAATACCGACAACACCCGCCCGGAATAAAGGGTGAACCCTTTGGCCCTGGGATCCGCTGCCGTCTCGGCGGACGACTTCACGTCGGGTGACAGCTCGCCGGGTGCCACGCTGGGCTCAGGCGTTGGGGTGGGCTGCCACGCCTCATGAAAACGCAGGCGGGTGTTCATTCCCAACAAGAAGGCATCCTCGCCCATCACCAGTACGGCACGCCCCCCGGAACCGGTCGAGACCTTATCCCCCGGCTTGACCAGGGCATCCTCACCCACCTGACGCTCGCCAATGCGCGTATCGCTCCCCACGCGGCGCATACCTTGCCGAACCGGCAACCAGGCACAACCGCCCGGCACGAGCACCGTACCCAGCAGCAACCCCTGCAACAAAAAGAGCCGACGCGTGGAGGCCAGACCGTCCATGCGAATCGATCACTCCCCCTCGGGGATGAAACGCAACGCCAGACCGTTGTTGCAGTAACGCCGGCCCGATGGCGAACCGGGATCATCGAACCGGTGCCCCTGATGCCCGCCACAACGGGCGCAGTGGTATTCGGTGCGCGGCACGACGAGTTTCAAATCGGTCCTGGTCTCCAGATGCCCGTCCAAGGCAGCCATGAAACTCGGCCAACCGGTCCCACTGTCGTACTTCATCGCCGAGGTGAAAAGCTCCAGTCCGCAGCCGGCGCAGACAAACCGTCCGACTCGCTTCTCCTCATTGAGCGGACTGGAAAACGGGCGTTCGGTCCCCTCGCAGCGCAGCACCTGAAAGTTGGCTGCCGGCAGTCGCTCCCGCCACTCCTCGGAGCTTAAGTCGAGTTTCTCTTCCACCCCAACACCCCTGCAGTATTATTCAACCGGTCAACTATAAATACTCAAAAAAAATTTAATTATCCATCAAAACGTACAAAGCGGGATCAACATAGCCCGGTATGAGAATGTCGATCCCGCGAGGATTGTCCGTTCTTGATAACGGGTCGTTACAGGGTTACGACGTTTTCCGCCTTGGGACCCTTGTCACCCGCGACCACGTTGAATTCCACTTTCTGCCCTTCGGCCAGAGTGCGGAATCCGGAGCCGGAAATGGCGCTGAAATGGACGAAGATGTCCCCTTTGCCACCAGCCCGCTCAATAAAACCAAAACCTTTGCCCTCGTTGAACCATTTGACGGTTCCAGTCTCACGATCTGCCATGTTACTCTCACTTAACCCCTGATGAATTGCTGAACCTATTGGCAGAACGCCCTACAGCATACAATATCCGACTGTGCTCTCGATACGACTGCCGACTTATTTTATAGCATATATCACAATTCCGGCCAAAGGCAAATGATTTTTTTGCACCCCTCTTGTTCAACCTTGAGCAAACGATCTTTCACGCACCTTTTCAAGGATAAAATCCAGCTGAAAGCCAATGCGCGTATCGGCATCCCTGTTCCGCCCCACGCCGGTGAAATACTCGCTCACGCATGACGAATCACCCACAAAATGGCATCATCCGGCAGGATGCGTTTGTTGCCGGATACCCGATCCGCCCGGTTTTCAACAACGCAACCACCCGCCTTTTCGCCTCGCTTTCGTTCAACCCGGAGACCCGACTCAACCAGGCCATATGAAACTGGAACAGATCCAGCAGAAATTCAGGCGTCAATCCCATCGGCAATTCGGTTTCGAGCGCGGGATTCCCCTCGTCACGCGCCACCAGGGGCCATCTCCCCCGCACGCCCGACCACCCCTCGGACGGCACGATATAAGAGTTGCCTTGAATCGTTTCCATGCGCTCCCCCACACTTCACGAAATAAATCTCCGAATGCGGTCGTCTGTCCACAGACAAAAAACACTCCTCACCTACGTGCATCCATCATTCTTGCGTTGCAGCATAAGACCATGCCGATTGTCTGGTCAATACATTTTCTTACATTCGATAATTTATTTTCTTTGTTGATAAGTGTACAATTTTTGATAATAAATATAATAATACTGCAACTGATAATGTTCAAAATTTAATGAAAAATTCTTTAATACAAGAATCGATCGGTCAAGAAAACAACACCAACAACAAAAAAATCTGGAAAAACAAGCTTCGCCACCCCCCAACTCGTCATATCGACAAACGCTGATCAATATCAAAAATATCAATCCAAATCATTACAATAACAAATTCATGTCAACAAAACCGCGCACCATCGCCCCACACCCTTCCGACACGCTTTGTGCGCACGGATGGCCCAAGAACCCCTCAACAGCCGAGCATGTGCGTTGACCCGCACCTGCCATCCGCGTTAATCTGAATATCGATATCACCTCTGGATCGACCGTATCCCCCCGAACATCACCGCACGAAGGATCACACATCATGTCCAAAGCCCTCACCTATCTGGCCAAGACTCGCCCCGACGCCGCCACCCATCTGTTGGGTTTCTACAAACACAGCGTCCAGGCCCTGGACGAAAAGACCCGCCACCTGATCCAGATCGTCACCAAAGTGACGGTCGGCACGGAACGCGGCCTGCGCCAATACGCCCCCAAGGCGCTCAAGGCCGGCGCCAGCCGCGAGGAGATCCTGGATGCCGTCCTGATGGCCTTCCCGGCTGCCGGCCTCAACAAGGTGCTCGACGCCATCGACATCATGCGTGAAATGGATCTGCTGCCCGAAATCCCGGATGAAATCCCCACCGTTCCCAACGACAAACGGCTCGGCCCGGTGGAGGGTTTCCCCCTGCGCCGCATGCACGCCCTGCAACAGGCGGGCGCAAACATGATCGTGTTTCGTACCAGCGAGGATCAGGCGATCGTCTATTCCGCCCGCTGTCCGCACTCCAAGGCCAATCTCTGCAAAGGCACCGATCATGGTGACAAGGTGGAGTGTCGCGTACACAACTGGACCTTTGACCTGGAGTCCGGCAACTGCCTGCAGCCAGCCGGCAGCCCCGGACTGGAGGTGATCCCCTCGGTGGTGCGCGACGGCCAACTGCTGCTGCTTTAATCACCCGGATCGCTCCACACCCGCGCATGGATACCGCTCCCCTGGTCACGCGACTGTGCGATCGCCTGCCGAATCTCCTGGCGATCTATGCCTTTGGCAGCCGCGTGACCGGCGGGGCCACCCCGGAGAGCGATCTCGACCTGGCGGTGCTGGTCGAGGGCAGGGCCGATCCGCTCGTCTTATGGAGAACCGCCAGCGAACTGGAGTCCCTGGCCGGCTGCGTCGTGGATCTGGTCGATCTGCGCGCGGTCCCGACCACTCTGCAATACCGGATCATCACCACCGGGGAGAGGCTCTGGACCCGGGATGCGACCCGCACCGGGCTGTTCGCCTGTTACGTCTTAAGCGCCAAAACCGAACTCGACGAGGTACGCGCCCCACTTTTAGAACGCATCGCGCAGGAGGGGCGGATCCATGCAGGATGATGTACTCTTGAACAAGACGGCCACCATTGAACGGTGCGTGGCCCGAACCAGAGAGGAGTTCACCAAGGATCCGGCAACCTTTCCGGAGGATTTCACCCGTCAGGATGCGGCCATCCTCAACATCCAACGCGCCTGCCAGGCAGCGCTCGACATGGGGCAGCACCTGATCCGGCGGGATCGACTCGGCATCCCGCAAGGTTCCAAAGACGTGTTCGATCTGCTGGTGCGCGCCCGGCGCATCCCGGCCTCCCTGGGTACGACGATGCGGGATATGGTTGGGTTTCGCAACATCGCGGTACACGATTACCAGGCCATGCAACTGCCGATTCTCATGGCGATCATCACCCAACATCTGGATGATCTGCCGAAATTCGCCCACACGCTCCTGCAACACGACTTTGCCACACCAACGGTATGACCATCCTGTCACCTCACCCGTCCCAAGGTTGACGATCAACCTGGCACACTTTTTTCATTATAACCCCCACCCTATTCTTAAACAAAACGTGCGCGCGCCACACCTGCGTCCACGCTTTTTTTTCAAACCCCATCGGGCAAGCCGAATCGAACACCATGGCCACCTTCCCGCTCCCGCCGTCCGCACCCCGCCCGGATGCCGATCCTGCCACGCAGGTCGCGCGTCCCCTGTCGAAAAAAACCTTGAGCAAGCGTGCCCGCGCCACTCACGATCCGCGCGCCAGCCGTGCGGAGAGCGGCATTTCCACGCTCAACCGGGCGCGTGAACTGGCGGACAAGGGGCTGTTCAAGGAGGCGGTACTGCTTTGGGAACGGGCCATGCGACTCGGGGATGTCACGCCGCTGCATCCATCCACCCCGCTGGTGTGGATGATCAATGCCGGTCAGTATCTCAAGGGGGTGCGTTTCTTTACCACCCACGAGGCGATTCTGCATTATGATCACCCGGCGCTCTGGTCCTTGACGCGCGAGCTGTTCGCCGTGGTCTGTCTGACCCGTGATGACGCCATCCGACAACCACCCCCCCTGGACGCATACCCTTGGAATCAGGCCACAACCCTGCATGCGGCCATGCGTGCCCTGATGCGCGGCGAGACCCTTTCGGTCCAAACACTGTTGACCGGACTGGATGCGGATTCGCCGTTTCTGGCCTGCCGGCGGATTCTTGAGAGCCTGATGGCACCCTCCCACGAACCGGAGCGAATCCTGGCGCTGCTGGAGGAGATTCAGGAGTCCTCCCCCTTTGCACCACTGGCCCACCTGGCGCGTGCCCGGGCCCTGCCGACCCGGGAGCGGATCACCACCCTGCTTGCCCTGCCGCGCGAGGAGCAGGCCCAGGCGGCGCGTCTGTGCAGCGCCCCGGAGTGGTGGATCAAACTGATGGCCAAACTGGAGAGGAGTCGCGAACCGGGTCGCCTGGCCGCGCTCATCATCTCCCAGGCCGAAATCCTGCCGCGTGCCGTGGCACGCGCCACCTTGATCGACCTGCTCCCGGACTGTCCGGAAGAGCGCATCCCTTTTGAGAAGCGGTTCGGCCCTTTGCAGGAGATCGAACGCGAGCGGATCTTCGCGCTGCATCACGAACGGCATGGTGCGCCCTCCAAGGCGTGCTCCTATTGGCGCAAATGCATCTCCCTGCTCGAATCCGCCCCGGAAAACGTCGAACGGCAACTGTCGATTGCCCTGATCTACCGGCACATGGCCCAACTGGAGCAGCGCGAGCCCCATCCCGACACCGCACGCATCCTGCAATGGCAGGAATTGAGCCTGAAGTATGACCCGGATGACAAACCCTGCTGGCTGGAACTGCTGGAAGCACGCAACCGCCTGGGACGTGACCGGCTGAATTTTCACCGCCTGGCCGACAAGGCCGCCAGGCGATTTCCCGAGGATGAGACGATCCTGACCTTTGCCATGCACGCGGCCATGGAAAAGGGGAGCTTCAAGAAGGCATCGGGGGTCGGACGCCGCATCCAGAAGCTCAATCCCGGCCACGACGGCATTGAGTCCGAACGGTTAAGCGCCCATTTGCAGCATGCCCGCAAGCGCATCCTGGATGGACATTTCGCCGTGGCCAGGCGCGAGTTGTTCCGGGCGGAACGACTGCGTGCCGAGGGATCTCAACCGGTTGGCATCCTGGCGGCCATGCTGGAGTTTCTGGCGGGCGACCCGCAGCGCGGTGAGGAGATCCTGGAGGAGGGACGACGCAACGCGACCCAAAAGAGCGTGCATGCGGTCAAGGCCTTTCTGGAGGCGTGTGCGCTGCGTCTCCCGCCCCTGATGCTGGACGGCTTCCGCCGCGATCTGATCCGCTGCGACGCGCAGCCGCCGGATCGCACGGAACTGGTGATCATTGCCGGGATCATCACCCACGCCCATGAAACCCAGCCGGATGCTGCCATCGAGGCCATGGCGCTCCTGGCCGGACAGTTGCGCGCCGGAACCGGGCTTTCGTTCGATGCCAAGGAGCTGCTCTTGATCTGCGAGGCGCTGGCGATCACACAGCGTCATGCGCTCTTGATCCAATACGGACGAATCGGCGAAAAACAGTGGCCTGGTGAGCCGATGTTCACCTGTTACCGGGCGTGCGGAGCGTGCGAAAACCAGCCCTGGCGACTGACGGATCACGACTTTCAGCGGTTGCTGACTTATGAAGAGGATCTCAAGCCGATCAATCCGGCTGCCGCAGCCAGGATCCGTGCGCTCCTCTCGATCCCGGCATCGCGTCTGCCTGCGGATCCGTTACGGGGAGTTCCCCTTTCACCCGCGCGCATTCCGAAACCGCTGGAGCACAAACTGCTGCGTGAACTGCGGACGCGACTGCAAGACGAACTGCGTGATCACACCGATCCTGCGACCCTGCGCATCTTGCGTGACCGGCTGTTGGAGACCCTGGCCCCCACGGAGTTCGGTCAACGGGGGCCGGCAGTGCTGGGATACCTGTTGGACCGGGCACTCAAACTCAAACCACGACACCGCGAGGGGACGGCAACTCCGCAGACCACCCCGCGCCAACTGGAGATGGAGTTGCTCATCGAATGAACACCCGCCCATCCGCCTCCGAGACGACCGATCCCTTGCAAGCCGAACGGAAACGGTTGGCTCGACAGCTCTTTGAGTGCTCGCCGGTGGATCTGGCCACCCTGCTTGATCATGGCCACTGGGGAGCGGGGTTGCCACGTCCAACCCCGGATGAGCTGTTGACCCCGCTGGCAAACGGTCTGAAACGGTTCCGCCTCTCCTGCTGGTGACCGGACCCCGACCGGTTTTCGTGGTCACCACGGTTGCAATCGGCATTCAACCAATGGGGTAGGTGATCTCCTGCCGGCACTCCGATTCCACCGGATTCTGACATCTTGTCCGTTGACGCCGCTGGCGATAAAAAGTATTACGAGTCTCTATGAAGTGGCTGTTTGGTGCTTCCATCCATGAAATCAGCCAACGTGTTTGGATTGAATCCATTCAAACCAGACTTCCCGATTGCAGGACAATTGGGCGGGCCATCATCCCAGATTCGGCAGTTGCGAGTGATTGCATGTGCTAACATATTGGTTCATATGGTGAATTGTAAGAAACCGAATTTGCCTTATTGGTCATGAGGCTTTCTTCCGATTTGCCAGATGGATCAAGAGGTTGTCACAGGTGATCGCCCGCAACTGCCGGATCCGGGATCATAGTCAGGACCGGCTGTCCGGCGATGATCAAACAACCCCTTTGGAACGATCAATCACCCGGTGCGTCTCGACATTCAAAGTTGAGCCCATCTGGAATCCGATGTACGATCACACCTATCCATTTTTTTTCGAATTCGGATCACCGCCCGTGATGAGTTGGATCTGGAGCCTGCCCGCCATTCTGTTGATCGTCCTGATCGGCGTTTTTTATCCGTTGTTCACCCGTCGCGGCCATGCCCCGCTGCCGGTCGGACTGGAAGGGGATCCGCGCGAGGAGTTTTTGGCCCGCCGTGACAGCCTGCTGGTACAGCTCAAGGAGTTGGAACTTGATAAACGCAGCGATCCGGAACAGGCCACCACGCGCGTTTCGCTGGAGCAGGAGTTGGCCGGGGTTCTCACCCGGCTCGATGCATTGACCGCGCAACGTGTGCCGGTATCCGCTGCACAGACGCTCAAGAAAAATTCGCTCAACATGGCCATGGGAGTCGCGGCCATGCTCTCAACGGCCTTTGTGGCCAGTCTGCTCTATCTGTGGCTGGGTACGCCGCAGCCGATCACGCCGGCCCAACAGCATCCGGCGACCTCGCCCGATATCCTGCGCATGGTCGAACAGGCGGCCAATCGGCTGCAATCCACCCCGGATGATATCCCCGGCTGGTTGCGACTGGCACGCTCCTACGTGGCGTTGAACCGGCCTGTTGAGGCCATGGCGGCCTATCGGCACATCCTCTCGCGTCAGCCCGAGGAGGATGACGCAATCATCTCTTTGAGCGAGCTGGAGCTGCAGAGTCAGGATGGCGCCCTGCAGGCGGAAGGCGAAAAGCGTCTGGAGGCGCTGCTCAAGCGTCATCCCGATCATCCGGATGCGCTTTGGTTTTTGGGCTTGCAGGCAGCGCGTCATGGGGACAAACCCAAGGCACTCGCGTTGCTGCAACGTCTCAAATCGTTGCTGCCAGCCGGATCCTCGGCGACCCCGACCGTTGACCAGGCCATTGCGCAGATCGGCAAGCCGTGATGGGACACTATTGGACGCCATGAACAAGCGCTATTGAAGAAAACGAAGAGTTGCGGCGTGTTGCCAGGAATCCTGGTGCGCGGGCGCTCAATCGGTTATCATGAGGAAATGCGCCAAGAATCGAGACCTGCCGTCGACTTGGACGCGGGATGAGTCCGATGACGGACGCGCCGCCATCTTCAACCCGGATCCGGCAGTTGCGGGCGATCACCTGTAACAACTTATTGATCCATCTGGTAAATCGGAAGAAAGCCTCGTTGCCGATCAGGCAATTTCGGTTTTTTTCAATTCACCATATGAACCAATATGTTAGCATATGCGATCACCCGCAACTGCCGAATCTTAAGTTCAACCTTTCAGACTGACCAAGGAGTGCCACTTCATGGGTTTGGGAACATCTCATCTGCTGATCATTCTGGTGATCGTCCTGGTGGTGTTCGGAGCCGGGAAACTCCCTTCGGTGATGCGTGACATCGGCCAGGGGGTCAAAAGTTTCAAGGATGCCATGAGCGGTGACAAGGATCCCCCGAATGGCGAACCCAAGCCGGATGAAAAACTCACCGCCGCCGCTTCCCAGACCATTGAGGGGCAGGTCAAGAAGGATCCTACGTGAGCAGGGCATCAATCGCCTGGCCGACGGAGTGATGGTCGATGTTCGGACTCAGTTGGATTGAACTGTTCGTCATCCTGGTGGTGGCGTTGGTGGTCATCGGCCCCGACAAACTGCCGGAGGTGGCGCGCGGTCTGGGACGGTTGATCCGTCAGGGCCAGAAGCTGGTCAACGAGGTGCGGGATACGATTCGCATGGAGGATCTCGAGACGCGCGTGCGGGAGAGTTCCCACTACACGCCCCCGAACAGCCCGAACACAGCGTCGAACGACTCATCGACCCCATCCGCTTCGGCGTCGAACGTTGAACCATTCCGTCCGATCGAACTGGGGCCGGCGCTCTCCGCCAATGCCCCATTCACCCCGGAGCCATCCGTGCTCTCTGCTCCTTCGGCTGCGGGGGCTGCTTTGGATGGTGACCCCATCCTTTCCCCGATGAACACCTCCGTGCCGGCGGAAAACCCCGTCACTTCCCAATCGGGTGGCAGCCAGCACCCGGCGGCATTGCCCCCGGAGAGAACTTCTGCCGCGTCGTCTTCTGTGCCTCAGGCCGTTAACCAGGATCATTCGAACCACCCATGATGGGACCAAACGATACCGCGCCGCTGCTGTCGCATCTGACCGAACTGCGCAACCGCCTGATTGTTTCGGTGGTGGCGATTATCGTCGGTTTCGGTTTTTGCTGGGGATTTTCCGAAGAGATCTTCAGCTTTCTGATGCGCCCCTTGAAGGAGCTGTTGGGGCCAAACGACAAGATGATCTTCACCGGCCTGCACGAAGCCTTTTTCACCTACTTGAAGGTTTCGGCCTTCGGCGGTTTCGTGCTCGCCCTGCCGGTGGTGCTCGGTCAGCTGTGGGGCTTCGTGGCCCCCGGACTCTACGAGTCGGAGAAGCGCTCCTTCCTGCCGTTTTTGTTGATGACCCCGGCGCTCTTCTTTCTGGGCGCGGCCATGGCGTATGCCTTCGTCTTTCCCATGGCCTTCAAATACTTCCTGAGCTTTGCCACGCCGGATATCGCCGCCATGCCGTCGATCTCCGAGTATCTCAGCCTGATCATGACCCTGATGCTCGCCTTTGGTCTGGTCTTCGAGATGCCGATCGCGCTGCTTCTGCTCATCAAGACCGGCGCGGTCAGCACCCAGGGATTGGTTGACAAGCGCAAATACAACATCGTGTTCTCGTTTGTCGTCGCCGGCATCATCACCCCGCCGGATCCGATCTCCCAGATCATGCTCGCCGTGCCGATGTGCCTGATGTACGAGATCGCCATTTTCCTCGGACGCGGCATCGAGCGTAAAAAAGCTCGGGAACAGAACGAGGAGCAGAGTCAGCAGCCGGGCGGCCCGGAGTCCCACGACCTCGCGCAACCGCAAGAACCTTCTCGGGAGTCTGGCGCATGAGCCGTCATTCGATTACTCCTTTGGAGATCATGCCTCTCGGTGGTTTGGGTGAGATCGGCATGAATCTCATGGTCTACGGCTATGAGAGCAAGTTGCTGGTGGTTGACTGCGGCTTGACCTTTCCGTCACCGGAGACGCCGGGAGTGGATTTCATCATCCCGGATGTGCGTTATCTGGTGGAAAACCGCGAGCGCGTCGTGGGTCTGGTGCTCACCCACGGCCACGAGGACCATATCGGCGCCATGCCCTACATCTGGCCGCTGATCGATGTGCCGATCTATGGCACGGCCATGACTTTGGGGCTTCTGGAAGGGAAATTTCGCGAACATGGTCTTTTGAACCAGGCGGAGATGGTCGAAATCAAGCATCGGCAGGCGGTGCAAATCGGGCCGTTCAACGTCACCTTTCTGCACGTCACCCACTCGATCGTCGACTCCTCGGCCCTGGCGATCCGCACGCCGCTCGGCACCATCGTGCATACCGGCGACTTCAAGATCGATCACACCCCGATCAACGATCGCCCGACCGACCTGTACTCTTTTGCCCAACTGGGCGAAAAGGGCGTTCTGGCGCTGCTCTCCGACTCCACCAACATCAACCGACCCGGCTCCACCATCCCGGAACAGACCGTCAGCGAAGCATTCGCCAAACTTTTCCCGCGCGCCAAGGGGTTGTTGATCGTCGCCACTTTCTCCTCGAACATCCAGCGGATCCAGCAGGCGATGGAGGCCGCCGTGGCGGTCAACCGCAAGGTGCTGTTGAACGGACGGTCGATGGTGGCCAATGTCAGCGTGGCCCGGGCGCTGGGCTACATCGACATTCCGGATGATCTGCTGATCGATATCCGCAAGTTCAACCACTATCCGCGCAATCAGGTGATGGTGATCTCCACCGGCAGTCAGGGTGAGCCCAACTCCTCGCTGGTGCGCATTGCCGCTGGTGAACATCAGGATATCGACATCCGGTCCGGCGACATGGTGATGCTCTCCTCGCGTTTCATCCCCGGCAATGAGGGTTCCATCTGGTCGTTGATCAATTTGCTGATTAAACGGGGCGCCGAGGTGCTCCACGAAAAGACCCATCCCGAGGTGCATGTCTCCGGCCACGCGCCGCGCGACGATCTGCAACTGATGATGGCCATGACGCGCCCGAAGTTCTTCATTCCGATCCATGGGGAGCGGCGCCATCTGCAGAGCCATCGCGACATGGCGATCCGCATGGGTATCCCGGCAGAGCGCGCTTTGGTGATCGAGAATGGCGATCGTGCGGTGCTGGATCGGGATTCCCTGCGCGTCGATGGCTCGATCCCCTGCGGTCGGGTGTTCGTCGATGGCAAGGGGGTCGGGGATGTGGGCGATATCGTGCTGCGCGATCGGATGCATCTTTCCGAGGACGGCATGGCGGTGGTGGTGCTGGTGGTCAACAAGGCGACCGGCGAGGTGTTGCAACGTCCGGAGCTTTTGACGCGCGGCGTGGTCTACGAGGACGAGAGCCTGGATCTGCTCGAAGAGGCCAAGGATGCCATCGAGGCCGCCTTGGCACTGGGTTCCAAGGGGATGGATTTCGCGGACGACGAGGTGGTCGGCCCTGCGGAGATCGCACAGCGAGCCTTGCGTCGCTTCTTCAAGAAACGGCTCGGTCGCCGTCCGGCGGTATTCCCCCTGGTTATGGAGATGTGATTCCATGACCATCAGCAAGCGACGCTCCGCCTCCTCGACTTCCGCCAAAGGAGAGGTGCCGCTCCAACCCGGTTTGCAGATCGTGCGCGAAGCATTGGGGTTGGTGATGCTTTTTTTGGGCGCTTTCGTGCTGTTGACGCTGTTGTCGCACAACCCCGAGGATCCCTCGTTCAACCATGCCAGCGATACGGCGGCGGTGCACAATCTGGCCGGACGCACCGGTGCTTTGCTCTCCGACGGTCTTTATCAGGCGTTCGGTTATGGCTCCTACTGGCTGGTGCTGTTTTTGATCGTGCCCGGCTATCGACTGTTGCGCTCCAACCCCGAGGATGTCATCTATCTGGACCGGGTGATGGCAGCACCGGTGTTTGCTGCGGTGTCGATGACCCTGCACGCATTGTTCACCTCGGCCACGCCCGGACCGGATGCCTTTCCGCCGGCAGGACCGGGCGGGGTACTCGGCTCGGCGTTGGCTGAAACCATGCGCCACGCCTTCGGGTTTTGGGGTGGACTGCTGTTGATTCTGCCGTTGGGTGTGCTCTCCCTGATGGTGCTGATGCGCGTTTCCGTGACCGGGCTGATCGAACAGATCCACGATCTGGGGGAGATCAAACTCCCCAGACCGAACTCGGTGCCCGAAGCCAAACAGATGGTGGCGCAGTCGAGCGTCAATCTCTTCTCCAAGGCGTTGGAGTTGAGCGGCAAGCTGATCGTCGCCTGCGTGGGCATCATCGCCGCGTTGCCGTTGTTGATGCATGCGTTGATGGAGCGCCTGCGCGCCTCCACGCCGACGAAAAGCCGTCCGCAACCCGTGTCCTCCCCCTTGAAACCGGGCAACGACCTGCTGCCGGAAACGCGCGTCGAGCCGGTGATCGAGTTGTCGCCCGCACCGATTCCGGCGCCCGAACCGGTGGGTCAGGCGGTTCAGACCGCATCCGTGACGGCATCTGCGGCATGCGATGCATTTCCGCCATCGGCTCTGCTCCCTGAGCCGCCCCTGTCACCGTCTTCGGTTGCAAAGACCACTTCCCCCTCATCCCTGGAACTTTTGTCGGGCCGCTCTCTTGCGCGCAAGTTGGCCGAGGAGACGGGAGCCTCCGCCCTTGCGCCTGTTGTGGGAATGGCATCCAATCGGCAGGACGGTCGATCTTCACCTGCCGAAGGCGTTTCAGCCGAACCGACCGTGACCATCGACAAGCCGTCCGTCTCCTTCTCCCTGACCTCGTCCGCCGGACCTGCGGTCACACTGGATAAACCGACCTTTGCGTTGTCGATTGGCACGGCTGGGAAATCCAGTGCGACAGAGTCTCCAGCTGAAACTCCCTTTGCAGACGATTCCCAATCTGCGTTTCAACGCCGTCAGGGGGTGGTCTTTATCAAGAAATCGCCGGAATCGTCAGTCGACGCCTCATCGGACAACATCTCCGGCGTGCCGCGCACACCGTCTGATCTGGAGTCGCCCTCTTTTGCCATTCCGGCTGCACCGGCAGCAGGACAGGCGGCGCGCATGCCGCAGGAGCCGGTGGAGCTGGATCCCGACGAGGAGAGGGTGTCGGACGAGGGGATACCGCCATTGGCGCCGTGGTCGGGTCGTCCGGTTGGGGATGTGGCGGATGATGAGGATGGTGACTTTGTGGAGGAGCGCTTGGCCCGAATGCCTCAGATGGCGTTGAGTACGGCGGAAAGCGAGCTGGAGCTGTACCAATCCCCGGATCTGGAGAGCGATGAACCTCTGGATGAGGAGGAAGAGGTTTTCGAGCCTTCGTTGGAGGATACGCGCGCGCCACTGCCGCCGTTGTCGATTCTGGCCTTGCCGGAGGATACCGGCTATCACGGTCCGAGTCGCGATGAGTTGCAGTCCACGGCGCGGCTGTTGGAGCAGAAACTGGAGGATTTCAAGGTCAAGGGACAGATCATCGATGCCCATCCCGGACCGGTGATCACCACCTACGAACTTGACCCGGCACCAGGGCTGCGCTCGGCCAAGGTGGTCGGTCTGGCCGATGATCTGGCCCGTTCGATCTCGGCGGTCTCGGTGCGCGTGGTGGGGAACATTCCGGGCAAGAACGTCATCGGCATCGAGATCCCCAATGCCAATCGGCGCACGGTCTATCTGCGTGAGATTCTCGACTCCGAGACCTTCCGGCAGGTCAGAAGTCCACTGGCGATGGCGTTGGGATCGGATATCAACGGACGCCCGGTGGTTGGCAATCTCGCCAAGATGCCGCATCTGTTGGTGGCCGGTACCACCGGTTCGGGTAAATCGGTGGCGGTGAACGCCATGATCTGTTCGGTGCTGTTCACCTGTCGACCCGAGGATGTGCGGTTTTTGATGGTTGACCCGAAGATGCTGGAGTTGTCGATCTACGAGGGGATTCCGCATCTGTTGGCCCCGGTGGTGACCGATGTCAACAAGGCGGCGGCGCTGCTCAAGTGGGCGGTGGCCGAGATGGAGGAGCGCTACCGGTTGATGTCGGAGTTGGGGGTGCGCAATCTGTCGGGCTACAATCAGCGCATTCAGGAGTGTTTGATCTCCGGCGAGGAGCCGACGCGGCGGGTGAAGGTGGGATTCGACCCAGAGACCGGGCGTCCGGTCGAGCAGGAGGAGCCGATTCCGCTGGAGAAGAAGCCGCTGATCGTCATCATCATCGACGAGTTGGCCGATTTGATGATCCAGGTGGGCAAGGATGTGGAACCGGCGATTGCGCGTCTGGCGCAGATGGCGCGTGCAGCGGGGTTGCATCTGATCATCGCCACGCAACGCCCGTCGGTGGATGTCATTACCGGGTTGATCAAGGCCAATTTCCCGACCCGGTTGGCGTTTCAGGTCTCCTCGAAGATCGATTCGCGCACGATTCTGGATTCGATGGGGGCGGATCGGTTGCTGGGCATGGGCGATGGGCTGTTCCAGCCGCCCGGAACCGGGCAGTTGCAGCGCATTCATGCACCGTTCGTCTCGGATTCGGAGGTGCACAAGCTGGTCAAATTCCTCAAATCCACCGGGCGTCCGGAGTATGATCTGTCGATTCTGGCACATGGCGGCGCGGATGACGTGGATGAGGGTGGTTTTGGTGATGGTGTGGCCGATGAGTACGATCCGTTGTATGACCAGGCCGTGGCAGTGGTGGTGCGGGCGCGCAAGGTGAGCACCAGCATGGTGCAGCGTCATTTCAAGATCGGCTACAACCGTGCGGCACGGATTGTGGAGCGGATGGCGATGGATGGATTGATTTCCGAGCCGAACCACTCCGGCAAGCGGGAGGTGTTGACCCCGAATCAGGATGGGGGGAGGTAAACCGCACCTGGCTTGGAATGTGTAGTGGGCCGACAGAGCTGATTTGACAGCCTGGCATGATTCGCTTTTACTGTTAAACCGCAACCATCACGGGATGCGTAGTTCCATTAATAGGGGGTCCAGGGGGATTATCCCCCTGGTGGGATCCAAGGGCGAAGCCCTTGGGATTTTGTTTTTGACTTTAGCGCGCTCTTCAAAAGAAGCATTTTTCGCGAATTTTCCAGAAAAATGCGCCGCGCGCGGCCTTCGTGAGCGTCGTTTCCGTTTTTTGGAAACGATGCTCGCATCTTGCACGCAGCTTGGCAGAAAATGACGTTTCTCAAAATTGTTGCGGTTTGTCGCTCCGTGACAGTTGGTCGGCAAACCCGGAATGGGGATTTTCTGGCCGCTTGCGCAACAGAAGCTTGACTCTCTAAGAAAATTGCATAGAATATAGGGTTTTCGTTGTAGCCGCGCCAAATGGCGCCTGTGAGAAATTCATCTTAGGAAAAAGAGGCACGAGATCAATGGCGGTACGTATTCGCATGCAACGCAGAGGCTCCAAGAAACGTCCTTTTTACGCTGTGGTGGCGGCGGACTCGCGCATGCCGCGCGATGGTCGGTTCCTGGAAAAAGTCGGCGTTTTTAATCCTCTCAAGGAGACCGATCGGGTCTTGCTCGACATGGAGCGCGTCAATCACTGGCTGAGTGTTGGTGCGGTACCGTCGGATACGGTGGATCGGTTGATCAAGCAGGTTCAGGCTTCGGCCTGAGTTTGCTGGCTGAATGACGAACGCCAACACCCGTTGGGTGGCCCTCGGGTGGATCAAGGGGGCGTTCGGGGTGCGTGGCGAAGTGCGGGTGATCCCCAGCCAACTCCCCATAGCCCGCATTTTGCCGGATGAGGCACCCGAATCCGAACTGCCTGTTGATTGGTTGCTCAAGCAACCGGAGTGGGGATTGGGCAAGCAATCGCCGCCCACCTTGTCGGTCACGGTGCGTTCCGGACGGCTGCACCAGGATGATCTGCTGGTGACATTCGACGGATGGGAGGTTCGGGAGCGGATCCAATCGCTGGCAGGCCAGACCATCTGGCTGCCGGAGGGGAAACTGCCGGATCCGGGCGTGGATCGTCACTACTGGTTTCGGTTGATCGGCTGCCGGGTATTCGCCTTGCCGGAGGGTGCGCTACCGGGGATGGAACAACCGGTGGAGAGCGTGGGCGAGGGTTGGCAAGAGATCGGTGTGGTGAGTGATCTGTTGGCGACCGGCTCCAACGATGTGCTGGTGGTTTTGCAGGCAGATGGCGAGGAGCGTTTGCTGCCGGTGATCCGCGACGTGATCCTGGCGGTGGACGAGGCGCAACACACGATTCGGGTACGGCTCATGCCGGGCCTGTGAGCGGATGGTGAGAGCTTAAAGGTGCTCTTTTCGATTCTGACTTTGTTTCCGGAGATGTTCGGCCCGGTGTTCGAGAGCTCCATTCTCGGGCGGGCCAGGGGGTCCGGGCTGATCGAAACCCGTCTGGTGCAGATTCGTGAGTTTGCTTTTGACAAGCATCACCGGGTGGATGACTCGCCGTTTGGCGGGGGTCCGGGGATGGTGTTGAAGCCCGATGTGCTGGAGCGCGCCGTGCAAGCGGCATGCGGGGAGGCTTTGGGTCGGGTGATCTGGTTGACGCCGCAGGGCAAGCGGTTCACCCAGGGGGACGCGGTCCGGTTGAGTGGTGAGTCGCATCTGATTCTGGTTTGCGGTCACTACGAAGGAGCGGACGAACGCTGGGTGGAGCGCACGGTGGATGAGGAGTTTTCCATCGGCGATTTCGTGCTCACTGGCGGGGAGTTGCCGGCCATGATGATCGTCGATGCGGTGGCTCGTCTGCTGCCCGGTGTGCTGGGTGATGCGGAGAGCGCGCTTAACGAATCGTTTGCCGAAGGGGTGTTGGATCATCCGCACTACACGCGGCCTGCGGTTTGGCAGACGGATTCGGGCGTGCGGGTGTCGGTGCCGGCGGTGCTGGTTTCCGGGAATCACGGGGCGGTGGCGGGTTGGCGGCGCAGGCAGTCCTTGTTGCGGACCCTGATTCGGCGACCGGAGTTGTTGGAGCGGGTACGCTGGAGTCGCCAGGAGCGCCGTTTGATGGAAGAGTTGGCCAGGGATCTGGAGGCCATGGAGTTTCATGAGGAGATTCCCGAGGGTCGGGAGTTTTTGGAAAACGCTGACAGGATGAAGAGATCATGAACGAATTACAGCAGTTTGAGCAATCGCAGATCAAGGCCGATGTTCCCAAGTTCAACGCGGGCGACACGTTGCGGGTGCATGTGCGCGTGATCGAGGGGGCGCGTGAGCGCATTCAGGTGTTCGAGGGGGTGTGCATCGCGTTGCGCAACGCCGGCTTCCGTTCCACCTTCACGGTGCGCAAGGTGTCGTTCGGGGAGGGTGTGGAGCGTTTGTTCCCGCTCTATTCGCCGAAGCTGGACAAAATCGAAGTGCTGCGCAAGGGTGATGTGCGTCGCGCCAAGCTCTACTATCTGCGTGATCGCACCGGCAAGGGTGCCCGCATCCGGGAGAAACGGGACTGGTAGTTCGTACCCGTCCAGGTCTGGACCTGGAATTGGAACTCAACGCGGCCAGCTTTGTCCGGATTTGTGGCGTGGATGAAGCTGGCCGTGGTCCTTTGTGCGGCCCGGTCGTGGCTGCTGCTGTCATTTTGCCCGCCTTCCGGGCACTTCCCGACTCTTTGGTTGACATCGACGACTCCAAGCGTTTATCCGCCGCGCAACGGGAGTCGTTGTCTGTTGCGATTCGTGCCGAGGCGGTGGCGTTTGGCATGGGTGCGTGTGAGGCGGAGGAGATCGACCGGCTCAACATTCGGCGTGCGACCCTGTTGGCGATGCGTCGTGCCGTGGGGGCGCTCCGGTTGGTGGAGGATGCGGTGTCGGCGGTGGTGCCGGGGTATGTGTTGGTGGATGGACGCGATGTGCCGCCGGGACTTCCTTGTCCGGCGCGGGCGGTGGTGAAGGGGGATCAACTCTCCGCCTCGATTGCGGCGGCGGCGATTCTGGCCAAGACCCATCGGGATGGGATCATGGCCGGGTTGGCGGGGCGTTATCCGGGGTATGGTTGGGAGCATAATGCCGGCTATCCGACGGCGGAGCATCTGGCGGCGCTGGAGCGGTTGGGGGTGACGCCGGTGCATCGCCGCAGTTATGCGCCGGTGGCAAGGTTGCTGGGATTGTTCTGATGCCAAACCGCGTTCAGCTTGGGATCTGTAGCTTTTACTGTTAAAAAAAAAGAGAGGGTCTGGGAGATTCATCTCCCAGGGTTTTGATTTTGATTTTGATTTTGACTTTAGCGCGCTCTTTCCAAGAAGCATTTTTCGCGCCTTTTGCGAAAAATGCGCCGCGCGCAGCCTTGGTTTTTCCAAAGAGCCGTTTTGCGTTTTTTGCAAAACGGCTCTTTGGAAAAAGCATCGCCAGGAGCAAGCCGCGCAAGCAGCTTTTTTTGTGAGTCCATTCGCGCTTCAGCATTCCTGATCCTCTTTGTTCATCCGCCCGTTTTGACGGATGGGATTCTGAGAAAAATTTGATATTTATCAAATCACGCGCACATCTTTTCTAAAGCATAACTACCCGGTTGACAGACGAATCATGCACGATAAAATGAACCGCCATGCTGCAAACCATCGAAAGGCAGCAAGAGAGCGAACAAGCGTGGCAATTTTTTCAATCACCTGAAACTTGAAAGAGTGCGGCAGGCTCATTATGCAGCGCAGCATCCTTTGGCCACACGCATCATGAAACATTCAGCTCTGGTCTTTTTCCTGGTCTGTTTCCCATGGCTGACCACAACAGGCCAGGCCCAGGAACAACTCACCCTGGCCAACACCCCGACCTTTCTCACGGGCCTGGTGACCATTGCCCAGGATCAGAAGTTCTATGCCGCCGAAGATCTGGCGATCACCATCCACGACCATCCCACCGGGGATGAGGCGCTGTTCGCGGTTGAGAAAGGCGAGGCCGATATCGCCACGGTGGCTGAAACCGCCTTTGTGCTGCACCGCTTTGAACAGCCGGATTTGCGGGTTCTGGGCCTGATCGGCAGTTGGGACAACGAGGTGCGCATCCTGGCACGGCGGGACAAGGGGATCGACAAGCCCGAGGATCTGCGCGGCAAGCGCATCGGCACGCAACAACGGCTCTCCACCTACTTTTTCCTGGATCAATTTCTGCTGAAATATGGTTTGACGATCCACGAGATCATCCCGGTCTTCGCCAAGGCTCCGCAGTTGGCTGAGGCCCTGCTGACCGGGGGGGTGGATGCGATCAGCATGCGCGATCCGTTCATCTCCCGGGCGCGTGAGCAGTTGGGGGAGAATGGCGTGCTCTTCGAGGCCCCCGGTCTCTACGACAAGGTGTTCCTGTTGGCCATGCGCCGTCAGAACCTCGTTGCCAAGGATGAGGCCATCTCGCGTCTGCTCAAGGCCCTGCTGCGGGCTGAACATTTTATCCGTCAACATCCGGAACAGGCGCGGGAGATTCTGCGCCGCGCCCAACCCGAGGCCGGCACCGAACTGGATCGTGCCTGGCTCAACTTGCGCCTGCGCGTCTGGTTGGACCACCGCTTTGTCCTGACCCTGGAACATGTCGCGGATTGGGCGCTCCGCAACCACCTGGTGCCGGATCAGCCCATTCCCGATTTTCTGCCCAATCTGCATCCGCAACCACTGCGCCAGCTGCGCCCCATTGCCATCAATCTGCTGAATTGACCGCAAGGCACCATGCGTATCCGCACCAAACTGATCTGGCTTGCCCTGCTCCCCCTGCTGGTGTTTTTGTTGTTGTCGGGTCACGCCATGCAGGTGCAACGTGAGGTTGAGATGGCTTACGATCAGTCGGTGCAATCCGATCAGCTCTCAAACATCGCCTCCGAACTCACGGTCCTCACCTACGAACTGCTGACCAACAATGGCGAACGACCGCAACACCTCTGGATGGAGAGGTGGCGTCAGATCTCCGCCATTCACACGCAACTGCGGCCCCTCTCCCATCTCCCGGATGAGTTCTATCTCCTGGATGAGTTAGAAAACCTGCTCTCCAAGGCCAAACAGTTGTTTGAGGAGCACCAAAGGGCCGGCTCGACTCCCGCGCGCGGCAACTACCGGGAGATGATCGGCCAGAAACTGCTGATCGAAATCAAATCCCTCCCACCCTTGGCCAAGCGGTTCAATGAACTCAACCATCTCTTCATCCGCAATCTGCTCCATCGTCAGGGTGTGCTCAATCTGATCCTGATGTCGCTGCTGGTGCTGGTCGTCTCCCCCATCGCCCTGACCATGAGCCGCTCGATCGCCGCCTCGCTCACCGTCCTGCGCAACGGCATCCTGACCATTTTCAGCGGCGAAGGACTCTCACACCCGATCCGCCTGCCTTCACGAGACGAGCTGGCCGAGGTGGCGGAACACATCAATCAGATGACCCTGCGCCTGCACGAGACCACGGTCTCCCGCGATGAATTGCAACATGAAATCCAGGAACGGATCGCCATCGAGAAACAGTTGGCTGAAACCATGCTGTTCAACGAGCAGATCATCGAGAAATCATCGGTCGGCATACTCGTCTATCAGCAGGAAGGCCCCTGTATCCTGGCCAACGAAGCAGCCGGACGCATCGTCGGCGCAACCACCGGGCAGCTTCTCCAACAAAATTTTCACCAGATCGCCTCATGGCGAGAAAATGGACTGTACGCCACGGCCCTGGAGGCACTCGAACACAACGCAACCCGACAGACCGAACTGTTCATCCGCTCTTCATTCGGGGTCGAAGCCTGGATCAACTGCCACCTCACCCCGTTGCACTTGCATAGCCAACACCATCTGTTGCTTCTGTTCACGGATGTCAGTGCGTATCATCACGCCCAGCAGCTCATGAGCCTGGCCAAGGCCACTGCCGAGGAGGCCAATCGCGCCAAGAGCAACTTCCTGGCGAACATGAGCCATGAAATCCGTACCCCCTTGAACATCGTGATCGGCATGAGCAGCATCCTGATCGACACCCCCTTGCACGACGATCAGCGACATTATGTCACGATGCTCAATACCGCCGGCAACAATCTGTTGGCCCTGATCAACGATATTCTCGATCTCAGCAAGATCGAGGCGAACAAACTGGTCATTCAGGCCGAACCGATCCAGCTGCGCAAGGAGGCCCAGGAGGTCATCGACCTGTTGCAGGTCATGGCCACACACAAAGGGGTTGACCTGGATCTGGTGATCGATCCAACGCTGCCAACGTGGATTCTCTCCGATGGGCTGCGTCTGCGCCAGTGTTTGTACAATCTGGTGAGCAATGCCTTGAAATTCACCACGCAAGGGGGTGTGAAGGTCGAGATGATGCGCATTCCGGCGCCGCATCAACCGATGTTGCGTTGCATCATCACCGACAGCGGCATCGGCATCCCTCCGGATCATCTGGAAAAGATCTTCGAGGATTTCACCCAGGCCGATCCTTCGATCACCAAACGCTACGGTGGCACCGGCCTGGGCCTCTCCCTCACCCGGCATCTCGTGGAGATCATGGGGGGGCGCATTCAGGTGGAGAGTCACTCCGGCTCTGGCAGTCGCTTCGAGGTCTCCCTGCCACTGCATGCCACCCAGGCCCCGGAACGCACCGAACCGCCAAGGGATCAGATCGTCGCGTCGCTCCAGGAGATGGCGCCCATGAACCTCCTCGTGGTCGATGACGTGGAAGAGAATCGTCTCCTGGTCAAGATTTACCTGGAAAAATTTCATCACCGGTTGATCATGGCCTGTAACGGCGCCGATGCGCTGCGTTTGATCCAGACCCAGCCCATCGACATCATCCTCATGGATATCGAAATGCCGGTGATGAACGGCATCCAGGCCACCCAGGCGATTCGCCAATGGGAACAAGAGTCCCGACACGACCGCCACAGCATCATCGCCTTTTCCGCCAATGCCCTGACCGAAGATATTCAGAAAAGCCTGAAGGCCGGCTGCGACGATCATATGAGCAAGCCGATCCAGAAATGGTCCCTGTTGGCTAAACTGGAGCAGCACGCTCAACGCAGAGGCTGCCAGGCAATGTCCTCTACAAGTATTTTTTTAAATTGTGATCGTAGTTAAGATTTGTGTTGTATGAACGGTATCCGGGGATGATATCGCCAGACAGGGTTTCAAGAAGAACCCCCTTGAGATCGGACGCAAAAAGATCCAGGGATCCGGGTTGAGGGGGGGATCCGGATCCCTGGAGGAGGTATGGACTGGCCACACCTCGGACAAATCGAGATAAAAAACCAAGGGCCGACTTGAGGGGGGGGGGAGGCCGGACCCTTGGTCGGGACGGCGAGCGTCCCATTCGTGTTATTTGATCGGTTTCTCCGGATCGTTGCCGACCAGGAGAGGAATCAAGGGTTGGATGAGGGGGGGAGGGTATCCAACCCTTGATTTGGGCCGTGCGCGAACTTGGCCCTCTTTCCTGCTACTGCAACTTCCACTTCCACAACTTCTGCTCGATGCCGCACGAATCAATGCCACTTCCTTGTTCTCGTGCTCACTCCTTGTTTTGATATATATCAAATCGTGTGCCAATATTTTTTGCGCTGCAAGATGATTGAATATCAAATAGTTGACTGCTCGATTAAAAAAAGCGCCTGATTCGACAGGTGAAAAATTTTCAATCGTCTGATAAGATCAAAGGGCATTTATCAGTAAGCACTTAATTGCCAAGCAAATAAAATCAAACAGATGATAAGTGATGGCGATTTTTTTTACATCTGACGAGGAATCGTGAAAATTTTTAAGCCGGCTTGCGGCGACGAAGGGGGGATGCTTGATGAGTTGGTGAGGTGGGGTGTGCGGGATCATCGTTTTTTGGCTGCTCAGTTTCGGGTGATGGGGCAAGAGTGATCCCCGTTGGTGGCAAGCAGGTATGCCGTTCCCCTATCCAAATTGTGTCTGTGCAAACACAGGATTGCAGTTTGGACCCTCTGCCGCCATCGAAAATCAAACCGCACCCAGTTTGAACCATGTAAACCGCGCCCAGTTTGGGATGTGTCGTTTTTTCTGGTTAAAAAAAGAGAGGGTCTGGGAGATTCCTCTCCCAGGGTTTTGATTTTGACTTTTAGCGTGCTCTTCAAAAGAAGAATTTTTTTCGAAAAATGCGCCGCGCGCCGCCAAGGCTGCGGGATTGTTTTGCGCCTTTTGCAAAACAATCCCGCGAACATGGCCCAAAAACAAAGCCGCGTGACAGAGGCTTTAAGGTTTGGTGACCGGCGTGCCAGCCCGTCGCAACCAGTCAAATCAGCCTGGTTGATCCACCAGGGAGTCAGGAACGAACCCTCCGGGGTTAAACAAAGTTGGCATGCAACATGCTTGGGTTTGTTTAACCGGATGACCGATATCCCATCCTTGACAATGCCAGGAGCCAAACCATGCAACTCAGGTCGCACAACCAATCATCGCCGGGTCACGCCATGCCCCTGTTGCGCTCTGTCACGGGCGAGATGGAAACCCGGCTCCTTGATCACGACAACGCCCGCCGCCTCTGGGCCGCAGTGCTGGAACGGGCCATTCTCGATCTGCAGGAACGCACCACCCGCGACGAGGCTGCAGCCTGGGTCCGTTCGCATCGACGCGGCATCGGTTCGTTTCATTGGATCTGCCAACAGCTCGACATGGATCCCCCATCGGTGCGCATGGCCCTGCTGGGACCGCTGATGGCCGCACAGGGGATCACCGGAAAAGGGACGATTGCCAACGGCAACCAGGGGTGAATGCCGTCAAGAGGCTGACAGGAGCAACCCTCAAGAAAAACATTGGAACAGTTCTTGCTTAATAAAGAACCGGTAAGGAAACTCTCTTCATCCCAACGGGCATCTTTATAAAATTGCAAGGATCTCTCCATGAGCCTCTCGAACAGCCTTATGAGCGATATCAGCAGCGTGAACCAGATGCGTGCCCACGAGGCGGCGCAACGGATCTTCAAGAAAGTCCAGAACCAGTCGGCAAGCACGTTGCAGATCATCAATCAACAGAACTCCGTGCCCAATTATATGGCCTCCCAGGCATACGTGGTGACCCTGTCGCCGCTGGCTGTGCAGAAGAGCGCCAGTCACACCGATTGATCCCGCATCCATTGGCCAGGGATGGCCTGCGGATGGGCCGAGCGCTTGCAGCAAATTTCTCTTGCGCATCTCCCTTGCTCCTGCCTACAATTGTTGCAGTGCAACAAACTGTTCTGCGACGCAAGGAGCGCTCATGGCCAAACACAATCTCCCCCCCAAACTCACGGAGTGGAAACACCACCTCAAGTCTGGAGACCGGATCTTTATCGGCTCGAACGCCGCCTGTCCCCATGCCCTGACCGACGATCTGGTCAAACACGCCAACGACTTTCGCGATCTGGAGTTGGTGCATATCCTGATCCTCGGACCGCACCCCTGGACCGAATCCAAATACGCCCGCTCCTTCAAGGTCAATTCGCTTTTCCTTGGACCGGGCACACGCAATTCGGTGGCCTCCGGCGTGGCCGACTACACCCCCTGCTTTCTCTCCGAGGTTCCCTCGCTGTTCACCGACGGCATCATGCCGATCGACGTGGCGCTGATTCAGGTCTCGCCACCCGATCAGTACGGTTACTGCTCGCTTGGCCCCTCGATCGATGTCGTCTCCGCAGCCTGGAAATCGGCCCGTCAGGTGATCGCACAGATCAATCCCTCGGTGCCGCGTACCTTCGGACAAACCTTCATCCATGTCAGCCAGATCCACGCCTGCATTGAGGCGGATCGTCCGATGTCGATCCTGCAACCCCCGGAACTCGATGAAACCGCGGTACGCATCGGTCAATACGTCGCGCAATTGATTCAAGATGGCGCCACCCTGCAGATGGGTATCGGTCGCATCCCGGATGCCGTGCTGCGCGCCCTTGGCGATCACAAAAACTTGGGGATCCACTCCGAAATGTTCTCCGATGGCGTGATCGAACTGTTCCGCTCCGGGGTGATCAACAATGCGCAAAAGACCTTGCATCCGGGCAAAATCATCGCTTCGTTCTGCATGGGCAGCCAGAAACTCTACGATTTCGTCCACGAAAACCCTCACATCGAGTTTCACCCCTCCGAATACGTCAACAACCCCACCATCATCGCCCGCAACGACCACATGGTGGCCATCAACAGCGCCATCGAGGTGGATCTGACCGGACAGGTGGTCTCCGATTCGGTGGGACGGCGTTTCTACAGCGGCATCGGCGGTCAGGTGGATTTCATTCGCGGTGCGGCCAAGAGTCGCGATGGCCGACCGATCATTGCCCTGCCCTCCACAGCCAAGAATGGCACCATCTCCAAGATCGTCCCCTTTTTGACCGAAGGTTCGGGGGTGGTCACCTCGCGTGGCGATGTCCACTACGTGGTGACCGAGTACGGCATCGCCACCCTGCGCGGCAAAAGCATCCGCGAACGGGCCCTGGAGTTGATCCAGGTGGCCCATCCGGAGTTTCGCGACCGGCTGCTCTCCCAGGTGCGTACCCAGCACTGGGTGCCGGATTATCAGATCGCACAACCGAGCCGGGTCGAGGAGTTGGGGGATCCACAACAGGTGAAGGTGCGCCTGAAGGGCAATGTCTACTGCATGCGACCGTTGCATGCCGCCGACGAACGCATCTACCAGGAGTTTTTCTATTCACTCGACGACGAAACCGTGATGCAGCGCTATCGCTATCATCCGGACGGCATGCCGGGACACAAGGCCTGCGAGGTGGTGAATGTCAACCAGTCGCGCGATCTGGCGCTCTGCATCGTGCGCTGCAAGGGACCGCATCACGTCATTCTGGCGATCGGACGGTATTACTGGATCGAGCAGGACAACAGCGGCGAGGCCACCTTCGTGGTGCAGGAGGGGAGCCGTGCCAAGGGGATGGCGAGCGTGCTGTTGACCAAGATGATCGAGATCGGGCGCAAAAGACGGTTGAATCGATTGGTCTGCGTGGTGCGCGTCGACAACAAACCGATGCGCAAATTCTTGGAAAAATTCAAATTCGAGACCCACGCGGGTGGTGAACCGATGGAGCTTAAGATGATCCTGCCGCTGCACGGTTTGCCGCCGACTCCTGCGGAGTCGCCTGCATTGCCGGGTTGAACAGACAGACCCGGTTGCGTCCCTCGCGTTTGGCCGTATAGAGCGCCAGATCCGCAGCCTTGAGCATCGCGTCCGGGCCTTGCTGTCCGCATTCCGGGAAGATGGCCACGCCGATGCTCACCGTGACACGCAAACCGTCCACCACCATCTCCTCAACGCTCTGCCGGAGCCGTTCGGCAGAGCGGCTCACACCCGCAGCACCCGTACTCGGCATGATGGCGCAGAACTCCTCGCCACCGTAGCGGCACGGGTGATCGACCGAGCGGAAATGGTTGCGCATCACCTCGGCGATCCCCTTGAGGATCCGATCCCCCTGATCGTGTCCGTATTGATCGTTGAACCGTTTGAAATGGTCCACATCAAACAGCAGCAAGCCTAAAATCAGGCCGTAACGCTTGGCGCGATCGTACTCTTCGAGCAACGCCGCATCGAAGCGACGACGGTTGTAGAGTCCGGTCAAAGGATCGGTGTTGGAGAGTTTGCGCAATTCATCCTCAAGCGCCTTTTCGCGTGTGACATCACGGATCAGGGCCGCAGAACCGAGCGGATAACCGTTGACATCGCGAATGTGGGCCGCATGAATCTGCAGCATACGCTGATTGAAAAGCACGAAGCCGGGCAGTTCGTGCAGATGATCCTCGCGCAACGCACGCATGTGGTCCGGATCGTCGAAGAGCCGCAGGAAACCCTGGGCGCAGATCTCATCGCCACTCTTGCCGATCAACCGTTCAGCAGTGGGGTTGACCAGAACCACGCGGTCGTTGCGATCGGTGACCACGATCCCCTCCCGGCTGCCCAAAAGAATGGTGGTGAGCTTGTCGCGCTCCTCACGCAGACCGCTCCAGGCCGCGCACAACTGGGCACTCAACTGATTGAAGGCCGTGGCCACCTGACGGAATTCGGAACACCCTTCGACCGGAATGAACCGATCCGGTTCATCCGGATGATTCTCGCCGAGCACACGCGCCAAGCGTTCCAACGGTGCGACCGCCGAATGACGCACCGCCTGATGGATCAAAAGCATCGCCATGGCGGCGATCAGGGTACCGAGACCGAAGATCCACCAGCGGGCCAGACGGATTTCTGTTTCAGCCTGCGAGAGTGACATGGAGAGTTTGATCAGGCCGCGAAACGACTCCCCCTGGCCGTGACAGGAGCGGCATTCGTCCTGATTGGGGATCGGGGCGTAAACGGTCAGCAGTGGCGCGCCATTGACCGGGTCGCGATCGAGAACGGGAACCTCCTGGCCGCTGGTGAGCACGCGGCGCAAGGTTTCCGAATCATGCGGCAGGATCTGCGATTTGGTTTCGCGCTTGCGCGGATGGAACCGCTCGCCGCCAAGGCGGAGATTGACCTGCCGGATGGTATCGTTGCTCTTGAACGCCTCGCTGCCATCGGCACGCAGGATGCGGAAATCGACCATGCCGGCGACGTTCTGGAGATTCTTGATGAAATCCTCGGCGATCTCGGCATCCCCGGCGAGCATGATGGTGTTCAAGCCGCTGGTGACACCCCGGGTGATCAACAGCACGGCCCGTTCGTTTTGGCTCATGATCAACTGTTCGTGGAAGGTCGAAATCAGCGCAGCCAGACCCAGCCAGCCAACAATAAAGGTGATACCGACATAAACGAGGATGCGACCGCTCAACTGATCGAACACAGCACGGGTCCAACTCTGCGGGGAGCGCCATTTTTCCAGAAGGGGGAACCGCTTGGACATGGAGAGGCTCGGTCCGCAAGAGGTTGATCGATCATGCGACCGGTGTCGCACCGAAACGCAATCAGAGGCGTCATCATCAGCGCATTGAAACCTCTTTGAGTATGCATGAGAATCGATGCGGATGAAAGGTGATATTGGAAGATTGCATGGATCGACGAGGTGCGAGTGGTTTCCAGGTGCGTAGATTTTCGCTATGCTGGACTTCTGCCAGAGGGCTGCCAAAAAGCACGCACCGTGCGTGTCCGGATGATCGTTGCGCCTCATTGAGGGGAGAGGATGGTCACATCAGAAACTCAGCGTACCATCGTGCCATCCGCTCGGCTGTCCCTGCGTCAGCGTCTCATCTATCGTCAGGCGCGCATGGCCCTGGCGGTTGGGGCATTGGTCGGCGTGGTGCTCGGATTGGGGGTGGTGGTTTTCGATCTGGTCCGGGAGCGGGACCGCACCCGCGATGCGCTGTATCGCACCTTGACGATCGTGAGCGAACCGGCGGCGCATGCTGTATCCGGGCAGGACAGGCTTCTGGCAAAGCGCCTGCTGACCGGATTGCTGTTGGAATCGGCCATCTGGCAGGTGGAGTTGCGACTGCCGGACGATACCCTCCTTGCCAGGAGTCAGACCGGAGAGGCCGAGAGGGTTTTTGATCGATGGATGACCGGGCTGTTATGGCCTGGCGAGTCCACGCTGGAATGGCCTGTGTCGAGTACGGGTGGCGCGGTGGGAAAGTTGGTGGTACAGATCAATTTGCGCGTGCGCGCCACGAATTTTCTGCTGCGCGCTCTGTTCATGCTGCTGATCGAGCTGGTGCAGGCGATCATTCTGTCGGTATTGCTCACGCTGGTGTTTCATCGTCTTCTGACCCGTCCGATTCGTCAGATCGGTCGTCAACTGGCGCAGGTGGATCCCACCCGTCCCATTCATCTTCCGATCACCGTGCCCTTGGAGCATGTTGACAACGAATTGGGACTGCTCGCCCGACACATCAATCATGCCCTGACTCTGTTTGATCATGCCCTGTTGAGCCGCAAGGAGACCGACTGGCTGTTGCAACGCACCCAGTTCAGCGTCGATCATGCCGCAGACATGATCTGTTGGGTCGACTCCGAGGGTCGGTTCATCTACGTCAACGAGGCAATGTGTCAGGCCCTGGGTTACACGCGCGCAGAGCTTTTGGAACGGAGCATCTACGAGATTCGCAGCGATATGACCCCGGAGCTTTGGGAGGAGCATCGCGCGGATCTGGAGGAGTGGGGCAAGAGTTGCATGGAGGTGGCGGTGCGCACCAAGGGTGGCGAGCCGCTCGATCTGGAGGTGCAGACCACGCTGCTCAAGATCGAGGGTATGAGCATCCACTGCCATTTCGCGCGCGACATGCGCCCGCGCAAGCTGGCGGAACGGACCATCCGACGCGCCAATCGCACGCTGCTCACCTTGAGTCATGGCAATGAAACCATGATCAAGGCCACCTCGGAGCAGGAACTGCTGAAACGGATCTGCCGACTGATCGTCGAGGATGGCGGCTACCGGATGGCCTGGGTGGGATTTGCGACCTCCGACGGACGGATTGTGCCGGCAGCGCAGTACGGATTCGATGATGGCTATCTCGACACGCTGCAGATCAGCTGGCAGGATGCCAAAACCGGGCGCGGCCCTACGGGCACCGCCTATCGGACCGGCAGACCGACCTTGGCCCGGGAGATCCAGAGCGATCCCCATTTCACTCCGTGGCGGGAGGAGGCGACACGTCGCGGTTATGTCTCGTCGCTGGCCTTGCCGCTGCCGGTCGATGATCTGCTCCCTTTGGGAACCCTGAACATCTACAGCGGTGCTTTGGACGCGTTTGATTCCGAAGAGATTCAACTTCTGGAGAATCTGGCCAACAATCTGGCCTTCGGCATTCTCAAATTCCGTGAGGCCGAGGAGCGACGGCGGGCGCAAAAGGCGTTGCAGATCTCCGAGGAGAAGCTGCGCACCTTGATTCAGCACTCGCCCGACCACCTGATGACTCTGGATCGAAATGGTCATGTGCGTTTTTCCAATCGAGCCGGAGGTTCGGACTGCTTGAGCGATGCGCTGTTCAAGGAGCGGCTGCCGGATCTCAAGGCGCGCATCGCCGAGGTATTCGCCACGGGCGAGGCAGTGGAGTTCCCCTTTACCGATGGGGAATCCTCCTGGTGGGAGGCGCGCGTGGCACCGATCTTTCATGACGGACGGGTCTCCGAGGTGTTGGCCGTGTGTCAGGATGTGACCGAAAAACACACCCTGCAGGCGCAGAATCTGCGCAACGCCCGTCTGGCCTCGCTGGGGGTGTTGTCGGCGAGCGTGGCCCATGAGGTCAACAACCCGAACAATGCCATTCAATTCAACGTGCCGGTACTCTCAGCCGTTTGGGAGGATGCCCGTCCGATCTTGCAGGGGGTCCATCAGGGTTCCGGGGCCTTCTATCTGGGCGGCATGGAGTTCGAGGAGGCCATGGAGGTGGTGCCGCGGCTTTTGGAGGGGATCCAGATGAGTTCGCAGCGCATCAAGATCATCATCGATGGGTTGAAACACATGGTGCGTCAGGACAAGGGGATCGTGACGCAGCGGATCAACATTTTAGATCCCATTCATGCTGCCATGATGATTTTGCAGAATCAAATTCGCGCGGCAACCAACTCCTGCCGGCTGCTGCCACCGCTGCAACCGGTGATGGTGCGAGGCAATGCCCAGCAGTTGGAGCAGGCTTTCATTAATATTTTGCAGAATGGTCTGCATGCCCTCACCTGTCGGGAGGAGGGGATCTTCATCGCCATTCAGGCGGATCCGGAGGCAGGATTTCTGGAGGTGCGCTTCCGCGACGAGGGGCGCGGGATCGCTTTGGAGAATCTGGGCAAATTGACCGATCCGTTTTTTTCCACCAAGACCGAGTCCGGGGGCATGGGGCTGGGGCTTTCCATCACCAAATCGATCATCGAGAACCATGCGGGTGAGCTGATTTTTGCATCGGAACCGGGGTTGGGAACCACCGTGACCGTGCGACTGCCTCTCGATGCGACCACCTTGAGAGGGGAGACGGCATGAGCGAGTCGAACAAAAAGAGTCTGCCGATCATCCTGGTCGACGATGAGGAGACGGTGCTGTTCAGCTCCAAGATCCTGTTGAAGACTGCCGACGTATCGCCGGTGGTGACGATGACCGATGGACGTCATCTTTTAAGTTTTCTGGAGGAGCATGGGGCCTCGGTGGTGGTTCTGGATCTGGTGATGCCGCACCTGCCGGGCACGGAGCTTCTGCCGCGCATCAAGGAGCGTTTTCCGGAGATTCCGGTGATCGTGATGACCGCCAATCTGGAGATCAACACCGCGGTGCAGTGCATGAAGGATGGCGCGTTCGACTATCTGGTCAAGCCAACGGAGAACAGCCGTTTCATTTCGTGCGTGAAGCGGGCCATGGAGCTGCGTTCGTTGCGCAGCGAGGTGGGGACGCTCAAGCACTATCTGTTGGAGGACTCGCTGCAGGATCCGGAGGCGTTTGCGCCGATCATCACCAAGAGCCGCAAGATGCGCGCGGTGTTTCAGTATGTCGAGGCGATCGCCCCATCATCGGAACCGGTGTTGATCATCGGCGAAACCGGGGTGGGCAAGGAGCTTTTGGCGCAAGCGGTGCATCAGGTGAGTCACCGGTCCGGGCAGTTGGTGGCGTTGAACGTGGCCGGACTCGATGACAACATGTTCTCCGATACCCTGTTCGGCCATCGCAAGGGGGCATTCACGGGCGCCAACGACAGTCGTGAGGGGTTGATTGCCGCCGCAGCCGGGGGATCGTTGTTTCTGGATGAGATCGGCGATTTGAAGGAGTCCTCGCAGGTCAAGTTGCTGCGTCTGTTGCAGGAGCGCAAATATTATCCGTTGGGTTCGGACGGCTATTTGAAGACCGACGCGCGCATCATCTGCGCCACCAACCGGGATCTGAAAGGTCTGATGGCCGAAAAGAGTTTCCGGTCGGATCTCTATTTCCGGCTGTCGTCGCATCAGGTGCGCATTCCGCCGTTGAGGGAGCGCAAAGAGGATCTGCCGCTGTTGACCGCCCATTTTCTGGCCGAGGCCGCGCATGCCATGGGCAAGCCGGTGCCGATTCCGCCGCCGGAGCTGTTTCATCTGCTCAACACTTATGATTTCCCTGGCAATGTGCGCGAGTTGCGGGCGATTACCTTTGATGCGGTGGCGCGCCATCAATCCGGGGTGTTGTCGTTGGAGCGGTTCCGGGAGAGTGTTTTCAGTCAGGACGGTTCGGATGTGGCCGATGAGCTGTTCATGGCCGAAAATCCGTTCAAGCGGTTGAGTGGCAAGCTGCCGACGATGCGTGAGGCCGAGGTGTTCTTGATCGAGGAGGCGTTGGAGCGTTCATTGGGCAACAAGAGTGTGGCGGCGACCTTGTTGGGATTGTCGCGGCAGACGTTGAATTATCGGTTACAGCAGTTGAAGAAGGGGGCGAGTGAAGGCAAGGAGGGGTGAAGGGAACAAACGGTTGGAGAGCATTGGAATTTTCTATAACGGCCGTCCGAGGGCGATGCCCCCGGTGGATGGCTAGTGGATCAACCAAGCTGATTTGACAGGTTGCGACGGGCTGGCACGCCAGTCACCAAACCTTAAAGCCTCTGTCACGCGGCTTTGTTCTTGGGCCATGTTCGCGGGATTGTTTTGC
>JAMOBI010000123.1:0-8644 GCA_039908105.1 Magnetococcus sp. YQC-9
TGGTGCAGATTGACCACCCGGGTATTCCCTCGGACCTCGACCGGGGTATCCAGGTGGGTGATGATGGTGCGTAACCTCAGTTTCGTGGTCTTATCGCCTCCCAACAGAATCGAATTGGTTCGTTCGTCGGCCACGGCCACCTGGCGTGCTACCTGACCTGCCGGTTGGCCGGGCGGCGGGGGCTGTCCCTGCTCCAAAGAGTTGATTATCCGCGCCACTTCGACCGCTGAGGCGTTTCTCAGCATGATTGTTTCAACCTCGCCCTCGTCGGACAGATCAATGCGTGACACGATCACCGCCAGCCGTTCGACCACATCGGCGTGATCGGAGAGGATCAGCATGTTGCCGTCGTCATACGAGGCCATGTGCGCCTTGGGGCTGGCCAGGGGACGCAGCGCGCCCAGCACCTTGGCGGCGCTGACGTGTTTGAGTTTGAACACCCGCGTCACCACCTCGCTGCCGTCGCTCGACTCATCCGGTTTGGGAGTGCCGCTGTATTTCATCTCGGTGTCGGGAATGATCTTGATGGCGCCGTTGTCCGTGGGCACGGCGATGTAACCGTGGACCTCGAGGATGGAGAGGAACATCCGGTAGAGATCTTTTTCGGTCATCGGTTTGGAGGAGATGACCGTCACTTTGCCCTTGATCTGCGGGTCGAGGATGAAGTTGTGGCCCGTGGCCTGGGCCACGGTTTCCACCAGGGTGGTCAGATCCGCGCCCTTGAGGTTGAGGGTCAGCTCACCAGCGGTCACGGGAGACGCGAAGAGGAGCGTTCCGGCGATCAGCATCCAACGTGAAACCCGCGACAACATCAATGAACGGTCCCTCGAAAGATTAACGATAGGGGGAAAATGTTGGCCTTTACTGTTCTCAAGGCCGCGCGTGGCGTATTTTTTGCAAAAATCGCGAAAAATGCTTCTTTTGAAGAGCGGGCTAAAGTCAAAAGCAAAACCCTGGGAGAGGAATCTCCCAGACCCTCTCTTTTTTTTTATCAGTAAAAGCCATACATTCCAAGCCGGGTTGGTTTAATTCCCGGCCAGTTCGTGATGCACGGTCACCGCCTTGCCACCCCGCAACAACGTCACATGCAATACCTGACTCTTGCTCAAACCGCCCAGAGCCTCCATCCCCTTGGCCGGCGAACTCAAAGCCACACCATTGACCGCCGTCAGCACATCGCCCGGCATCAATCCGAGTTTTTCCAGCAATACCGGCTCGTTGCCCGGCTGCACCCGATAGCCGCCGAATACGCCGTCCTTGCTCTCCACCGTCATCGGAATCCGACTCAAAACCGCATCCGGATTGCTCTGGAACTGCTCCCGCAACTCCCGCAACAGAGCTGCCGCCTCACTCACCGGCGCGGGTTGGGCACCGCCCGCCAGTTTCACATCCAGCGGCAGAACCGTACGCGGCAGACGCAACGTCTCATGTTGCCCGCCCTTCTCCAGAATCACCCGATCCGCCTTCACCGCAACGATGCGTGCATCGCCGGGCAGCTTATCGCCGATCCCGTAGAGCTTCTCCCCGTCGCTCCCGGCACGCACCACCACCCGTGTCTCGTGCCCGGTACTGTTCAGAATCCCGGTCAGCGTCAGATTCAGCCGGGTATCGGGCGCCTCGTCCGGAATGGGCTCCTTGATGAGCGGGAGAGCTGCTTTGCTCGCATTCTGCCGACCGAACGGGTGCCAATCGTTTAAGTTGGCACCGCGTCCGTTGGCCTCAGGCGTGCTTTTGGAGCCTCCCGCAACCACGGACTGAGCCGGCTTCTCCTCCGGTTGCGTCAGGTCGCGATGGATTCTCAAGCCATCATACGCGATGGCCAGCAAAATGAGAAGATTGACCGTGAGGAGCGCCCAGGTGGCGGGTTTGAATCTCAGAAGGCGTCGCGATCTCCACAAAGTCGGGACGGCGCGCCCTTTGCTCGTTTTTTCAAGCGGATCCAGGGTGTTACGCAAAGGTCGAGAGGCAGACCTCAAACCGGAAAACTCCCTTTAAAAAAAGCAAAAAACCCCCGTGCCGACAACGACACGGGGGCATGTTACACAATTCGCGTCAAGGATTCCAGGGCTGCGTCAAGGATTCCAGGGCAGCTCCCACCCCTTCGGCGCTTCACCCTTCTCGGGCAGCATGCGCAGGAAGCGGATGCCCAACAGGTAGATCGCACCGGCAATGCCAACCCCGCCCATTCCCAACAGCAGCTCCGACAAGGTGGGAACATAGGTTCCGGAAACCCCATCCTGGAAGGCCGATGAGAGGATGTAGCCTGGGAATAGGTCGAACGGATAGGCCTGACCTGCCATCAGGGTGTGGCCCACAAAGCAGAAGGTGCCGAGTACCACATAGAATGAGGCCATCAGCACGCCGTTCACGCTGTTGCCGATGTTGTGATTGAACAACAGCGCCATCGGGATCAGCACGCCAAGACCCCAGACACCGAGCCAGTAGAGCCAGGCCCACGGACCCGTGAGGATCCATCCTTCGACCGCATAAGAGGAGGGGTCGTACAGGCGGGTGAATTTTTCCACCACCAGCAGGTAGGCCACCAGCGCCAAGAAGAAGATCAAGGCGTTGCGCATGCCGAAGACCAGACGGTCATCGAGTACCCGTCCGGTGCGCCGGAAGGTGTGGACCAGCAAAAGGATGCTTAGCGCCGTGCCCGAGGTGAGTGACACGGCCACGAAGGTTGGCGCGGTGATCGCCGAACCGAACACTTCGCGCCCCTGGATCACGCCGAAGATCGAACCCGTACCGGTGGTCAGCACCAGGCGCCAGCCAAATGCTGCTGTCCCGACGAATTTTTTGTACTGCTTGTACTCGAACATGGTCCAGAGATAGAGCAGGCACAAGGTCAAGAAGCCGGTGTACAAAAAGACGTTCCAGGTGAACATGGAACGGAAGTTCATGTGAATCATGGTCAACAGCATGTTGTCCGGACGCCCCAGATCCAGCACCAGCACGGCCAGACCACCGCTTAGGAGCGCGATGGAAAGGAAGGCCGAAAAGCGACCGAACTGCTCGAACTGCTTGACCGCGAACACCGTGGACATGGAGCCCATGTTCAAGGCGCCCGAAGCCATCACCAGTAGCGAGATGGCAAAGACATGCGGCAGACCCCAGACGATCTGGTTGTTCATGCCGGTGACGGCATGCCCCTGATGTTCGACGTAGAGAAACGATCCAGCCCCCAGCAGCACCAGCGCGACCATCGTTCCCAAAATCTTCCAGTATCCGAAGGAGCGACCCTCAATGGCGGAAAATTCACTCAGCATGACGGCCTCCTAGATACCCTGATAGTGAACATGGGGTTTGAGACCCAGATCCGGACGGATGGTTTGCGTCTTCTCTTTTTGGAGCCGTTGCGAGATCTCTGACTTGGGATCGTTGATGTCCCCGAAGATCATGGCACCCTTGTCGGCCTTGGCACACGCCTCGACACAGGCCGGCAATTTGCCGTCGTCGATGCGATGCGCGCAGAAAGTGCACTTCTCGACCACACCCGCTGCGCGAATCGGTACGCTCGGATTGCCATCCTTGGGCGGTTTGGTCTTGTAGAAGACCAGCGAACGGGCCTTGTAGGGGCAGGCGATGATGCAGTAACGGCAGCCGATGCAACGGTGCTTGTCGATCTGCACGATACCGTCGCGACGGATGAAGGAGGCCTCGGTGGGACAGACATGCACGCACGGCGGATTTTCGCAGTGGTTGCAGAGCACCGGCAGGCTCATCGTCGGCTTGCGACCCTGGGAATCCTTCAACTCCACCTTGCGAATCCAGTGGATGTCGCGTAGGGGATCCCCGAACAGCGGTACATTGTTCTCCGCGCGGCAGGCCTTGGTGCAGGCGGTACAGTCAGCCGTACACCGGGTGGTATCGATGAGCATCGCCCACCGCTTGCCCTTGCCCGACGCAGCCTCTGGTGAAGCCGGGGCGGCAATCAAATGGAGGCCCGGCGCCAACGCCACTCCCGCGGCGATGGCCCCTCCCAGGCCCAAAACCGATCTTCTGTCCATGGTCATGGCTCGAAGTTCCCGAAAGGGGTCATTTGGGATATTGGTGGCAATCGAAACAGTTCGGCGCCACGCCCACGTATGCATGACAGCGGTCGCAGAACCGCTCCTTGCTCGGATGGCAAGAGATGCAGGAGAGGAAGGATTCGTTGGGAGCGATCTTTCCTTCGCGTACCGTCTCTTCGCGTTTGTGTTTCAGGAAGTCCATGTGATTGCGCCGCATCCATTCGGCATCGCGCACGCACGGTCCGCGTACGGCTTTTTCCGGCTGGGGTGGATCGGCCTGCACCGATAGCGGTGCTGCGATCCATGCCGCGAACAACGCAAACATCAGCAGGATGGTTCGCGACCACCGCCCTGCCCAGGATGTGGGAGACTTCACTTCACGCTCCTCCTCCATCTCGTAAGGTTGATACTCCCGCCTGCCTTTGACCCGGAGAGGCGGGAGATTGCGTATGGACGCGATCACAGCCAGGAGTGGGTCAGATTCTTCTCCACCAGATCCACGAAACCGTCGTAATCGGTGATCTTGATCCCTTCCACCAGATCGGTCAGGGCGCGCGCTTTCAGATCCGCACTCAGGGCCAGGACTTCACACTTGCCCATCGCCTCTTTGAGCAGCTCTGCCTTGACATTGCCGGCCTGAGCCGCCAACACGCCATCCTCGATCAACAAAATGACATCCCCTTGGCTGGCAAAACGGACGCAGCTCTCCAGCGTGCTGTTCTGGAAGGGAGATTTGTTCACAGTATGCAACATGACTCGGGTTCTCCTCGATTCCGTCAGGCTCTTAGAAAGCCAGAATGTTGTGCTGTTCGGCCATCATGGCCGCGATTTCGGCGCTGTCGACCACCTGGGGTTTGATCGGCTCTTCGGTATCCTCGTCCTCGCCGATCACCAAAAGATCGTCTTCGGTCATGCCGCGATCCTCCATGGATTGGCGATCCACGTAGACCTTGGTGATCTCGTAATCGACCAGCGCGCCGTAGGTGGCCTCGAATCCCTTGATGCCCAGATCCTTGGTGTTCTGACCCTGTTTGACCGCAAACACGCCGTCATCCATATAGACCACCGAGATGTCGGCATCATAGGCCGCCATGATCAGTTTGACCTCCAGCCCCTCATAGACGTAAATCGAGCCATGAGGCGGCTTGCGAACCGTAAACATGATCTTTTTGATATCTTCCGCCATTTGCTGCACTCCTTCCCCAATCAATCGCCGAAGACCACGAGCCGGTCGGCTTCGATGGCCATCATGGTCAGTTGTCCCAGTCCCGAAATGCGTACGTTGGGCACCAGTACGTCATCGACGATGCCGCGCCGTTTGGCTGCGGCGATACAGACGACGATGTCGATGCCGGTCGCCCCGAGCGCCGACCAGCGATTGGCGATGTGCCGGTCATCCTGCGGCGGCTCCATCAGTTTGGTGACGTTGTAAACCCCGTCGTGATAGAAGAAAATTCCCTTGATCTCATGCCCCTTCCGAACGGCTGCCTGGATGAAATTGTAGGCCGTGTCCGAGGCTGCATGGTTGTAGGGGCCTTCGTAGATACATACCGCAAGTTTCATGGTCCGGTCTCTCTGTCGTATGTTGCCACGTGGTGTGAAGGGTTTCGCTGGAGGAGCCTCCAACGCAAACACATATTAGTATATCACGATTCTATGATACTGGAACCGATAATCTTCTAAAAATTGACGCGATCTTCAAATTTTTGCCCGCCAGAACTCTGCCAGGAAATCGGCCCATCCCGGCGCGCCCTGGGTATGCACATGGGCGTAGCAGGCCAGGATGTTGCGGTATTTCAGGCCGTCGTGCTGGCCGTCCACACCAAAGCCGCGCGTGACCCCGAAGGCGAACTCCACCCCGTCGCCGACGCGGGTGACGCGCGAGTGGTGGAATTCATGGCACGGGATCTCCACCCCCGAACCGGGCCAGGCAAGCCGTTCGCTCCCGACGATGCGCATGTAGCCGTAGCCCACCGGGCGTTTTTCGACCGTCACCTCGATTGGCAGGGCGCCGATCATCTCGGCCTGACGCTCCCCCCAGGTGATTTTTTCGGCCAGCATCATCAATCCGCCGCACTCGGCAAAGATCGGCAGGCCCGCCTTGGCCTGGGTGCGGATTTGTGCCAGAAGGGGGCGATTGGCGGTCAGGGTTTCCATGAACACCTCCGGAAAGCCGCCGCCCAAATAAAGACCGTCGATCCCGTCGGGCAGTTGCCGGTCACGCAGCATGGAAAAGGGGAGCAGTTCCACCCCGGCCAAACGCAAGGCTTCGAGATTCTCCGGATAATAGAAATGGGTCGCCTGATCGAGCGCCATGGCCACGCGCACGGATTGGATCCCGGCTGGAGCGGAAATACTGGATGCAACAGGTGATGGGGTTGTCGCGACAGGAAAGTCCGGTTGCCACACCGGTGCCTGGCGGGCTATGGCGAGGATGCCATCCAGATCGACGTGGGCAGTGATGGTTTCGCGGATGGTGCGGATGCGCTCCAGCGGGGCCTCCCCTTCGGCCACGGGTTGCAGGCCCAGGTGACGCTCGTCGATCTCCACGGCACGGGTGCGTGGGATGGCACCTAAAATCGGCACCGGGCAGTAGCGTTCCAGGGCAACGCGCAGCCGTTGTTCATGACGCGGCGAGGCGACATTGTTGAGGACGATGCCGCGAATCCAGGCGCCACCCGGAAAGTCGAGGTGGCCGTGGATTAATGGGGCGATGCCGCGCGAGGCCCCCTTGCAGTCGACGATCAACAACACCGGGGTTTGCAGCAGCTCGGCCAGGGCTGCGCCGCAATCGGCTCCCTCCAGATCCTGACCATCGTAGTAGCCGTGATTGCCTTCGATGAGGGCGATGTCGCCGCCGGCAGCGAAACGCCGGAAATTCTCCAGCATCGCCGCGCGGCCCATGATGTGAAAATCCAGATTGTGACAGGTTGCACCCGCAGCACGGGTCAGCCAGGCCGGATCGATGAAGTCCGGCCCCTTTTTGAAGGGGCGCACCGCCAACTGTCGTTCCGCCAGGGCCGAGGCCAGGCCCAGGGTGAGGGTGGTCTTGCCCGAGCTTTTGCGGGTCGCGGCGATCATCAGGCGGGGGATCACGCGCGCCCCCCCTGGCTTCTCAAGCCATTCCCGCTTATGCTCTCGACTGCCGTGAAGTGCTCTGTCATCATCGTCCATCCCAACCGGGTACCCCGGAGGCCCCGGAACCGGCGGCTGTGCGGCGATTCTTGAAGGAGTTCCTCTCCGATCCGCGCGTCGTTGATCTGCCGCGCCACTTCTGGCTGCCGCTGCTGCACGGTGTCATTCTGCCGACACGCGCACCGCGTTCCGCCAGACTCTATGGAAAAATCTGGCGAGAAGACGGTGTCTCTCCGCTGCTGCATCACACCCGACGTGTCACCGCAGGGGTTGCGGAGCAACTCGGTGCGGGGATCCGGGTGGAGTTCGCCATGCGTTATGGACAGCCTGCCATCGGCGAGACCCTTCATACCATGACCTGCGCCGGAATCCAACGGCTGCTGATCATGCCGCTATTTCCGCAATATGCCTCGGCCACCACCGCATCGGTCCTTGATGCCGTGGCGCGGGCCTTTGCCGGTGAGCGGTTCGTTCCGGCCTTGCGTTTCGCCTCCCCCTGTTTCGAGGAGCCGGGTTACATTCGGGCGCTTGCCGAATCGGTGCGCGCCCGGCTCGATCCTGCCGAACCGCGCGACTGGCTCTTTTCGTTTCACGGTCTGCCGCAACGCTTCGTCGATCAGGGGGATCCCTATGCCGATCAGTGTCAACGCACCGCCCAATTGCTGGCCGAGGAATTGCATCTGGAGGATGATCGCTGGCGAATCGGTTATCAGTCGCGGTTTGGCCGTGAGGCCTGGTTGACACCCGACACCGCCGCTCTTCTGGCAGGATTGCCAAAAACTGGTAAAAAAAATCTGGCGGTGATCTGTCCGGGTTTTGCTGCCGATTGTTTGGAGACGTTGGAGGAGATCGCGGTGGGGGGGCGGGAGATGTTTCACCAGGCCGGGGGTGAACGGTTCGACTATCTGCCCTGTCTGAACGACTCCTCCGTTTGGATCGATGCCTTATCACGCATCGTCCGGCGGGAGCTGTCCGGCTGGTTTTGAAAAATGTAAAAAAATCCATTTCAAACGGCGTGCTGTCACGCTATCATAACGGATGCGCAACCTGGGCACCTAAACAAACATTGCAAGTGTCCGGATTTTATCGAATCAGGAACCATCAATCATGAATAAGATCCCCAAATTGCAATCGCTCGACGAAGCTCAACTCCTGGTGGAGGAGCTCTATGAAAAGGTTCAGGAGGCCACGGAAGAGTTGCGGCGTGCGGATGGTTTCAGCCGCAACAATGCCCAGGTGATCGAGAAGCTGGCCATCTCGGCCCAGGAGATCGGTCAGGCGGTGAAGATGATCAAAAACATCGCTGGTCAAACCAACATGCTGGCCTTGAACGCCGCCATCGAGGCCGCCGGCGCTGGCGAGGCGGGCAAGGGATTCGCGGTGGTGGCCAACGAAGTCAAGGATCTGGCCCGTCAGACCGCCGAAGCGACCAATCTGATCTCCAAAAAGATGGCCGATATCTTGAAAAACACCGCCGGTGCTTCGGATACCGCCCG
>JAMOBI010000124.1:0-7148 GCA_039908105.1 Magnetococcus sp. YQC-9
TCGGACTCCCGCCAGTCAAATTCGATGCTTTTGGAACCGGTTGGGTCACAGCCGGGCCGCCGGCCAACAGGGCAATCAGTTTCTCCAGCTCGGGAATCGGTTTCAAATAGGTCGCCCGCAGCAGCACCATCTCCAACGCCTGGGCCGGCTGATCGGCCTGTTTGATCTCCCCTTCGCCTTTGAGGAAGGTCTGATAGACCATCTGCAACTGTTCCAAACCCGGCCCCCCGCCAGAGGCCGAACCGGCGATCACCCGATCGCGCGTGAGACGGTGGACCCGATCCAACAAATCCCGCATCAGAGAGATCGGTTCCACGCCGGCCTGATGAAAATGGGCCAACGCCTCCAGCACCTCCGGACCGCGCCCACCCAGCAGTTGATCGAGCAGCCGCTCCACCGCCTCCAGATCGGTCAATCCCAACAGCGTGCGCACCGCCTCGTAACGCACCTCGCCATTGCCATGCGCGATCACCTGATCGAGCAGGGAGAGCCCATCGCGCACCGAACCATCCGCCGCACGCACCACCGCCTCCACAGCGTCCGCGTCCCATTCGATCCCCTCCTGGCGCAAGATCCCCTCCAGATGGTCGATCAGCAAGGCCGAAGTCACCCGTTTAAGGTCATGTCGCTGACAGCGACTTAAAATGGTCGCCGGTATTTTACGCGGCTCGGTGGTGGCGAAGATGAATTTGACGTGGGCGGGCGGCTCTTCCAGCGTCTTCAACAGGGCGTTGAAGGATTGGGTGGAGAGCATGTGGATCTCGTCGAGAATGAACACCTTGTAGGGCGAGGATGCCGGGGCATAGGGGGCCAGTTCGAGCAACTCGCGCATCTGTTCGACCTTGGTGCGCGAGGCGGCGTCGATCTCCAGCACATCCGGATGGGAACCGGCGATCACCTCCTGGCAGGAGTCGCACTGACCGCACGGTTCAGCCCCTTGCGATTCCTGGCAATTGAGCCGCATCGCCAGGATACGGGCCAGCGTGGTCTTGCCCACGCCGCGCGTACCGGAGAAGAGAAACGCATGCGGCACCCGACCGGTGAGGATGGCATTGCGCAACGCCTGCACCACATGCTGCTGACCGACCAGGGAGGCAAAACTGCGCGGACGCCAACGTCGGGCCAACACGACATAAGAGGACATGCTCGGCACCAGGATTCGTGAAAGGGGATGATTCTTGCGTGAGGATCCGGATCTGGTGTGCGGGAAATCTTTGGAGCCGATTGACCGGTAACAGCCTGTCCCCAGCCTGTCCAAAGAGACAATCCGATCCACAGGAACCGAATCGTTACAAAAAATTAAGGGCGGCTCCGGTCAGGTGATATACGGCACACAAAAGATCCCGCTGCCGCTGCTACCTTCCGGTCCTGACGGGGTTCACGGGTTTTTGTTGCGTATGACCTGACCATCAACGCCGCCCGCCGATGCAAAACAGGGTGGAGCCACCCCGGAGGGAAAAGTCGATGATCCAAACTTGCTTGATGGGGGAAGACCCCCCTCACCCCCACCCGTGGACCTCCAAAAGCTCAAGTTCCACGGTCAAGAGAGAGTGGCGGAGAGAGAGGGATTCGAACCCTCGGTACTGGTTAGAGTACACACGCTTTCCAGGCGTGCACCTTCAACCGCTCGGTCATCTCTCCACACCAGTCAACGAATCCTGCATTACAGCAGAATCCTCGTCGGAATTCAAGTCCACACGCCGCGCTCTAAAAAAAAAACGCAACAAAGCCGACGATGCTTGCGCCAGAGTCCCCTTTTCACCCCTCTGAGGCAGCCGATGGGCGGCGAATTCGACCTTTCCGACCCGCGCCAGCGCCAGCGCCTCACGACACAGGGGACACGGCTCCAAAGAGACCTGCAAAGAGGCCTCCGTGAGACGATAATTCCCCACCCGCCCAGCCGCCTGGCGCAGAGCCCGCATCTCGGCATGCCCGACCGGATCAAACCCCGCCAGACAAACGTTGCCGCAACCGGCCACAGGACGGCCCAACGCATCGTTCAAGAGTGCACCGACTGGCACCTCGTCCCCGGCTCCCGCCTCGGCAGCCAGCACCAGCGCCAGGAGCGTGCGCGCCTCGCCATCCGGCAGAAACTGCGCCTCCGGCAATATGGCGCCTTCCAGCGTCATCGCTTGTCGGATTTGTTGTCCGCGATTCCCAGGAAGGTGACATCGAACCGGGGGTGATCCCAGGCGGTCTGGGCCGAGTCACGTGCAAACAGCCACCCCTCGTAAAAAGCCCTGCGATCCTGATTCTTCAGCTCCACCCACACCGCCGGATTGACATGCCCTTCCGGGCCATGCACCGCCTCGCCATCGCGAATCATCAGATCCGGCGCATAAGCCCTGGGCAGAATCCAGCCGCCCCACGGCGTGGCATGCAACTCGCCCACCGCGATCACCAACTGATCGATGCGCATGGTACGCTTGTCCATCAACCGGAAACGCATCGGCATGCCGGAGGTGGAACGGATCATCGTCTCGTCCGGACGGGCGCGCAACTGGTGTACGTGCGGGGCCAACGGCAGACGCGGCGTCTTGTTGGTGTTGGTATCGACCGAAAGAAATTTGGATTTGGGCGACTGCTGCGGCAGGGCACGATAAATCCCGATACCACCGCCGATCAACACCATCAGCAGCAACCAGGGCCAGAGTCCGAACAGCTGTTTGAGAATGTTCATCCCACCCGCTCCCGCATACCGTACGACTCAGAGCGGCGGACGGGTCGCGTCGTTGGCCAACCGCAACCGCTCGACCCGCTCCCCTTTGAGGATATGTCGCTCCAGAATCTCATCCACATCCGCCGTGGTGCGATAGTGATACCACACCCCCTCGGGATAGATCACCATCAGCGGTCCCAACTCGCAACGATCCAGACAACCGGACTGATTGATACGCACATTGCCGATCTCAGGGAGCGCCTTGACGCGAAACTTCAGATACCCCTGGAGATCCAACGCCCCCTTGCCGGCGCAATCCCCACGCGGATGACCGGGTGCACGGCTGTTGGTGCAGCAAAAGACATGAATGTCGTAAAAGCCCTGGTCCGCAGAAAAACCATCCATGATGCATGACCTCACTGTCGATCCACGCGACTTGTAATCATCGCGCTCCAACTGAATGAAGAAGCCACTGACAAGCGTCCGGAAAATGGGGACTTAAGGAACGAATGGCGGAGAGAGAGGGATTCGAACCCTCGATACCCTTTCGAGTATAACACCTTAGCAGGGTGCCGCCTTCAGCCGGCTCGGCCATCTCTCCGTGGGGTGGGCGCTAGTTTCCTAAAACCGAACCTCTTTGTCAACCTTCCAAAAACATCCCGGTGTGATTCCTTGGTATCAACGCACGCACAGCAAAGCGGATCAAACCGATCTTTATTCCTGTTCCACGGTAACGTGCAGCCGCTCTGGTCGCATGACCAAAGCGGCGCACGATGCAACATTTGCAAAAAAACTTTGACTTGAAATACGAATATCTGGCAAAATCAATCATCATAAAGAGATCGCTGACATGTGATGCCTCACTCTTTGGTCACAAACCTGGCATGATGGGGGGAGAGAATTCCTCACCCCCACCCGTGGAATTCCAAAAGCAAAGTTCCACAAAAAAATAAAGAGCGTGTATCCGCAGGCGCACACTCAACACGGCACCGAACCACAGCTTGTGGTCCGGGAACCCATCCGCATCAACAAGGTCGCGTATTTTGAAAGAACCCATCCTGCAACGCCTGGAACCGCTCATGCGCACCATTTTCCAGGATCCTCATCTCGTGGTGACCCCATCCCTCACCATGATTGAGGTACCGACCTGGGATAGCATCGGCCACATGAACCTGATTGGCGCCGTAGAGGAGAGCTTCGGCTTCCGATTCGAGCTGGAGGAGTTGGTCGAAATCGACAGCGTGACCGCGTTGATCGACATCATCCAAAAACACCTCCCTGGGTCAAAACCTGCATAAGCCGCCCCAGGTTGTGCCCTGGTCGACGCACCACACCTGAACAACGCCCCGTCTCAACACCCGTAATCACCCTGATTGCGACTGACCCGCATCCGTGCGGGATCCCATGTCAACGCCCCATCCGGCCAACGCAGATAGCTGTTGAACGACTTGGGAATGGAACGACTCAGGCCAATCCCGGCACACGTTTCCGCCAATGCCTGATGATAATGGGGAATCCGCAACACCGGAATCCCGGCAGTGCGTCCAATCTGCAAAGCACGCGCGAGCAACGGCAGCAGCGACTCGCGCCAGGGATCTTCGGCCCAGCCATCCACCACCAGCCAGTGCTCTGCATCCGGCCAGTGCCGACTCGGACGTCGTTCGACCAACAACCAGGCGACCAGACGATCCCCTCGCCGATGGGTCAACAGGGTGAACGGCCTTTTGACGGGATTGCGGCGCAGATACCAATCCAGACTGGCCGAGCTCCGATCATTGGTCAGGGTCTGACCCGTTTTGGTTCTTTCCCAAAGCCGGTCGAACGCCGCATCGATGGTCTCCACCGACCCGATCTCGCCCGCACCCGCCATTCCCTGACGCAGACCCAGCATCTGTCCGAAGCAACGGCCCAACGTGCGCGGCACCGCGACCATCCCTGACTCACCAAGCCACTCAGGGGCCCAATTCCATGCGATCCGACAGATGCGCTTCATTGCGGTCAAAGGATCCGAACCAGCCGGCGCGGTAAACCACACGGACTCGGTCCGGATCTCGGCGCCAAAATGGGTGAAACCGAATCGTATGAGAATCTGTTCCACTGCCGGGGTGGGCGTGGTATTAAAGATAAGACGATCGCCAGCCAATGCCAACAGTTTGGCGAACATCCGCAACATATGCGGTCGCCAGTTGGGCAGAACACGCCAACAGGTCATGTTGGCGGCAATGCATTTTTGACCCTTCAAAATGATATGCGTGGGAAACAGTGCGAAAATACCAACTATTTCACCCTGGTTCTCCATGAGACATCCGCGCGGAAAGCTTTCCGAAAAGGCCGGATTCTCCTCCCACCAGAACCGGAAACGCTGCTTCCAGAACAGGAGATCACGCCGCTCCTCCGGAAAATCGGCGCAAAAGGCGGCCAGTACATCGCAATCCGCCGCTTCGATCGGACGAACAAGCGGAGTCATCACGATCCTCCCATCGCATTGGTAACGTTTGATTCAGCTGGCATCCGCACCAACCGGAAACCGATATCATCCTTGCCGACATCCGGGTAACTGCCGCCACGATAAGCCGCCCGTACCAGAGCCGCTGTCGAACGCCACGAGCCGCCGCGTTTGACGCGGTAACCAATCGATCCCCGATGGATCGGATTGCGTCGTTTGGCGTCCAAAGATTGATAATAGCGTCCGTCGTAGAGATCCTCGCACCACTCCCAGACATTGCCGTGCATGTCGTGCAACCCGTACCGGTTCGGGATGAACTGACCAGACGGCAGTGTCCCCTTGCGATAGATGCCGACCGGTCCCTCGCCATACGGCTCCCGACCATCGTAGTTGGCCTGCGACGAATCGATGCCATGCCCGAAATGAAACGGCGCCTGCCCCCCGCCCCGGCAGGCATACTCCCACTGAGCCTCGGAAGGCAGAAAAAAATTCAATCCCGTGCGCCGGCTCAACCACTCGGCAAAGGCCTCTGCATCGAACCAGCTCACATGAATCACCGGATGGTTATCCTCTTGAGGATAGCGGGGACTCTTCCAGTGATGCCAATTCATCCCCTCATGGGCTCGCGTGTTGTAACGCAGAATGTATTGCGTGCGCTCCACATCGGTCACATGCAGGGTCTCCTCCACGAACAAGGAAAACTGCGCACGCGTCACGGCAAAACGACCCATCCAGAAGCCGTCCAGCTGCACGCGATGGCGCGGCAGTTCCGGGCCAAACCACTTCTCGAACACCTCATCGTCGTTGTAACGGTGCAGCAATGCCCCCTCCTCGGGCGACTGTCCCATGTCGAATCCACCGGACGGGATCCAAACGAACTCCATCCCGCTCACCGGCTCGCACCAGATCCTGTTGTCGCGCTCCTTGCGACGCTCGGGTGCCTCGGGCACCCCCTGAACTCTCAACACCTCCCGCGTCCGGCGCAACTCCGCCTCCCGCCAGGCAGACTCGTCCGCCTCCAAGGCGGCAACCAGATCTTGCAAATCGACAAACCGGTCTGATCGCTCCTTTTGCAGACAGCGCTCAATGATCGCCACACAACCCGGCAGACTGCCCAAAATCTCATCCGACCAGTTCAACCCGGATAACGACCGAATCTGCGTCCAGAGAGCCTGTTGATAATCATGATCCGTGATCGGCCAACGCCCTTCGAGGATGTAATATCCCACCCAGCCGAAACCGAACTGCAACACCGCCTCATCGATGAAGGTCACGCTGTGATCGAGCAACTCCGGCGGCTTGAAAAATTCGGTGGTGATCACCCGGTAATAGTCGGCCAGTCGCGCCTCGCAGATCCCCCCGGTATCGATCAGTGCCAGCTCCATCACACCCGGATCGCGTGTCGAAACCAGGATGTTCTCCAGCTTGAGATCGGTGACGATCAAACCGGTATCGCGCAACAGCCGGTGAAGCAGAATTGCCACTTGATTAAGCAAACGACGTTTACGAACCGCGGTAAACCGGTTATGCTTCTTCAAGCGTTTGATGAAGTCATACAGATCGATCGGCCAATAGTCCATATAAATCAGGCCGTAAATCTCGATCGGACTCGCCGGGTCCGGATCCGCGAATTCGTGAAAGGAGCGAATGCGCACCAGACTGGCATGGTGCAGTCGATCCCACTGGGTGGTCAACTGACGCCATTCATGATTCTCTTCCGGCTCGCCCGCATGCCGCATCTTCAGAGGAATGATCTTGACCGCAGCACGCGACAAGGGATCCTCGATGAGAAAAACCTGTCCGAAGCTGCCCGTGCCCAACAGACGCACCACGTCACAACCCGGCGTGAAATGTCGGATGAGCGTGGCAGCCTGCTCCAAGGAAAGATCGATCTTGCGCGGCATGAATTTTCTTGGCAGTACGTTAAACCGCAACCATCACGGGATGCGTAGTTCCATTTATAGGGGTCCAGGGGGATTATCCCCCTGGTGGGATCCAAGGGCAAAGCCCTTGGGACTTTGTTTTTGACTTTAGCGCGCTCTT
>JAMOBI010000125.1:0-15712 GCA_039908105.1 Magnetococcus sp. YQC-9
ACAATCCCGCAATCCTTGGCGGCGCGCGGCGCATTTTTCTAGAAAAGGCGCGAAAAATGCTTCTTGTAAAGAGCGCGCTAAAGTCAAAACCCTGGGAGATGAATCTCCCAGACCCTCTCTTTTTTTTCACTAATAAAAACTACACATTCCAAGCTGGTTGCGGTTAGGTTAACGTAAGACACTACCGACATTCGGGGAGCATGCCATGGCGACAAATGTCCATCTCACGACGGAACTTGAAAATTTTGCCCGCTCTTGCGTTGACAGCGGGCAGTTCAACAGCGTCAGCGGGGTTGTTCGCAGTGCCTTGAGGATGCTGCAAGAAAAAGAGCAACGCCGTATACGCTGCAACGCCATGTTGGATGCCGTCCGTCTTGAAGCAGAACATGAGGGTGTGTACGAAGCAGCCGATGTGCTTGCGGAAATGGATGGAATCATTGAGCAGCGTCCTCAATGAAACCAGCTCAATTATCTCCTCAAGCGCGCCGGGACGTGCTGGATGCCACACGATGGATCATGAACGATCATCCAAGTGCAGTCCGTGCTTTTCATGCCGCCATCGACCATTCTGCTTGGAGAGTACCCACGCGCTGGGCGGGAGCGTCTTGACTTGATCCCATTTCCTGCGCGTTTCCTGTGCCTGACCGGGTTTCCGTACATCCTGGTCTACGACTCCACGCCCACACCACCTTTGATCCTGCGGGTTTTCCACGGAGCGCGGGAGTTGCCGGAACTGCTGGAAGATCTTTAAAACACTCAATCACCGCGCCGATGCCAACGCCCGACGCAGCGCCTCCGTAAATCGCCTGGTAAACCCCTCCACCGTCACCCGTCGGACCGTATCCCGAAAACCGGACCCAGGTTTCAGCTGGACCTGCCTGGCAGGTCAACAGAACTGATTTGCGAGCTTGGATGTTGCTGCTGAAAAAATTGTTCGCCTCGATCCCCCTGGACCTGGAGGGTGCCCGTGAGGTGGCGGAGTCGATCGTGCACGGCTGAACTTGCGGGATGGGGGGAGAAATGGCATAATTTCGTTTGTTTGTGGGATGGTGGCGTTCGGAGTGGCTGTGCCAATTGGCCTGACTTTGCCAAATGAGGCGATTGAAACGTATCGAAAGCTTTTTGAACGGTGTTATCAGAAGTCCGGACTGACCACGCCGATTGAGGCGATTGAAACGTGAACGTCATCGACTTCGCCCAGAGGGTCAAAGTCCGGACAGACCACGCCAATTGAGGCGATTGAAACTCATCGTTGCCGGGGAATTGCACGACGTTATGTCCGGACTGACCACGCCAATTGAGGCGATTGAAACTTGTTGCCAATGATGTCGTGCCACAGGTTATTCGTCTGGCCTGACCACGCCAATTGAGGCGATTGAAACTCACGGGTGAGCTCGATCAGGCCACAGGTTATGGTCCGGCCTGACCACGCCAATTGAAGCGATTGAAATCCTGGGTAGACCGGTGGGGTGTCGCTGTCAGTCAGCGCCCCCCCCCTGGCAGGGGGGTACTCGCGGGGATGGAAAAGGCGGTTGCCTGCGATTGGATTGAGATTGACCGTTCGATGGCAGTACAACAGGATTGGTTTGATGCAATGAATGATTTTATTTGGCAACAGAAGATCGGCTCGGATCCTGCCCATCCGAGTCAATGGGGTGAGACGCGCAGGTCGAGGCGTTGTCTCGGATCTGCGCCCTTTGGGTGCGTTTTTGGGGCGGGTTGGCCTGGGAGGGGTCGGGAAGGGGATTACCGCAGCCAGAGCCGTGTGGCCCCGAATCCCATGCTGCGTTTCTGGCCGCCACCCAGCCATTCCAGGAGTACCAGCCATGGCAACAGATCGTTGATCCGTCCCGTCAATTCCACATGCCCGAGCAATCCCCGTATGGGAAAGCGCCGTCCGTTGGAACGGGAGATGCGTTGTCCCAGGTCGATGGGAACCAGGCGCGGCTGCCAATCGTCGATGCTGGCATGCAGTGCCTGGACCGCCGCCTGACGTTGGTTGCGGCAGAGGGCGTGGCGTACCTCTCGATTGGCGTGCTCGTTGGATGGGTGCTCTTCGAGATGCCAGGCCATGATTTCGTAGGCGGCATTCCCGAGCAGAGACTCCAGGCGAAAGGATGCGCTGTTCGTGGTAACGCGTGTACTGGCGCCATCCGCGTCGGTTGCGCGGGATTGCATCAGGAGCGGGGATTCAAACACCAGCAGCGCCTTTTGCCAGACGACCGTGGAGAGTCGCTCGATCTCCTGTTGAAATGTTGAGATGGGCATGACCTGTTGGTCAAGCAGGCGGAAACGGATCGGTTCCCCCGCGTGGTTGAGGCCATTGTCACCCATCAGGCGGATCGCATCCGTCACCACCTCCCGGCTCGCCACGGCATGCCGCCCCCACAGCGCCACCTCCAGGGAAAAATTCTGCACCGGGTTGCCGGTTTCCAATTGTGGCGCCCGTAAACGCACTGGACGGCCTGGGGATCGATTCTGATGGAGAAAATAGGGCTTGAAGAGCCAGTGAAATGCGCAGTCAGCAAACTCCGGGCAGAAGAACCCTTCTTCCCCGGATATCCCCAGGCAACGGGGTTGACCGCTCCTCTGGCGCAGACACCCCACCTGCAGCAACGCCGTACCGAAGGCGCCGGCCAGGGTTGTGCCTGGGGTTGCGCCGTCCTGCCGGAAGTGGAACAGGATGGGCCGCTCGAGCTGACACTGAAAGGTCAGGGTCTGCGTGGGGAGGTCGAAGGGGATCATGGCAGGATCAGGTTCCATCCTCGCTTGATGACGCATCATTCGGAAACGGATCGCACCCTGACACGGATCTGGTTGCACGGTATTCATCGTCCGTTCTCATGCCGTGGCCGTGACAAATCTGAACCGTGATCATGCTGACGACGGTTCTCGGTCAATGGAGCTCATGGGCAGGAACGTACTCCTCTTCGCCGCCTCCGTCCAGGTAACGTACTGGGATGTGACCTTCATCCTCTTCCCCGAGGATTTCGACAGGACGTCCCAAGTGGTGGGGTTGCACGTTTGCCGGGTGTGGCGGCACGGCGACCCTTGCGAACTGTGACAGGAGCTCTCCCCGTCCCATGCCCGACGAGCTCTTGGCTCCGGCTCCCATCCAAGGCAAGGCCTCCTTGAGCCACTCAACCGTTTGTTGGCAGTCGTCGCAGTCACGCTCACGCTCCGAGCGTGGCATGAGGGCAAAGGAAAAGGATGTCCCCACCTCCACAGCCAGGAACGGAATGGGGATTGGACTGTGCCAGTCCGCAGGCACGGCAGCGGGGGATTGCTGATACCATGGACCGTAATGAGGTGTCATCACCTCGACGACCAACCGGACCGGGTTGTTTGGCAGCGCATCGAGAAAGATCACCGACCCCACGGACAACTGGGTGGCCAGGGGCTCGGGACCAAAGATACGTGCCAGATCCTCCGTGGATGCCCCCGCCCACTCCCGCGCCCAGGCCCGCACCAGCCCCTTGACCCCGGAACCGGAGAGATACGGAACCCCCAACACCGGATGCCAGGCACAGCCGTTTTCTGCCGGGTGTGATCGTCCGAGACCGGTGGCAAATCGGGTTTCGAATGTAAAGTTCAACACCTGACCACGCCTGGCCCCGACAAGGGATCTCCTCCGTGCTTCATGTTCTTGCAAGAGCGTTCCGTCTCCGATCGATATCGGATCACCGGGTTTGTCATCTCTTGTGAGAACGTTGGTGACGGTGCGCATCCAGTCCCGCTTGGCATCATCACTGACCAATTGCTTGAAATCCGGCTTCCACCGGTTGCAGAACTTGTCGAACCACAGCCCGGCATGGCTGCACAAACGCAACATCCCGGCTTGGCTGGTCGATCGCAGATTGAACTGCCTCCGCGCCTCGATAAAGGCGTTTTGATAAAGAGGAGCGTTCACGGGGTCGTCTCCGCCGGGTTTGGTGCGCTGGTCGCGAGAAAGGCGTTGGCAAATTTTTTGAGCCATGCGGCATAGGCCAGCGCCTCGGTCTGGGCATGCAGGTAAAGCTCCTGCTCGGCCTCGCACAACCGGGTCATCAAATCGCCCCGGTCAAATGGGGTGTCCGGCTCATGCGGGTCGCACAACCATCCTTGAAAATGGTCGTAGATCGTTTTGAAAGCCGCCTTGCGATCCGCCTGATTCCCCCGTTCCGATTGGGACAACGCCATGGCCATCGCCTGTCCCATACCATTGGCGCGGATCTCCATTGGCACGGACTTGATGGCCATAAGGTAGAACTCTTTGCTTTTGCCTGCGCTGTTGGACTCCTGTGCGAACTTTTGAATGGCTTGCAGCGCGTGCTTGGCACGACGTTGAGAAAACATCTGCGACATGGCCACTCCTCCCTATTCGGAATCGACGACGCGGCAATGAAACCATCCCTGGCCCGTGGTTTCATTGCCGCCAACGCGCAGGTAAGGATTTTCAGCGAACAACCTGCGCACCCGCTCCAACGGGGAGGGATCCCTGCTTTGCGCCTCTTTTTGGAGGAGCGTGCGCTCTTCCACCACCCCATACATCACCGTATCCGGTGGGAGCGTCTCTTCATACCACAACGACTTACTGATTTTCGTCTCTTGTTCCAGGGTGTTGTGGGCATCCACCGGGAGGGCATGCTTGGCAAACCAGTTGAAATCGTTGTCACTCACCACCGCCAATTGGGAACCCAACCGCGCTCTTGCAGCGGGGTTGGCGATGACCCCTCCCAGAAATCGAGCGAGGTTATCCAAAGGGGTATCCTGATTGGCCATGCGCTCGAAGTTGCGTTCTTCCAGAAACAGCTTCCCGTCACCTCTCGCGATGACATGGTTGGCGGACAGAGAGGCAAAGTCAACGCCATGCGCGTCGCTGAGCCCCTCTCTTTTGCGGTCACGGGCATACCGTTCGACGAGATGGGGACAGGTCAACCATTTGTAGGCGCCGGTCAGGCTGCGCACCGGCAACAGCAGCAGTCTGGCATCGGATATCAGCACCATTCCGGCGCTATCCTGCTTGCCGAACAGTTCATCCGTGCTGTCTCCCATCTCAAGCGCTTTTTGCTTCAATGCGCCTTTGAAACCAGAACCCGGCACATAGGGATAGTCGGTTGTTCTCTCCCGTGCCACCGGCAGATCGACCGCAGAATCGGTTTGTCCGACGCCGGGATGGATGGAGGTTTCGGCCAACAGGCCGAGGATGATGCCGCTCATGCAGGGAATCCCTCCTTTTGGGATGCGTAGGTGCCGATGGCAATCTGTCCGAAGCCGTGAGAGGTTCCCTCACCGATTGCCAGCAAGTGTTTTTGCAGAATGGTTTGTTCCTTGGCGCGGGGAGCTTCCATGAAGAAGACGCTGCCTGCCGGAAGGAAGGCACGCAGGGGACGCGGTCCACCGCGAGACGATCCGTAGTCACGGCTGTTCCAACCTCCGATGCGGATCGTGCGTTCCTGACAGGCGGCCACGATCTGTCCGGGGAGATCGGCCAACGCTCCTCCCGGCGCGGGCCATGGATGCTTCCCCAAACAGAGATGACTGAGCAGAACCACCGTGTAGCAACACGCATCCTGGCCAGAACGCACCAGGGCGTCGGGGGCGATGGGGGGAACCGGCGCGTGAGCTGGCGTGTCATCCGAGGCATCGATCCAGGCAAAACGACCTTCGCCTCCCAAAGGCAGCATCCGTGGATTCTGCCAGGTTTCGGGCAGTCCGGTGATTTCCACAGCCAGTGCCATCGTCTCTTGCATGCGGATATGAGAGGTGGTGTAAAGCATCCCTTCCAGGGCGCCGCGTGTACGGTGATCACGCGCGAGGCCAATCCTGGGCTCTGACTGCCACAACGACGCCACCGACAGGATTTCGTTGCGATCCGGTACACCTCCCGCCAGAAACCGGGAGAGCCCAGCAGCGGTCACCCATCTGTCTGGCAGGGATTTCCAACCCGGTCCCGGAGCGCCGGCCAGCTGCGGCAGGGGAACCGCCGGACCCATGTCGCACTCCAAGGGTGTTCCCGGCGCCAGCCGGAGCAACCCGTCCTGGTCAGCATGTCCGAGGATGGCAGGTGGCAGAGGGTACAAGAGGTCGAGCCCCCCATCCTGGTCACGCACCGGCGTGGGCGGGCCGAAAGTCAGTTGCCCCAGATTGTCCGGACCATCCCCCAGCACCGCCAGATCCCAGCCACCATTGACCGTGGCCAGTGCCGTACGAACAGCCCCGCTCATGGTGCTGGGAAATGGAGGGAAGTGGCTGTGCGCCAGAGCCAAGCCCTCGTCGCTCTGGTTGAATGGCCGGCCATCGCGGAAGAACAGGCTGTCCTGGGCACGGATGCGGAAGTGGCGGATCGTGGTCATGTTCCCTCATTCACATCCAGATGCCGTTGTCGGCCAGAAAACGGGCCAAAAGAGCGCCATTCATCGAAAGCGGAACCCTGCTGATCGTTCCGTCCCGACGTGTGAGGGGACGGCATACGCCCAGCAACTCGTCCAACTCCTGGTCGATTTGCGCGTGCGGCGCATCCGTTCCCTTGAGCCTTTCGGCCAGCAGGATCGCTCGGGCCTGATCAAGATCCAGGGTCTGCCAGATGGATGGGTCGTAACGCTCACGGATGTTGTAGACAAAACTGGTGGAACGCTCGTCATCGTCGGCGAACGCATTGGCCAGGTTGACCAGATGCGCGGTGATACCGGTGGCAGCATCCTGTCCGGCCTCACTCCAACAGGAGACCCAATTCACAGCCGGGCCGCTGGGTTTGATCACCTCGACCGCGATGCCGTCGCGCCCGTTCTGATCCTTGGCCACCTCTTCCAACAGCTCATGGGTTCTGCGGATGACAGCCGACAGTGCCACCCCGTAATGGGCGAAGACCAGCCCGGCTGAAGTGGTCGCGGCTTGGCCATTCCAGGCGTTCCGATAGGCATCGGTCAGGGCGGCGGCCGCGCTCAGGGCGGTGGTGAGCGGGAAAAAACCGAGATAATCGTCCCCGCCCGCATAAATGGTCACGCCTTCGTATTGATCGACAATCTCCGGAACCGCCTTGATGAACCGTTCCAAAGCCTGACTGACCGTGTTGCCGCCCAGCTTGGACAGCCAGTCACCAACCCGGTCGCCATCCATCAACAGCAGGGCATGGAACGGGGCGGCCTCGTGCATCTTGTTCTTGCGATGGGTGGTTTCGGGCGGGATGGCACTCTGGAACGCATGCAGGGCATCCAGTACGGCATCCGTGGATGTGATGGTATCGGCCCGGATCGCATCGGCGTAGAACAGACGGCCATCCAGATCGGCAAACTGGTTCATGTGACGGAAATTCTTGATCCGTGAGCGATGTTCCGCGCGCTGCATGAGAACCGCATCCTCATGCCGTTTTCCAATGGCGGTCACATAGTTCCGGCACGCCTCTTCGTTCGTACGCCAGGCCCGCTTCATCCAGGGGGCTGCCGCCATATAGGCGGTGGAGGGCCATTTGCGCAGGGTGTCGCGCGATTCGTCCGGAACCCAGCCGATCACCCTTCGCAGGATCTCATCCGGCAACAAGGGGAAGAGTCGCTTGACCAGGGCGATGGCGCACAGTCGCTCGTTATCGCGCAACTCCAGGATGTTGGCCTCCTGGTGCCCTTTCAGACGCGGATAGACGTTCTCCAGCACGGTTTGCCGGAGCGCGTTCCAGAAGAGATCCTGTGCGGTGCGTTCGTGGAATCGGACAAATCCGGAGATCTCCTGCCAATCCCCCATCAGCATGCAATGGTCACCCGGCTCATCCGGACGTTCGTGGCTGCGCCAGTTCTTGCGGCGGTCCAGCCAGGCACCATCGCCGTTGTCCTGGGGGTTCGGTCCCGTGACCCAAACCGTCTCCCAGAAATGGTCGATTTGTCGATCCCAGATCTCCCCGGTGCCGTTTCCTTGAGCTGCGATCGGCGTGATGAAGGTCTCCCGGACAGCCGTGGCAAGGTCACACCACGCCTGTTGAACTGCCGCGCGGCACTGCATGCCCACGTCATCCGGAGAGGTGAGGACCGCCTTGAAGCGGTTGGGCAACGAGCCGATGACCGGACCATTGCCGCGGTAATCTGGAGCCAGGGCACAAAACAAGGAATCGTTGGTAACCTCGGGAAACTCGATCCTGCCATAGTTGCCATCCACGATCGCGCGCATCGCCTTGCCGGAGAGCCACGACAACAGGAAGGATCCAGCCCACAGGTCGCGGGTGCGGCGTGCCTGACCCACAAACGTCTGCACCGGTGCCAGGGAGAAATGGAGAACGCGCGCGCCACTCATGGCAGCACTCCGAATTTGTCAGGGAAATAGGGCTTGGTTGGTGCACTCAAGGGACCGCTGCCGTCGATGAACGTATCCAGGATCCCCCAATCGATCTGGCCGGCCTTCTTCCCGGCATTGCTCACCTCGAACGTCTCGACACAATCCCGTTTGCCGTTGCAATCTGGAAGGAATTTGGCGGGCAGGATCGTGGCTGCGGCGATGTGTTGGCCATTGGCCAAGGAGTGAATATGCAGCAAGAGCGGGCTGGCGCGGCGATCCACCGTGCCGGACGGTCTGACACCAGAATCTTTTGGTAATGGCGGCATGCCCGGCGGACGAGGTCGATACCAGTCATGATCATCGGGGAAATTCCTTTCGCTGGGAACTCCATTGACCATTTGATGATACCCCCAGCAACGGTAGCGCTGCATGGCCTCTCCGACCGTATCCAGTGCCGACAAGGGGGAGCGTGCTTGACACAAGATATCGATTCGGCTGTTGGGGCCAAGCGTGGAGAAGGGTGGCAGAGGTTCGGAGGCGGCGACTGGGACGGGTTCGAGCAGATCGAGGATGGCCTGTTTATAGGTTCTGTCATTGTTGGGAGCTGTGAAAGAGGGATCCATGCCGTCGAATCCCTCTGCGGTCAGGCTGGTCAGGCTGACGCTCCCCCAGCCGCGCCGCGCACGGCTCCCGATGCCGCCCAGCAGCCCCAGCGCCTTGATGGCGCGCAACAGCCCCTCGATGTCGGCAGGGAGCAAATCGGGTTTGACCATCAGGTTCAGGGTGAAGGTTTGATTTGGATCGATGCAGGAGCGCAACAGTGTACCCGCGTCGTTTCCAATGGCTACCATCAAACCTTGTCCGGCAAGATAGCAAGCTCCAGAGCCAACGACCGCTCTGCCATTCATGAGTTTTTGTTGCGGTGCGACTTTAATGATACGCAATGGTGCGACCGTCTGGAGCCGCATGTGCACAGCGCCCTGACCCTGGTCGTTGCTGCCGAACAGACGGATTTCGGCCTGACGCAGGCTGTCCAAAGCAGCGGCCTGTGCGCGCGCCGGGTCCGATTTGTACGCCGCGACGTAGAATTGCGGATAGTGCAGCGCCCGCCACCACCAGCGCAGCATGCCGCGCAACGAGGCTACACGCAGCAGGGGCTCGGCATTCTGGTCGACACCCCCCAGGAACATGGGTGTCGTGATCGTAAACGTTGCCGTGATGGTTCGTCGTGGCACCACTGTTACCCCCCTGTCCGTACTTTACGTGCAAGTTGCCGAGTTGCGGCGTATTGCCCAGCCATTTGAGATGCATGGAACCCAAAGCTATGGATCTCCCGCATGGTTGGTACATTGTAAATATTTTTGTATGGCAAGCTCCAACTCTTCCAAAGCCGTATTTCCTTGCCAGCATGATAGATCTTGTTTTTTTGCGGTACGTCCATGCGCGCCATTTGGATGGATCACGATGCGTGGGTGGAGCAGTCCGACCCGCCCATGCAAACCAGTCAATTCAGTCCGGATGGCTATCAAACGGTTCATCCAAATTTGTTTTTCCTTTGAACTGGGAGAGGCGTCGCTTTTGCATTCGATGACATGAAGCAGCCCTCCTACTACAAACGCCACATCCAGTTCGTGACTCTGCACACTCAACAAGGCACCATTTTCATCAATACGATGAGTTTTGACGCCAAGACATACTCTATCCGAGTCCTGGTTGTTTTCAGCAAAGAGTTTTCGGACCCTCAGAAACACCAGCTCTTCCAACCAATGGCCTTGCAGCCATGTCCCGAAATTTGTGGAGCACTCAAGATCATCAGCATTCGTAAAACGCAGCCATGGACCATCGAGTGATGGGTTGGGTGTACAAATTGGACAGAGTTGGTGCAGGATGTTCAGTAATATAGTTGTTTGCTGACTCTTTCGTCGCAACGACACTTCCAGATTGTGTCGCTCGATGCGTACAAACCCATTCGTTTCAATTTTCTGACTCTCTATGATGGCAGCAGCCAGCGCGGTGAACGGCTCGACTTGTAAACCAGTTTGTATCGCTTGCCAGAGATCGAAGAGCATACCTTCTCGCTGCACCACGGCTGCTTGATACGTCACACGATTATGTCGTTCCAATAGGGACTCATCAAACCCCCGCAGAGCAATGAAGTCCTCCAGTCCCAATTCCGGCAACCGGCGTTCTTGTGTGCAACCTTGTTCGTGCAGAACATCACCTCGCGCTGCGTAGACGAGTCTGAGCCGTAAATTGCCATGGGAGTCGATGGCCTGCTGTAACCCGCGTGCCGCCCCACAATTCATCGCTTTGGTCCCGCCCGTGACGTTGAAAATCACGAACGCGCTGCCTGTGGTCGCCGTGTCGTTCACCCGGTGTATCCAGTCGATCACCCGTTCCGGCCAACCATTGAACGAAGCCGCACGCTCCTGGATCTTCTCCGGACGCGGATAGCCGAGATTCAGGACAGCTCTTTCAAAGTGATCTGCCGGCGCCAAAGCCTGGGTACGGTCATTCTCGGTTGGGTTGACCAGATCGGACAAGCCAATAAGCACAAGAATGCCTTTGATAACCTTTGGATGGTATTCCCGCAGCGGTTGCCAATTCGTCTGCATCTGGGCAGTCGCACAACAGACATAGTAAATGTTTTCCGATGTTTGTTGATCGTTGCTCATCGTGCCCTTATGCGCGCTTTGGATAAAACAAATGCAAGATTTTGAATGATGCTATTGAGAAAATTTTAAGATGTCAAGATAAGAGATTCTATATCAAGAAATAGATTGATAAAAATAATCCGCTTGGCTTGTGTTGTATAATTTGAATACGGATACACAAGGAGATAATCACAATATTTTAAATAATGTTGACAAAATTTATGATAATTTTCAATCTGTTGACTGTCGGCAGGAGGTTGGTTCAATCGGTTCTGTTTGTAAAGAAAAATAATTTAAATTATAATTGTTTGCCGCACACTTCGGTCAGTCACACAAACCCATCGTGCGACCGGCATTATTGGTCTCGTGGGAACACTTTCCGTCCCGGAGGAGCTGTTTCAATCGCCTCAATTGGCGTGGTCAGTCCGGTCCCGAAGGTTGGCACAATGACCCCCCGTTCATGTTTCAATCGCCTCAATTGGCGTGGTTAGTCCGGACTGTTGGACCCGCACGATAAAAAATGCGGGTCGGTTTCAATCGCCTCAATTGGCGTGGTCAGTCTGGACTGATGAGCCAGAGAAACATCGATTAATAAATGAGTTTCAATCGCCTCAATTGGCGTGGTCAGTCCGGACACTCTCTTCCGGTATAACCCTCAGCGCGAAAAGTTTCAATCGCCTCAATTGGCGTGGTCAGTCCGGACATGTCGCTCCGGATATGCAAACTCGGAATCAGTTTCAATCGCCTCAATTGGCCTGGTTAGTCCGGACTTCTGACAACATGGTTCAAAAAGCTCTCGACACGTTTCAATCGCCTCAATTGGCGTGGTCAGTCCGGACACGATGTACCGGGTGACTGTCAATCTGGAATGTTTCAATCGCCTCAATTGGCGTGGTTAGTTTGGACAAGATGTTCTGAATATCGCCGACGATGCTAGGTTTCAATCGCCTCAATTGGCGTGGTCAGTCCGGACTGTACGCAAACACAAAAGGCCAGGCGAGTAGGTGTCAATCGCCTCAATGGGCGTGGTCAGTCCGGACTGTACGCAAACACAAAGGGCCAGAAGAGTGGGTGTCAATCGCCTCAATGGGCGTGGTCAGTCCGGACAGATTTTCTAATGGAACAGCTCGCCATTGAGGCGTTTCAATCGCCTCAATGGGCGTGGTCAGTCCGGACGCGAGTCACTCGATCCGGAATTTCTCCGGGCGTTTCAATCGCCTCAATGGGCGTGGTCAGTCCGGATTCGCGGTAGCATTCCTCTGGCAATTGTTTTGATGTGATGGGGATGAATCATACTGTAGGCATCTTTAATAATGCAACTGGAATCTTTAAAGAATGCATGCTTGGAATTCTCAACTCAAATTGCAGATAGCTCACGGATTTTTTCAGGGATGGAAAGCGACGCGCAACTGGCAGGTTCGGTTGCCCGTGGTTTCCATTGTCGGCGTAACCCCAACCGGAGCCCGGGTCATCCCTGAGTGGCAAGCGGATCGAACGGATGATTCGTCCGAAAATAGGGAGTGCAGCTCCTTCCTGCTTGGCCTGCTCCTGAATACGCGCATCACGGTTCGATCGGTTCCGTGGTTCCAGGAGCGCAATCCGGTTCGGTGGTTTTCCCTGACTTCCGGATTTGTCGTTCTGCCGGATCGCCCCCTAACATTTCGCTTGCCGAATGGCATGACTTGGCGGAAGATAACCAGGAACGGACCCAGGGGACGATGGAAGGACGACGCGGGTGAGCAATACCTACTGGCACAATCTGGTTGGGGCAACCCTGAAAGAGCTGTTGGAACCGGTTGGTATTGAGGTCCGAGTGGAAGTGCCGGTCACTTCCACGCCGCCCAGGGCGGATCTGATCCTGATCCGTCGCCAACAGGTAAGCTGGACCCAAGAGCAGCGCCTTTTGTTGTCGGATGGGTTGAGGGATCTGGATGCGGACCACATTTTGATCGAATTGAAGATCACCGAGAGTTTGAACGAGAGCGTGCTTTCCCGGTTGTCGATGTACGACACGCTGTTTCAGGAGTGCGCCGGGCTGCAAAGGCGGCAGTTGCAGAGTGTCTTGATCGGTGCCATCAGCCCACGGACAGAATTCATGGAGCGTTTTGCCTTTCTTCCGATCGGACCCGGCGGGGTCTACGAAAGCAAGCCGCTCTGGGGCGGCACGATCCGTTTGATTCTTCTGAACGAGTTGGCGGACGAGGCGAGGAACGCACCTTTAAAGTTTTTTGCCAGCCGCCAGGAGGAAAGAAAAAAGGCATTTCAGACCATCCAGGAAACCGGGTTGTTTCGGATTTCGGTTGCGTTTGGTCAAACCGTTGTCGGTTTATGGAGGTTGCTCATGCAAGGTTCACTGAACAGCCCGGAGATGGAGGGCGTCACGCCAGAGCAGGTGGCACTGCTCGGCAGGGAGTGGTTCGATTTTCTGGTGGACACCATGCCTGAAGACGAACTGTCCGCCATTCCAAAGCTGGAACAACTGTTGGTGCAGGGCCGTCAGGAAGGCATCCAGATTGGCGAGCAGAAAGGCCGCCAGGAAGGTCGCCAGGAAGGTCGCCAGGAAGGCCGCCAGGAAGGTCGCCAGGAAGGCCGCCAGGAAGGCGAAGCAAAAATCCTGATCCGTCAACTCCAACGCCGTTTCGGTTCCATTCCATCTTGGGCCGGTGAACGGATCGCCAAAGCTGATTCCTCTTTGCTGGAGGAGTGGAGCCTGCGAATTTTTGATGCGCAGTCTCTTGAGGAGGTGTTTTCGGACTGACTCTCCAAATACGGGGACGCCATACCGATTAAATTATCACCACAAAAGCAGTGAGGGACCGGGATGAAAGGGAGGACGACGGGCGTTGGCAGGATGTTTCGGGATGTGCGAGGGATGTTCCGGGAGGTGTTGTTGATGACAGGCAGAGGGGTGAGGATCAGCAGTCGAAGCTGCTCCGGGTGTCCGGGGTGGTCGCCTGCTGGTCGAAGTCCAGCATCAGCAGGGAGATGATGAAGTCGTACTGATCCGCGTAGACCGCCATCTCCACCACGTCGTGCTCTTGGAACCAGGCGCCTTTTGACACCAGTATGCCGTCCTTGGGGTGGTTGGTGGCATGGCGCTGGGCCGCCAGCGATTGGGCCGGGATCTCCACCGGCTCCTTCCAGCTCTCCCGAAAGCAGGCGCCGCACTTCTTGGCGGTCTCGCTGGCCTCGGACCATAGAATGCAGCCCTCCCTCGAGACCACCAGCGCCGCCCTTTGTTGGGTCAAACGCAGCCATTGCCGGATCAGTGCCAGCAGGGAGACGCCGTAACGGTCGGCGCAACAGCCGAGCATGTTGAGGTCCGTCCATTCCGTCGGCGGGATCTGTTCCACCAGATCGTGTGGGGGAATCAGGAAGTGGGAGGCAAAAGTATCCGCCTCCCGTTCCAGGCGGTCGAAGGGCTGTTCCGGGTTCGGAATTTCCTCTGCCACGCACTGGAAGCCTGTGGGGCGGAAAGAGCGGTGCATCAGATAGTGACCGAACTCATGGGCCAGGGTGAAACGGATACGCCGCTTGGAAAGAACGTTGCGGTTGTAGACGATTCCCCATCCACGATTGGGGTGACGGATCAGGGCTCCCTGAAATCCAGGCAACTCGCCGCCCTCCACGACCATGATCGGCTCTGATGGGTACTTGATGGCAGAGAACATCCGTGCCACTTCGACCACGCTGACAGGGTGGCGCTCGCGTCCGAAGGCTGTGTCCAGGATGAGGTTGATATGGAGTGCCCACTCTTCCGGCGATCGACGTTCTGACATCAACTGTCGCTCCAGCGCTTCACCATCGCCCGGATCTTACGCCTTGTTTCGTCGGGCATGCGTTTGTACTGTCGGCAGAAAGCCCTGTCCACCTCTTCCTCGTCTGGCGGTTCCGATCCCGAGGAGATGAGCTGCTCTGGTGTCACTCCCAAGGCTTCGGCGATCCGGTGGATTTTCTCTGCCGTGTGACGGGCGTTGTCCCGGTTTTCGAGTTTCCGGATCTGGCTTTCGCTGGTGCCGGTCATCTCGGCCAACTGGTCGAGGGTCGACCCTTTCTCCCGGCGCAACGCTCGCACCTTCTCTCCAGCTCCGGTGGCCATTTGGCGGGCTGCCTTCAATCGCAGGCTGATGGCCTTTAAAGGGATTGGATTGTTGGCATGGTCATTCATGATGAACCAATCTATCAAGGTCTCAATGAGATGGCAAGAAGTCGGGCATGGTGAATAGTCAGGATTTTCTGGATCGATGACCAATGGCGCGGCGCGGGTGGCAATTGCCAGGGGTGGTCGAGGTGGTCTTTGAACCGGGATGGCAACGTGGGAGACCGGGTCAGCGTACGGGATGGGTATCCCGGCTCATCTGTTCGGCGCGCTCTCCCGATCCGCGGTCATGCGATCGAGAGATGCCTTGGGAAATCATTTACTCGATTCTCTGCATGTCGATGAGTCGTCCGACATGTCCGATATGGATGTTGAAAATCCGCAGCCATCCAGCTACCCTGTTGCTGGTTGATGACGATGTGTGTGGCAATTTCTCCCTGGCCAGGAGTCTGCAAAATCGGGTGGGCAAAATTCTCATGGCCACGGATGGCGCAACTGCCCTGAAAATCTTGCGCGCGCATCCAGGGATCGATCCTGGTGGTGATGGATATCGTGATGCCCGAGCCGGACGGTTTTCAGACCATCGCGGCGCTGCGGCGCCTAGTGGAGCGACAAAGCTGACCTGACAGGCTTCCGTTAATCTGTTACACTCCTGCCTCCAGGGGATTCGAGCAGGAGTATATGACATGGTCAAGTATGTGGTACGTCTGACGACGAC
>JAMOBI010000126.1:0-7034 GCA_039908105.1 Magnetococcus sp. YQC-9
TGGAAGAGCGTGGGCACGGTGGCAGTGACCAGGGATACGACCGGGTTGAACGTGACCCTGGCCAAGGGGTTTGCCTTGAAGGGGAGCGTGACCAGAAACGGCGCTGCGGTCGATGGCGTTTTGGTGAATGTCTGGTCGAATGCGGACAACATGGGTGGCAGCGCGGTGACCAATTCCAAGGGTGAATTCGTGCTCAAGGGGTTGTCGAACGCCACCTATCGGGTGGATGTCTGGACGCCGGACGGTTCGGCGAGTCATGACGCGGTGACGGTGAACGGCGCGGATGTGAGCGGCGTGACGCTGTCGATCACCAAGGCGAGCGGCGCGATCACCGGCAAGATCACCGACAAGAGCGGTGCTGTCGCCGGAGGCGCGTTGGTGCTTGCCTATGATCAAACTGGTGTGGAGAAGGATCGTTGCCTGACCGATAAGAACAGCGGCGCCTGCACCCTGGACGGCCTGACCGTGGGCGGCAACTACACGATCCAGGTGTTCGGCAACGCCAAGGTCAAATCCGGCAGCTGGACCACCGACTCGGGTTATGCGACCGGTTCTGCCCAGGCTGGAAGCCCGGCGGCGACGCTGGAGTTAAAAATGAATTGATGGGGCGCATGGCAAAAACATGTACGTATTGACGAAGCTTTGTTGCAGCGTAATGCTGTTGGTGATGTTTCTGGCCAATGCTGGCATGGCGGCGGAGACTCCGGCAGCCAAACCATCGACATCTGCCAAGGTGGTGGATCTGGAGGGCCATGTCGAGGTCAATCCGGACACGGGCGTGACATGGAAACCGGCCCAGGCGGGACAGGCGTTGCACGCCGGTGACCAAATCCGCACCGGATCTTTAAGCCGCGTCTCTCTGCTGATGGCGGATGAGAGTCTGATCAAGCTGAAAGAGAATTCGGATTTCATCATCGGCGAAGTGGCGCCGAGCAGTTTCTGGCAACTGGCCGATGCCCAGCAGGAGAAACCCGCTTCGATCAACTCCGCGTTCACTTTGAAACAGGGCGGCGCGTGGTTTTTGAACAAGAACCGCGAGGTGGCGATCACCTTCAAGACCCCGGCGGCAGAAGTCGGTGTGCGCGGCACCGAACTGGTATTGCAGGTGGATTCTACTGAAACGCTTCAAGTCTCCGCCCTGGAAGGGAGCGCGCGGATCGCCAATCCGCAAGGGGAGAAGGTGATTCGCAGCGGCGAGGAGTCGCACACCCGCAAGGGAGCGACACCGACCAAACAGATGCAGTTGAACCCGGAGAACGCGGTGCAGTGGGTGATCGCGGTGCCGTCGTTCTTTACGCCGAGGGATCTTAAGCTCACCGGCCCAGGGTGGAGCGAATTGGACAAGGGGGATGCTGCCAAGGCGTTGGCCATCTTCGGTCGTGATCCGCGTCCGGATGCGGCAAGCCGGCTCGGTCGAATCGTGGCCCTCATCCAGCTCAAACGGTATTCCGAGGCCGAAAAGATGCTGGCTGAGGCGAGACAGGAACATCCTGGAGAGTCTCGATTCGCATTGCAACAAGCCTGGCTGGATTTTCTGACCGGCAACCTGCTACGCTCCAGTCAGACCTTGACGGAATCAACCGCCAGGAATCCCCGCGATGGACTTGGCTGGCAACTGCGCGCTTTGACCGCCCTGGTGTTGGATCGGCGCGCCGAGATGGTCGAGGCGGCCCAGCAGGCCACGACCGTGGCGAACGAGTCAGCCAACTCCTGGATTGTGCTGGCCTATGTGCAGCAGGCGCAATTTCAGCTGGAGGAGGCTGAGGCATCAATCCGCAAGGCGTTGACACGCGATCCGGAAAACGTCACCGCCATGCTGGTCCTGGCACGGCTGGAGTTCGGCTCCGGACGCACGACGGATGCCCTGCACACCATCGGGCAGGCCAGTCAACGGGCGCCCGATCATGCCGAGGTGCAGAACCTGCGCGGTTTCATTCTGTTTGCGCAACGAAAGAACGACGAGGCGCTGCATGTTTTCCGCGAGGCGGCGCGACTGGATCCATCCCTCGCCGAACCACATCTCGGGTTGGGATTGACCCAAATGCGGCTGGGCGAGAGTGCCCGCGCGTTTGAAGAGATCACCACCGCCGTGCTGCTCGATCCGCGCCGCTCACTGCTGCGCAGCTACTGGGCCAAGATGCTCTATCAGGCCGAGCGTCATACCAAGGCCCTCGACATCCTGGAAATGGCCCGGATGCTCGATCCTCGCGATCCGACACCGCATCTGTATGCGGCGCTCATCCAAAGGGATCTCAACCAGCCCACTCAGGCCATCGGGTCGCTGCAACAGGCCATCGCCTTGAACGACAATCGGGCGGTCTACCGGTCGCGGTTCTTGCTGGATGGCGATCTGGCGGTCAAGAATGTCGATCTTTCTCGCTTGTTCAACCAGCTTGAACTGCCCGCCTGGGCCAAAAACAAGGCCGTGGCCTCCACCCGGCAAGATTACACCAACTCCGCCGGTCATCTTTTCCACGCCGGCGCTTTGGCCGGGGAAGAGGGGCGCTCCTGGGCGCGCAATACCGAATATCTGCTCGCCCGTCTGCTGCAACCGGCCAACCGGAATACTTTCAATAGTTTTAACACCTATACTTCGTTCGTCGAAAAACCGGGCACGGATGTGGATCTGTCGGCCACGGTCGGCAACCATCAGACCTTCAACCGCTCTGGCATCGTCTCGGGCGCAGCCCCGCAACAGAACCTGGCGTATCAGGCCGGTTATGTCGAAACCGATACCGATGGCTGGAGGGCGGATCATTCCGATCGCAATCGCAGTGTCGTGGGGTATGTGAAGTGGGATCCAGGCGAGAACAGCGGTGTCATGCTGGCGGCCTCCAAAACCGAAGTCTGGCAAACGGATCAGAACGTCCGCCGCCAGGAGTACGCTGTGCCCCAGGCACCGCGCGACCGGATGGAGAGCACGACCCAGCGATTGGAGGGGGGCTATCACCACCAGTTCACGCCCGGATCGGATCTGTTGCTGCATGTGGCCAAGATTCGCACGCCGGTGGAACTCCAGAGTGTATCGCATCTGGATGCGGACACCGCCAATCTCATTCTGGCCGGCTCGACCATCGACGCCAACTCGGCAATCAAACTGACCAGCGATTTTTATCAGGTGCAGGGGGAGTTCCTTTTCAAACATCACTCCAACCAGATCCTGACCGGTGTGGTCCATTATGGCGGTTCGGATGAGTATGCCAATGCCACCCAACTTGAGGTGCTGGCTCCACCGTTGGGCAATTTTCCGCTGCCCGGCACGAGCGCGGATCAAAAGCGCCGCATGGATACCTGGTTCATTCAGGACATGTATCAACTGACGCCTGCATGGATCCTTGAAGGGGATTTGCACTTCGATCGCATCCAGACTGGCAGCGTGTTCAACAATACCACCTGGACCATCCACCAGTGGAGCCCGCGATTGGGCCTGATCTGGACACCGCAGGAACACCATACGTTGCGACTGGCGGGATTCCGGTCCCTTTTGCCTTTCATCAGCGACCGACTCGATCCGGCGGATATCGCTGGCGTTCCAGTGCATCGCAATGGCACCGCTGGATCCTCTACCGACGAAGCACAACTGGTATGGGAGTATGAAACCGCGCAAGGTTTCTGGTCCGCCGGGCTCTTTCACGCCGACCGTGAGTATCCGGAGATCGATGCCACCGGCAATCGGGTGGTTTGGGGCAGCCGCATTTCCGGATTGGAAATCCAGCACAATCGCCTGCTCGGCAAGGGATGGGGTCTGGCGGGCCGATATCGGTTCAGTGAGGTGAGTGATCCCCAGTCCGAGATTTCTTCGACCGTGAACCGGGATGAGCATCTGGCGGAGTTGGGGCTGAAGTGGGTACACGAGAACGGCTGGTCGGCCCGAGCCAAGGAGAGCCATCGACAGTTGAACTTCACCGCCAACCGCGCCACGGAGACTATCTGGATCACCGATCTGGAAACGGGCTATGAGTTTCCTGGCAAGAAGGGTTCGGTGCAGTTCAAGGTGGACAACCTGTTCGACGCGCACTTCAACTGGGTGACCGATCCATTCGTGTTCCAAGGCCGCAATCCGGCCCGGGAGATTTTCCTGACCCTGAATCTGTCGTTCTGACCCGATAGCCGCGTTCATTTCGCTTGCCGAATGACACCTGGATGCCCGCTTTCGCGGGCATGACGGTAGGATGTCAAATCAACTCTGCTGCCCCAGTAGATTATTTTGGACAGCAGGGATGGCCGATAATGGTATAAATGGATTGCAAAACAGCTGCAAAAAATATACTCTATTATTGAAGATGCGTTTGTCTGCACAAGAAGATCGCACATACTTAAAATTTTTAATATTTGTTTTCAAGTTGTCAACTGTTTTCGATCAAAAATTATCTGTTTAAACAATTAATATAAAATTATATTTCTTGGGTATCAAGATGATTGGGAGTCCTTATTATGAGCAGATCTACTGTCACTTTGAGTCCTCCATCTCCCCAGGCATTACCAGATACCGATTTTTTGCTTCGCGGGGAGTTCGTGCGCACTGGAGATCATCTCCTCATCCATAAAGAGACGGGTGAGCAGGTTCTGCTGGAAAATTATTTCGCTCAGGAGATCCGACCCGCGCTCCAGGCACCCAACGGTGCCCTTCTGTTGGCCGAAACCGTGGAACTGTTGGCACGCCATGACGCACCAGTCACGCTGGTCGCCGGGCCAGACATGTACGTCGAGCCAGCGCCCACCATTGGCAACAGCACGAAATTGGTTGGCACTGTCACGGCCACCGGACCCGATGGCGTCAGCCGTACCCTGCAGGAAGGGAGTCCAGTCCACCCCAAGGATGTCATCAAGACCGAAAAAAACGCCTCGGTCCTGTTCAAGTTTGTCGATGGCACGGAGTTTCAGTTAAGCAATCAGGCCCAGGCGGTTTTCGACAAATACCAGTTTGACCCGGCAGAGAAACAGGGAGCATTCGAAGCCACGGTCGTACGGGGAATTTTTCGCTATCATAGCGGTGAATTGGCCTTTCAGCATCCTGGTCAGCACTCACTGATCAAAACCCCAACCGCCATGATCGGCATCCGTGGCAGTGAATTATCGGGTGAGGTTGCCGAGGATGGTTCCACCACTGTGGTGCATACCTCCGGTATCCTCGACATCTCCGACGCCTCCGGACGTGAAACGGTTACCCTGCTGGAACCGGGAACCGCCACCTCCGTCACCTTTGGCGCGGCGGCGCCAACCCCGATATTTCGTCCACCGGCCCCATTTCTCAATCATCTGAAAAACAATCTCGACTTCGAGTTGATACGAGAGCATGGCGGAGATGGACACAAGGATGATGGCAGCAAACCGCACGACAAAGGGGCTGGCAGCGAAGGAGCCAATCAGTCATCTGGGGACAAGAGTCATTTGGCGGATGGAAAACTTGAGCACGCCACGGATGGATCGGGCCTGGATAAAACATCCCTGGGACAGAATCAGCATGCCGGAACTGGAGAAGCGACCAAGGATCCTTTGACACAGAAGGAAAAAGAGCTCTCATCACTCTCGACCAGCGATCTTTTTCTGACCAGCCAGGGATGGAACGGCAACCACGAGAACGACTCCCATGCTGACAAAGGGAGCAGTTACTCCGGTTGGATGGCCACGACCGTGCAACAGGATGAGATTTATCGCCCCAGGTTGATCAACTTCGATACGCAAAGCGGCTCGGACACTGTTTTGCCACCGACGTTGCCAAACAAAACCGGTGTGTTTCTTGACAGCCCGGTTGGCGGTGTCATTTATACTGCGGGCAACGTGACGGGAATCACCACCAGTTCGGGCGGCTATTCCTACAAACCCGGCGATATCGTGGTGTTCCGAATCGGCGACATCGTGCTCGGCAGTTCCCAGGGGCAAAACTATATAACCCCCGTGGATCTCGCGCCTGCCAAGAATTCCAATACCATTGTCAATATCTTAAGATTGTTGCAAACCTTGGACTCGGACGGCAATCCGGACAACGGCATTCTGATCTCCGAACAGGCCCAGGAAGCGGCCAAAGGTCTCAAAGTTGACATCAACGCTTCCATCGAAGAGTTTGGCTCCAACAACCAATTGATTCACCTGGTGAGCAATCCCGAACTGTTCGATCCGGGCTTGCCGCCTAAAGAGGGGTTGTTGTCAGCGGTTGAGGCCATGGCGCACTTCAAATCCACCCTCCAGGAACTCACGGATCTGGAAGATGGCCAACTCACCACTCTCTTGGAAGTGCTCGACGAAGTGGATGGCGCTCTGGTCGCTTCTGCCGCAGAATTGAAAAATGATACGCTGCGGGTCGCCGAGGATACGCATCTCTCTTTCACGATCCAGGAGCTGCTGGCCAATGATCGACTCACGGGCAACCTCTTTCTGGATCTCGCGCATATCACCCAACCGACCCAAGGCAGGATTGAAATTGCTTCGGATGGTGGACTGAGCTATTCGGCCCCGACCAATTTTCACGGAATCGATACTTTCAGTTATACCACACCCGATGGCATTGGTGGATATGTCACTGCTTCGGTCCAAATCGATGTGACCTCGGTGAACGATGCGCCGATTGCGGCGAGCAAAGGTCTCACCCTGACCGAGGATGGCCGGTTGACCCTGCAGGCCAGCGATTTCGGCTTTGCAGACCTGGATGGCGGTGATGCCCTGGCTTCGGTGAAGATCACCACTCTGCCAAAAGCCGGCACGCTGTGGCTGGATGCGAACCAGAACAACACCTTGGATGCGGGGGAGTCGCTCTCCCAGAATGCGACGGTAACGGTGGCCGAGATCGGGGGCGGCCAACTCCTTTATTCACCGGCGGCCAATGCCTCGGGAACGAACCACGACAGCATCGGTTTCACGGTGAGCGATGGGGCACTTTTCAGTACGGCTGCCACCTTGACCGTTGATGTAACCCCGGTCAACGATGCGCCGGATGCGGTGAATGACACCGCGCCCTCAACCAACGAGGATACGGCCAAAACCTTTGAGAGATCGCTTCTGCTCGGCAATGACAGTGATCCGGATGGCGATACCCT
>JAMOBI010000127.1:0-6983 GCA_039908105.1 Magnetococcus sp. YQC-9
TCCCAAAATGGGTGCGGTTTGGTTGGTTGTTTTTTCTGACTCTACTCATTTTACAAAGCTCAAAGGTTCCAAATCATGGCATCGCTCTTCACGCTCGTGCTTCTGCTGCTGCCTGCTGCCGGATGGGCGGCGGAAACCGCACCAGTCACCTTGAATCCCGCCAACACCTCGTGGCTTCTGACCGCCACCGCCCTGGTGCTCTTCATGACCCTGCCGGGTCTGGCGCTCTTTTATGGCGGCCTGGTGCGCACCAAAAATGTCCTGTCGCTTTTCATGCAATGTTTTGCCATCACCTGTCTGGTTTCGGTGCTCTGGCTGGCCTATGGCTATGCCATGGCTTTTGGCGATGGAGGGGAGGTTCAGGCGATGATTGGCGGCCTGGACAAAGGGTTCATGATGGGGATCACCCCGGACACCCTGAAAGGGGATGTGCCGGAAACGGTCTTCTCGATGTTCCAGCTCACCTTTGCCATCATCACCCCGGCTTTGGTGGTTGGCGGCTTTGCGGAGCGGATGCGTTTCTCCGCCGTGTTGTGGTTCACCACACTCTGGCTGACCCTGGTTTATCTCCCCCTTTGCCACTGGGTGTGGGGCGGAGGTTGGCTGGCCACGATGGGATTCATGGACTTTGCCGGTGGATCGGTGGTACATATCAACGCGGGCATCGCGGCCTTGATCGCTGCCCTGATCATCGGCAAACGGCGCGGTTTCCCCACCACGATGATGCCACCGCACAACATGACCATGGTGTTTACCGGTGCGGCCATGCTCTGGGTGGGATGGTTCGGCTTCAATGCCGGTAGTGCGCTGGCTGCCAACGGTTCGGCGGGCATGACCATGATGGCCACCCACATGGGTGCTGCCGCCGGTTCCATCGCGTGGATGGCCGTCGAATGGCTGCGCCACGGCAAGCCGAGTGTGCTGGGCATTGTCACCGGCATGGTCGCGGGTCTGGGCACCGTCACCCCGGCCTCGGGCTTCATCGGCCCCATGGGTGGGGTGATCATCGGTGGAATCGCCGGCGTGGTCTGCTATTTCGCCACCCAGGCGGTGAAAAGGAAATTCCAGATCGACGACTCCCTGGATGTCTCCCCGGTTCATGGCGTGGGTGGTGTCATCGGCACCCTGATGACCGCGATCTTCGCCTCCCCGGATTTTGGGGGCGTGGGCTACGCGGAAGGGATGAACCTGTTCTCCCAGCTCGGTGTGCAGCTGGTTGGCGTTGTGGTCACCCTGCTGTGGAGCGGTGTTCTGACCGTGGCGATCCTCAAGGGGATCGATGCCACCATCGGCCTGCGCGTCACCCAGGATGAAGAGACCGAAGGTCTGGACTTGGTGCTGCACGACGAAAGAGGTTACAATCTGGAATAATGCTTTGTACCGAAGCGTCCGGACAAGGAAGGCCGGACGCTTTCGATTTTGTTTTGATTGGTTTTGTTTGAATACATCCACCCCAAAGTAGCGAGAGGTTGATACCCCATGTCAGATCAAGATGCGATTCGCAATGTAATGGCCATGCTGGAGACCCACGATGTCCGCTTCGTGGACTACCGATTCACCGATTTCCATGGCAAGTGGCAGCACATCTCCACCCCGGCCAAGATGCTCACCGAGGATGTGTTCGAGACCGGTTTCGGCTTCGACGGCTCCTCCATTGCCGGCTGGTGCGAGATCAACCAGTCGGACATGGTCTACAAGCCGGATGCGGCCACGGCGGTGATGGATCCCTTCACCGATGTCCCCACCCTGATCCTCATCTGCGACATCGTCGATCCCTTCACCGGTGAGGGCTACAGCCGCGATCCGCGTGCCGTGGCCAAGCGTGCCGCTGCCTATCTCAAGTACACCGGTATCGGTGATACCGCTTATCTCGGGCCGGAAGCCGAGTTCTTCATCTTCGACTCCGTGCGTTACACCTCGCGCATCAACAAGGTGTTCGTCGAGATCGACTCCATTGAGGGCGCCTGGAACACCGATACCGAATACGAGGAAGGCAACACCGGTCACCGTCCCGGCATCAAGGGCGGCTACTTCCCGGTTCCGCCGGTCGACTCCTATCAGGATATGCGCTCCGAGATGTGCATGCTGATGGAAGAGATGGGCCTGAACATCGAGTTCCACCACCACGAGGTGGCCACCGCCGGTCAGTGCGAGATCGACATGCGCTTCTCGGATCTGGTCTCCATGGGTGACAACATCCAAAAGTACAAGTTCGTGGTGCACAACGTCGCTCATCAGCAGGGCAAGACCGTGACCTTCATGCCCAAGCCGATGAGCGGTGACAACGGTTCCGGCATGCATGTCCACATGTCCATCTGGAAGGATGGCAAGCCGCTCTTTGCCGGCAATCAGTATGCCGATCTTTCCGAGATGGCCCTGCACTTCATCGGCGGCATCAAGAAGCATGCCCGTGCGCTGAACGCCTTCACCAACTCCTCGACCAACTCCTACAAGCGTCTGATTCCGGGCTTCGAGGCGCCGGTGCTGTTGGCGCACTCCGCGCGCAACCGTTCCGCCAGCATCCGTATTCCGGCGGCCACCAATCCCAAGGCCAAGCGTTGCGAGATCCGCTTCCCGGATCCCTCGGCCAATCCGTACCTGGCCTTCGCTGCACTGCTGATGGCTGGTCTGGATGGCATCGAGAACAAAATCGATCCGGGCGCACCGATGGACAAAAACCTCTATGATCTCCCCCCGGAAGAGTTAAAGGGGATCCCGACCGTCTGTGGTTCGCTGCGTGAGGCCATGGACTCCCTTGACAAGGATCGCGAGTTCTTGAAGAAGGGCGATGTGTTCAGCGATGACCTGATCGATGCCTGGATCGAATTGAAGATGCAGGAGGTCTACAAGGTGGAGCATACGCCGCACCCCGTGGAGTTCTCCATGTACTACAGCGTGTGAGTTGTGATACGCTGAAGATGTTTGACACGAAAGGCCACCTTCGGGTGGCCTTTCGTGTTCTGAAGTGGAAAAAAGGTTGACAAAATCCTTGGGGGTTTTGCCTCCTGATAACTTCCGGGGGCGATCATTCGTTCTCGGATCCCCCTTGATCATCGAGCCGGTATCGTGATGACTCCATCATCACGACTCACCTGAGACACATCCTGGCCCTTCGATGACACTCCGACCCCCGGTTTTCGACGTGACATGAATCCGTGTCCGGATCCGTTCGTTCAGCGCCGGTACGTGCGAAATCACCCCGATCAGTTTGCCCGTGCGCCGCAACGTGGCCAGGGTATCCAGCGCGATCTCCAGGGTCTCCTCGTCCAGAGTGCCGAATCCTTCGTCAAGAAACAACGAATCGACCCGCGCATTCTGGCTGGAGATCCCGGCCAGTCCCAACGCCAACGCCAGACTGACCAGAAAACTCTCGCCACCCGACAGATTGCGCGCCGAACGGATCTCATCTCCCTGGTAATAATCGCGCACCCGGATCATCAGCGGCTGCTCCGGCTCCTGAATCAAAAGATAACGATCGCTCATGCCGCGCAACTGCCGGTTGGCGCTGGCCAACACCCGTTCCAGGGTCAATCCCTGCACGAAATCCCGATACCGTTTGCCATCCTCCGAACCGATCAGCGCATGCAATGACTCCCAGCGCTGCAAGGTCAACTCCTGCATCTCAAGTGCGCCGTGTCGCCTCTCCAACTCCTCGCGCTTGTCGGCATTCTCCAGCCACAGCCGCTCCAGGCCGCCGATCGCACCGCGCAACCGACGCCGCGCCTCCTCCAGACCTCGCAAAGCCGCCTGCAAATGCGGCTCGGATTGCCCGGTGATCCGGCGTGCGCGTTCCCCGTCCAGCCGGCAGCGCTTCTCACGCTCCAAGGTGTCGATCTCACTTTTCAAACGCATCAGCGACTCATGACGAGTCCGTAATGCCTGCAACGCCCCTTCAGGCAGACAGGAGGCCCGATAGTCACTCTCATCCGCAAATGCCGCACCGCGCAGCGCCGTCAGAAAGGCCGCCTCCTCGGCTGCGATTCCGGGAGCGCGAGCGCTCAACGCCTGCTCAAGCAACGCCTGCTGTTGTTGCAGCTCCCGCAACCGCGCGCGCGACCGTTCCAGTCGTGCCGCGCACTCGGTCACACGCGCATCGGCCTCCTCGATCGCGATTTTGAACCGCTGTTCCTCGCCGTCCGGTTCCCGATCGCCGAGTAACAGCTGCCGCTCGTTAAGCGTCTCATCCCTGGCCGCACACAGTGCCGTCAGGTCTGTCGTACGCTCCAGCATCTCCGCCCGCAGCCGGGTGCCCTCCCAGGTCAGCTGTTCCAGCGTGCTGGCAACACCGGCTCGTTGACTGTCGATCCCCTCCAGTCGCCGCATCCGCTCCAGCCACTGACGTTTGCGTTCGGTCAACTCCTCCTTAAGCGCCCGATAATCGTCAATCTGGCGCACGATGATGCCCAGATCGACAAACATGTGCTGCAACGCCGCCTGATCGGCACTCTGCTGTCGATCGAGCATGACCCGTTCCGTCTCAACACGGGCTGTTGTTTCACCGGCGCTCTCCTGTTGGCGTAAAGCCTGCCACAGTTGCCGTTCGCTCTCTGCCACACCTGTCCGTGCGCCGTCAAGTGCACTGCGCAGCTGAGGGAGATCCCTTTCCTGCCGATCGATCGCGCTCACCCGTTTGGTCAGATCTGCCAACCGGGTCTGACTCTCCTGCAACGCCAGGCGTGCCGCATGAGTCGAATCAAGCAGATCCGAAGCCGGCGCCAGGAGATCACGCAGACGCCCCAGTGGGGCCTGGAGAGCCCTCAAAGTGTCTCCGGCGATCTTCAAGCGGGTTTCGATCTGCTCTTGCGAGGTCACCACCCGTTGCAGTGCCCGTTCCTGCTCCTGGATCGATTGAATGCCAACTCGCAACGACTTGCGGAGTGCTGCCAGTCGATTCGGACTCTCGGAAGGCAAAGGCGTGGCGTGCACAAACGGGTGCTCGGTCGACCCGCACAGCGGGCAGGCGTGACCCGGACGCAACTGCCCGCGCGCCTCATCAAAGCTGGTGATGGTCCGCTCCGCAAGCAGCGCCGTTTCGATCCGCTCCTGCTCCTGCTCAAGCTTTTGTTGCTCCTGCCTGAGTTGGACCAGATGCGCTTCGATGCGGGGTTTTTCCAGTTGCAGCGCAGCGTGCTGACTGGACAACGTGGCGTGATCCCCCTGAGTCGTCTCCAGGGAGTGCAGCGTGGTGACGAGATTCTCCAGTTGCGGAATTCTTTCTCGGCAGTTTGCCAGCTCCTCACGCCAGGCCGACACGTCGTGCCCGGCAAGGATCTCCTCCAGTGTCCGTTGTTGAGTGTGGAGCTGCCCTTCGAGCGTGTCGTGCCGGGTCCGGGCTTCAAGCAGCGCCGTTTCCGCCAGACACGCCAGGGTGCTCGCCTGCGCGACACGTTTTTCCGCCTCTTTGAGCGATCGGGCCGTCTCATCGCGCGTTTGTCGCCGTGCTTCAAGCTGCTCAATACGCGCGATCAGCCCGGTCAGTTGCTCCACCAGGGATTGATCCGCACGATTGACCTCCATCTCCGCCCGCAGCGTCTCGCTTTGACGATCAAAGGCCTCCAGGGTGTTTTGCGCCTGAACATGCTGTCGATCGAGTGTGGCCAGCTGTTTGGTCAATCGCGCCAGTTCCGTTTCGAGCGTTTGGATCGGTTTCACCTGCTCGCTCAGACGCACATCCAGCTCCCGCACCACACGCAACCGGGGGACGGCTTCGTTGTGCGCCTGCTTGCGAGCCTCCAGATCGAGCGCGGCGCGCAGGCGGTTGCGCTCATCCTCGTCCATCATGCGCACAACCTCTGGGAGATCCGCTCGCAGACGATCGAGCGCTTCCTGATCTTGTGTCCGGGTCTCTCGCAAAAGATTCAGACGGGTATGGGCAGGGGCGAGCGCCAGGGCTGCCCCGGCACGACGCAACCGCTCGCCATCCGGGGAAAAACGGTCCCAATCGCGCTGCCAGGTGGTCTGCCGGGTCACGATTCCGGCCATCTCCAGCTCAAGCGCCACCATGCCGGCCAGCCATGCCAGGGAGCGGCGTACCTCCTCAATCCGATTGGCGAGCGCCTCTTCTTGCAACAGGCTGGCAGCTCGTTGCAGCTCGATCCCAGCCAGCTCATCGGCAGAGAGCATGCGCAACTCGGCCACCCGGGCCGCCAATCGCTCCCGTTCGCGCCTTTCTGCGGCGCGTCGTTCGTGCACCCGGCGCGAAATCTCGCTGTAGATTCCCGTGCCGGTGATCTGTTCGAGAATTTCCGCCCGATCGCTCAATTCGGCCTGCAAAAAGGCGGCAAAGCGTCCCTGGGCCAACAGCATCGCCCGGGTGAAGCGGTCGAAGTCCATGCCGGTCAACTCTTCGACCAGCTTGGGCACCGTGGTCCGTTTTTCAGCCAGAATCCGGCCCGAATCGGCCTCGGCCAGCTCGTGGGCCGGCTCCTGCAACTTGCCGTCCGGCTTGCCGCGCGCCCGCCGCTGCCGCCAGTGACAGCGATAGATCCGATCCCGCACTGCAAAGGTCACCTCGGCAAAACACTCCCCGCGCCGCCGCGACAAGATCTCGTTGTCGCTCTCGGTGATCCGCCCCAAACGCGGTGTGGCCCCGTAGAGTGCCAGACAGATGGCATCAAACAGGGTGCTCTTGCCCGCACCGGTCGGTCCGGTGATGACGAATATGCCGTCGTTGCGATAAGCCGGATGGGTGAGATCGATGCGCCATTCGCCCACCAGTGAGTTCAAGTTTTTCAAGCGGATCAAGAGAATGCGCATCGTCTCCTCGCCTCAGCCGGCCAGGGGGTCATCGCTGGAGATCTCCGCCAGGATCGTTTCATGAGCCGCGATCAACTCCGGCCTCTGCTCCTCCGGTATGCGACGCAATTCCAGGCAGCGCGCGAACACCTCCCGTGGGGTCAACGCTTCCAGATATTCACCCTCCTCCTCGGCCCTCAGCCCCGCGGATACAACCAGGCGCCCCTCCCGCACCGCCAGGATGAGCA
>JAMOBI010000128.1:0-18518 GCA_039908105.1 Magnetococcus sp. YQC-9
GAGAAGAGCGCGCTAAAAGACAAAATCAAAACCCTGGGAGAGGAATCTCCCAGACCCTCTCTTTTTTTTCACCAGTAAAGCAACATCTGCCAAGCTGTCAAATCAGCTTGGTTGCCCCAGTAGGGTTTGTTTGGTCAAGAGCGGCGGGGATATTGTGTCGGGAGTACGCATATGCAAATCGAAGCGCATGAAATCGAGCGATACAGGAAGTTTCGCGAGATTGGCAGGGAACTCAATGGTGTTCTGCTCGGATATGTTGGGAAAATGGCCTTCAAGAAAGCCGCGAAAGAGCTTGGATTGCTGCGAGATGGTGCCATTGTGTTTGAGAATGACTCCGCAGTTGCCGTTTTTCAGGACTACAGCATCCATACCTATCGGATGGGAGGCCGATCGCTTTTTGATATCTGCCTGACCAGGGAGTCCCATACTCTGGATCCGGACATGCTGGTTTTGTTGGAGATGTATCGTCACTCCCTCTTTTCGGTTTTCAAAGTCAAGGAAACCGATAAATATTATTGTTGTGATATGTTGGATGTTGTGAGTGGCAAAGAGTATCCGATGTTGGATTTTGGTTTTGCGGAAACAGCGCCTCCTGGATCATTGCTTGTGACTCGCTTGATCCCTGTTCCTGGGAGTGTATTCTTCATGTCGTCCGGGGCAGCGATTCCTGCTTTCAATCAGGCCACGCTGACGGAATTGAAACAGATCATTGGGAAATTTATTTATTTTTTTCTTGGGGGAGGACTCTCTCCGTCTCAGGAGGCATCATTCTGTAAACAGATCACCCGGACGCTGTTGAGGATGGGCATGCTGGAGCGGGTGAGCTATCTGGATATTTAAAGGCACATCTTCGTTTGAGCGCTTTTTCGATGAGAATGGGATGGGTGTTGACGGTATTGCAAGTTCTGCAAGTAGAATGGTTTCATGGTGGAAAATGAGGGATGAAAAACCGCTGTTCTTCAGGGGTGTTTCTTGTTGTTGATCGTTGATGTCATCGATTTTTCTTGCGTCTGTCAGGCCAAAGATGACAGCTGATTCTGAGGTGAAATTGGCCTGCATGTAATTTTAGCTGTACAAATTTAGGAAGATGATGTTAACCTCCATTCAGGCTAAACTGTCCCGAATGGTGCAAATCTGGCTTTGCAGCGGTCTGGGGCAGTAGTGAACCATTTTTGTGAAATGAGGTCGAGATGGCGATTCAAGTAACCAACGAAGGGGAACGGGTAATCGTTCGTCTTCCCAAGCTGTTTGGATTTTCTGTGCGGAGTGAATTCAAGCAGGCCACGGGCAGCAATCCTCCGAGGACCAAATACAAGCTGGACTTCCAGGAGGTTGAGCGTATGGACAGTTCGGCTCTGGGTATGCTCCTGTTGTTGCGCGAAACAGCGGGGGGTATTTCCTCGGACATCATGATCGTCAATTCTCGTCCCGAGATCCGCAAGCTGCTGCAGCTTGCCAATTTCCACACGCTGTTCAACATCTTGTGAACGGCGCGCGACTCTTTTTACCACGCAATTCCGCTTTTTTCGCAGGGGTGGAACAGGGGGTCCGGGTGTTGCTGGACCTTCTGTTTCCCACCTTGTGTCCGTTTTGCCGGCAATCTGTCGCCGGCGCACATCGTCTGTGTCCGAACTGTCTTGACTCCTTGCCGCCCCTGCCGGACAATCATTGCTTGCGCTGTGGTGCGCCGACGGTTCGCCCTGAGAGTGGTTGCGGCCAGTGCCTGAACAATCCGCGTGCACCGGATGCGGTCTTTTTCGCGTTTCCCTACCAGGGCAAGGTGGCGGAACTGCTGTTGGGTTTCAAGTTCGCGGATCGTCCGGAGCGGAGCCGAATGTTCGCCGGGCTTTTGTGGGAGCGATTGGAAACAGCTTTGCGTTGGGAATCTCCGGATTTGGTGATCCCAATGCCTTTGCATTTCTGGAGGTTGTTGGCACGCCGTTACAATCAGTCCGCGTTGCTGGCCGGGGAGTTGGCCGAACGACTGGGAAAACCGATTTCGACCGATCTGTTGATCCGGCGCAGGAGTACGCTGCCGCAAACCCGACTGGATGCCCGGGCCCGTCTGCTCAATGTGCGCGGCGCATTTGTCGTCAAGCATCCTTCCCGATTGCAGGGGCGATCGGTGTTGCTGGTCGACGACGTGATGACCACGGGTGCGACGATGGGTGCTGCTGTGGCGGCCTTGAAATCGGCTGGTGCCGGACGGGTGGTCGGACTCTGTCTGGCGCGGGTGGATCCGGATTCCCAGTGAGCCTGTTTTTTTTCATTATTCAGACCTGCAAGGAGTAGCTCATGCCCGAAATCGTCATGTACAGCACCACGGTGTGTCCCTACTGCATACGAGCCAAGATGCTGTTGAACAAAAAAAATGTCTCTTTTGAGGAGATCAATCTCGACAAGAACCCGGAGCGACGCGACGAAATGATGCAGCGTGCTGGTGGACGGCGTACCGTGCCGCAGATCTTCATCAATGGCCAGCACATCGGTGGCTGTGATGATCTGCATGCCCTGGATCAGGCGGGCAAACTCGATTCGCTGCTGGTGTTGTGATGTCGTCCCTGGCTGCCGTTATTCAGATGAGTTCCAGCCCGGATCGGGCGACCAATCTGGCCACTGCCGAGCGGTTGATGGAGGCTGCGGTCGGGCAGGGGGCGCGTCTTCTGGTGCTGCCGGAGAACTTCTCCTTCTTCGGCGGGAGTGAAGAGGATAAACGGGCCATGCGCGAGGATCCGGTCACCGGCCCGAGCCTGACCTTTTTGAAAAAATTTGCCGCGCATCATCGGGTGTGGATCTCCGGGGGATCGATCCCGGTGGCCGATCCCGGATCGAGCAAATCGCTGAATGTCTGCTACCTGGTCGATGAGGCCGGCGAGGTGCGCGCCCGGTATGACAAGATCCATCTGTTTGATGTCGATATCGGCGATGGGGTGCGCTATCGCGAATCCGATTACGTGCGTCCGGGCAAGCGTCCGGTGGTGGTAGACTCGCCGTTTGGACGCATCGGTCTGGCGGTTTGTTATGATCTCCGTTTTCCGGAACTGTTTCGCTCCTTGAGCGCGCAGAACGCGGAGATTTTTACCCTGCCGGCAGCCTTTACCGTGGTCACGGGCCGGGATCACTGGGAACCGTTGGTCAAGGCTCGGGCGATCGAGAATTTCGCCTATGTACTGGCCTCGGCGCAGTGGGGACAGCATGCCGGCGGACGGCAGACCCATGGGCGCTCGATGATCGTTGAGCCGTGGGGAACGGTGGTGGCGCAGTGTGCGGACGGGGTGGGCTATGCGTTGGCCCCGATCGAACGGGATCGGGTCACGCGTTGTCGGCAGCGGATTCCCTGTCTGACCCATCGGCGTTTGTGATGGGTTGAGCGCTCCACCCATGTGGCGGGATTTCATCGCCCAACACGCACGGACGCGAGCGGATCACCTGGCACTGCTGGATCGGCAGAGTGGTCGGTGTTTCAACTATGCCGGGCTGGATGTTGAAATCATCCGGTTGATGCGTCATCTTTGGCACCTCGGGGTGCGCGCGGATGACCGGGTGGTGCTGCTCGCTCCCAATGGCGTGGAGCATGTCACCCTCTTTTTTGCCTGTGTCCGTCTGGGCGCAATTCTGGCGCCGCTCAATCATCGACTCTCGACCCAAGAGATCGCCACGATCCTGGCCGACCTGGAGCCGAAACGGTGTTTCGGCTCCAGTGAACTCCCCGGGTTTCTCGATCTGTCCACGCTGGCAGGAGAACCTGAGCGCATCCCTCTGCCCGAAATCGAGATCGCGCTCGATCGGATTTTGATGATCCTCTACACCTCCGGCTCTTCCGGCATGCCGAAAGGGGTGATGTTTCATGCCGGCATGATCCTGGCCAACATCGACAACACCTTGTCAGCCGACGTGTTGCGTGCCAGCGATGTCTCGATCGTCAACACCCCGTTCTTTCATACCGGCGGCTATCATGTCTTCTGCCTGCCGATGCTGAAAATCGGCGGCTCGCTGATTCTGCACGGTCGCTTTGATGCCGGCTTGGTACTCGAAGAGATTCGCGACGCCGGGGTGACGGTCTTTTGGGCGGTACCGACGATGTTTCAGGCGATTTTCGATCATGTTGATTTTGCACGGACCGATTTTGTGCGGATCCGATTTTTTCTTTCGGGTGGGGCGCCGTTGAGTCTGGCGCTGATTCAGGGGTATCACCAGCGCGGTGTACCGTTCAAGCAGGGTTTTGGTCTGACCGAGGTCGGTCCGAACTGCTTTTTGCTGGAGACCGAAGAGGCGCCGTTGCATCCGGACTCGATCGGCAAGCCGATGGTCAACTCCGACGTACGGGTGGTGGACGAGGCGGGTAATGCGGTGGCTGTCGGCGAGGTGGGCGAGATGTGGATCGCCGGGCCGCACGTCTGCAAGGGATACTGGCGCAACGAGGCGTTGTTCGCGCAGGCGATGCACGGTGGCTATTTTGCCACCGGGGATCTGGTGCGGGTTGACCGGGAGGGTTTTTTCACCGTCATCGGGCGCAAGAAGGAGATGTACATCTCTGGTGGCGAGAACGTCTATCCGGGCGAGGTGGAGAAGCAGTTGTCCACCCATCCGGATGTGGTGCAGGTGGTGGTGGTCGGTGTGCCGGACGGGAAATGGGGCGAGGTGGGGTTGGCCTGGTGCGTGGTACGCGCGCCGCTCGATCTGGACGGGGTGCGGGGGTATCTCAATTCGCGTCTGGCCCGCTACAAGCATCCGCATCATCTGCGGATCCTTGAGAGCTTGCCCTTGTTGGCCAACGGCAAGATTGATCGGCCAACCTTGAAGCGTTGGGCGCGGGAACCGTTTGCTGAGGCGCTATGATGTGTGTCATGAAAAAGCGTTGACAAACACTGGATGCGTTGGGATGCTACAAAATTCTTGGGTTTCGTCAGGTTTGTGGAGATGAGATGAACAGGTGTTGGATCGGATTGCTGCTGGCATCGCCTCTGCTGTTGTCGTCATTGGCCGGATGTGAGCGCAAGGAAGGGGTGGTCGACGGTGCGGCGAAAGCGGCTCCTGCTGCGCCTCCGCCGATGGAGGTGGAGCGGGTGGCAGCGGTCAAGAAGGTGATTTCGTTGCGTCAGGAGGTGCCGGGACGGTTGCAGGCGATACGCAGTGCCGAGATTCGTGCGCGGGTGGAAGGGATCGTTGAACGGCAGTTGTTCACCGAGGGGAGTGAGATCGAGGCCGGTACGCCACTGTATCGGTTGGATGGCCGTACGCTCGAGGCCAGGGTCAAACTGGCACAGGCCAATTTGGAACGGGCCATGGCAGAGCGCAATCTGGCTGGTAAGACCCTGAGTCGCTATAAAAGTCTCGTCGAGCAGGATACGGTCAGCCGGCGGGAGTATGATCAGGCTGACGCGCAGTTCAAGAAAAGCAGTGCGGATATTCAGGCTTCCGAAGCGGAGTTGACCCGAGCGCGGCTTGATCTGGAGTTTGCCAACATCACCACACCGATTTCCGGACGCGTGGGTCGTTCGCTGGTGACCGAGGGGGCTCTGGTTGGCCAAAAGGAACCGACCCATCTGACCACGGTGGAGCAGCTGGATCCGATTCGGGTGAATTTTACCGAGTCGGGATCGGAGTTTTTTCGGATGCGCCGGGCGATTCGTCAGGGTGAGGCCAGGCTGGTCGAGGATGTTGATGTGCGGTTGATTTTGGAGGATGATCAGGAGTATGCGCTGCCGGGTAAATTGCAGTTCACCGACATGGCTGTTGATCCGCAAACCGGCGCCGTAGCGTTGCGGGCTGAATTTTCCAACCCGGAACGGGTGTTGTTGCCGGGTCAGTTCGTGCGGGTTCGACTGGCCATGGCGACGCGAGAGGGGATCGTGATTCCGCAGCGGGCGGTGCAGTATGCGCCGCAGGGGCAGATTGTGATGATGGTGGATGAGGCCAACAAGGTGGTGCCGCGTCCGATTCAAACCGGTGGCTTTTCGGGGCAGGAGTGGATCGTTACCGAGGGATTGAAAGAGGGTGAAAAGGTGATTGTCGAGGGTGTGCAGAAGTTGCGTCCTGGCACGATCGTGTCCCCAAAAGATGTGGCTTCCCCCAAGCCGAATGGGTGAGAGAAGAAGTTCCGAAAGGCAGATCTTCGACCCATCGTAGCAGGTCAACAGAACCGATTTGACAACTTGGAAGTTTCGCTATTATTGAAAAAAAAAGAGAGGGTCTGGGAGATTCCTCTCCCAGGGTTTTGCTTTTGACTTTAGCGCGCTCTTCAAAAGAAGTATTTTTCGCGCCTTTTCTAGAAAAATGCGCCGCGCGCCGCCTTCGCGGGAGTCGTTTCCGCTTTTTGGAAACGACTCTGTGCATCTTGCACGCAGCCTTGCGAAAAACGACCCATCCCAAAATGGGTGCGGTTTAACAGGGCTTGGAGGGGTTGTTTGATGTCTCAAACGGCCAAGGATGAGATTTGTGGATTTGTCTCATACAGGTTGCCCGGAAACCAGTTGCACGCTCGCTGAAATGCATTGAAGAGCGTTCTTTTCACTGGAGGAGATCATTTTCCTGGACAAATCGACATAAGCAAACTATCATAGCTGGATTCTGGTCGCGGGGCGTGGCGCAGCCTGGTAGCGCACAAGCATGGGGCGCTTGGGGCCGGAGGTTCAAATCCTCTCGTCCCGACCAGTTTTTTTTGGATTCTTTCCTGCTTTAAACCGTACCCCTTAAAGCCTCTGTCACGCAGCTTTGTTCTTGGGCCATGTTTGGGGGATTGTTTTGCAAAAGGCGCAAAACAATCCCGCAGCCTTGGGCGGCGCGCGGCGCATTTTTCGCAAAAGGCGCGAAAAATGCTTCTTTTGAAGAGCGCGCTAAAGTCAAAAACAAAGTCCCAAGGGCTTCGCCCTTGGATCCTACCAGGGGGATAATCCCCCTGGACCCCTATTAATGGAACTACGCATCCCGTGATGGTTGCGGTTTGCCAAATTTCAGGTTTTGGATGATGTGAAGGCAGTTGAGGAGGAGGGGGACGGATCATCTCCGTATGGGGGGTTGGATGGCTTTTGCCTTAAACCCTCCCTTCAGAGGGCGGAACGACTACCGACTTGGGCCGGTAGTCCATTGATTGACTAACAGCGACCGTGTAGCACCCCGAGCCGTTCGGCAAAATATTCATGCTCATTCAAAGGTGTGGTCGGTGGACGAAAAACCCAATTCAGTTCGCTGGGTGTCAAGCTTTGTGCTCCCATGAACTGTCCACAAATGGTACGGCGTTCGTTATCCAGCATTTTCAAGGTGCTGTACAGGGCGTTGATGCGCTCCTCATGGGCTTCGGCTTCCAGAAGTGTTGTGGCATGCATTCCCATGTTTTCTTGGTGATTCGATCTTAGATCTGTCATGAATGGTGCGCTCACGGGCTTCCCCTTTTATCTTGATGCGTCATTCGTTTGGCAATAGGAATGAAACAAGGTCTTGATTGCATGTATGCATGAACGAGACCAGAACGATATGGTAGAGTTTCGTTAAGTATAGTGGGTCATCACTCTGCGTGCAAGGGTTCCATAATAGGATATTGTGAAGCAGCGTGGGGCTTGGATGGCATTTTGATCGTGGCCCTGGTTGATCCAACAGTTTTGGGTTTTGATGAGTTGTCAGGAGAGTTTTGGTTTGGTTTTGAAATGGTGTTGCAAAGCTTAGACAGAGACGGTTTGATTGTTTTATTTATGATCGTCGTCTCATGATAACTTTGATAATGTCTTGATAAATGCCGCTACCGCTTCGCGTGCATCGGCGGTCAGTGCCAGATCGGCCATGGCGGCCAATGGCGCACTCGGGTCGATGTTGATCGAGACGATACAGCCGGCATCCTTGATGCCGGCCAAATGTTGCACAGCCCCGGAAATGCCCAAGCCGATATAAAGCTCGGGCGCGAGCACCAGCCCGGTTTGACCGATTTGCAACTCAGCCGGAGCCAGCCCGGCATCCACCGCACCGCGACTGGCCCCCACCGCGCCTCCCAGCGCCTTGGCGAGCTCCTCCACCGGCGCAAAATCGCCCCCCTTCTCCAATCCCGCGCCGCCGGCCACAACAATTCGGGCCGAGGACAACCCGGGCATCCCCTCCGGACGCACGGCCTTGGTCAGGCCCAACGCGGTCGACCCTTTCATGGCCATCAGTTTGGGTTCGGGCTCAACCGGTGCTGCCCGTTCTCCCACGCCGACTGCCGCAAAGGCCCACGGATGGGCGGTCAACAGCACTGGATGGGCGGTTGTGGTCACCCTTGCCAGCACGTTGCCGGCATGCATGGCGCGCACCAGGGAGCCGTCCGCGTCGATTTCGACCACGCCGGTGACGGGCGTGATCCCCAATCGTCCACCCAAACGGGGCAGGATCTCCGCGCCGAAGCGGTTTGCCGGGGCCAGAATGTGGGTGAATGCCGCAGCCAGTGTGACCAGCCGTTCGGTCAGCTCCTCGGCGTTCACGGCGCCGTTTATCTCAAGAGCGACCATCCGCACGGCGTTGACGCCCTCCAGACGGGCCAACGGGGCGATACCTGGATCTTCCGGCTCTCCGATCACAAAGAGGGTGATCGGCCCCGGCAACGCCCGCGCCGCGCCGATCAGTCGCGCGGTGATCTCCAGATGGCCGTCGGCGTGGGTGGCATCAACCAGAATCAGGATGGACATGCGCGCCAGCCCCTCGCGTGCAGCCGTTCCGCCAGTTCCTGCACATCGCGGACGCGCACGCCTGGCGGACGCGGTTTTTTGGGGAGATGGGCTTTCCAGATCAGATCGCTGGTCAGTGTGATGCCGAGTCCATCCGGATCGAGCCGTTCCACCGGTTTGGCGCGTGCGCGCATGATGGCCGGCAGGCTGGCGTAGCGTGGGGTGTTGAGGCGCGGATCGACGGTGAGTACCGCCGGAAGGGGAACCCGTCGCTGCTCGCGACCATGATCGAGATCCCGGGTGAGGGTGAGGGCGTCCGGGTGGACAGCATCGATCGATGAGACGAAGGCCGCCTGGGCCCAACCGAGCATGCCGGCGGTCATCAGGCCGACCACCCCTTGATCCCGATCCACCGCCTGGCGACCGGTGATCAGCAGGGTGGTTTTTTCTATAAGAGTCACGGCAGCGAGCAGGCGGGCGGTCGGCAAGGGGTCGAGCGGTGCGTTGGTATCGATGCGGATCGCCCGGTCCGCACCCAGGGCCAGGGCGGTCTTCAAGGGGCCATCCCAGCTCTCAGGCCCGATCGAAACCACGATCACCGTGCTGGCCAGGTTCTGCTCTTTCAAACGCACGGCAGCTTCCAGGCCGTTCTCATCCACGGGGTTGATGACCAGGCGGGCATCCTCGGCCTCAATGCCTGAACCGTCCGCCCGCACCCGTACCGGTACGAGCGGATCGATCAGCGGCTTGATCGCCACCAGCACGATCATTTGTTGGCCAGCGCCTCGATGATCTGAAAGAGTTTTTCGTAATCGCCCTGATCGTGCTTGCCGGGAATCACCTTGAAGCGTCCGTTGATCACCAGGGTGGGGGTGCCGGTGATGCCGTAGGCACTGGCGAGCGCCTGACCTTGCGCCAGTTTGCTGCCCACGCCAAAGGAGACCATATGGGTCTGGAAAACAACAGAGTCGAATTTCATCCCTTCGGCAATGAAGGCCAGCTCCTGCGGGGAGTCGATGTTCACCTGATCGACGAAGTGGGCATTGAAAATGGCATGTTTCATTTCGGCCTCGCGATCCAGGAATTGTGCGGCGTAGAAGGCGCGCACCGGGGCATCGGACTGGTTGGCAAAGGGAATCGGCAGGCTCTTGATCGCATAACGATCCTTCATGCGCGCGCTCCACGCCTCCATGTGCGGGTGGAGATAGATGCAGTGCGGGCATTTGAAATTGAACACCTCGACCACCTCCGGTTTGGTGGCGGTCATTGGCACGGGCGGTTTGATCTCTTCGTAATTCACGCCGGCTTTGGGTTCAAAGCTCTCGGCGTGCAGCGATCCAAACGCCAAAAACAGGGCTGCTGCGGCGAAAAAACCACGACGACTCAGGCGCGTCAGGCGAGACGACGAAGAAAAAACAGTCATCAGGCCTGCTCCACGATCTCGAAGGAGGTGCGGATGGTCGCGGTTTTTGAAAGCATGGCCGCAGCCGAGCAATACTTCTCCTCGGAGAGCTGAATGGCCCGTTCCACCGCCTTGGAGGGCAGATCCCTGCCCATGACCACGAAGTGCATGGTGATGGCCAGGTAGACCTTGGGATCCTCTTCGGCCCGTTCGCCCTGGATCGACACCTGACAGTCGGAGACCAGGTGGCGTCCCTTGCGCAGAATGGAGAGCACATCGATGCTGGCACAACCGCCGAGACCGATTAAAAACAGCTCCATGGGACGGACACCCATGTTGCGGCCTCCCACTTCGGGACTACCGTCCATGACCACGGTGTGGCCGGAACCGGACTCACCCAGCAGTTGAATCCCTTCGATGAATTTGACGCGCGCCGTGACTTTCCCCATGGGGTCTCCTCCAAACACAGATGAAACGATGATCAAAGCAAATTTGCAAGATGGGGGGAGAACCCCCTCACCCCCCACCGGTGGAACACCCCTGTGGGTTCCACCGAAAAATACAGAGTGCAACCTGGACCGCTTTTTGGCAAGATGTCATCATCGACACGACGATGCAAGGATCCGCCGATTGTTTTTACCATCAGGCAGCGAGGCAAGAAAATGGAAGAACTGACCGTAAAAAGCAAGGCCATGCAACTCGATGCGCTGCTGGCGGGCCGAGAGGGCGAACGGCATGCCGTGGTGTTGCAGGATTTTCCCGATCCGGATGCCATTGCCTGCGGTTTCGCCTATCATCTGTTGGCAGCGGAACGCGGCATTCAGACCGAATTGATCTACGGGGGACGCATCAGCCATCAGGAGAACATCGCGTTGATCAACCTGTTGGAGATCCAACTGACCGAATGGCGCGCCGAGGAGATCCCGGCCCATCACTTTCAGGGCGCGATCTTCGTGGACAATCAGGGCACCACCAGCAATCTGGTCGATCGTCTGGAGCAGGCCGGCGTACCGGTTCTGGCGATTGTCGATCATCACGATCTGCAAAATCGTCTGAGTTCGCCGATGTTCATCGACATTCGGCCCGTGGGCGCCTGTGCGAGCATCATTGCCCACTATCTGGACGAGGGAATCCTGTCGCTGCGGGTCTCCAAGCCCGAGCACCGGCGTCTGGCCACGGCGCTCATGCACGGCATCATCAGCGAGACCGGCTCGATGATCCGCGCCCAACCAGCCGATTTCACCGCCGCCGCCTTTCTGCAACCCTTCTGTGATATCGATCTGCTCATGGATATACTGCACCAGCGGCGCAACCACAAGGTGATGGAGGTGATCCGGCTGGCTCTGGCCAATCGGGTGATCAAGGCAGGTCTTTGTCTGTCGGGTGTCGGTTATCTGCGTGGCGAGGATCGCGATGCCATCCCGCAGGCAGCGGATTTCCTGTTGACCGAGGATACGGTGCATACCGCTGTGGTCTACGGCATCGTTGCCATGGCCGATGGCACGGAGAGCATTCACGGTTCGCTGCGCACCAGTCGCAACAGCCTGGGGCCGGATGCCTTCTTGAAGGATGTCCTGGGTCGTACCGAACAGGGGATCTTCTACGGTGGCGGCAAGGCCGGGGCAGGGGGGTTCGAGATCTCTTTGGGCTTTTTGTCGGGCAACGACAACGAGGAGCAAAAAAATCGGCATGGAGGAGAGGTAGTGATGCAGCCCAAACCCCGGTGGCTCAAGGTGATGCCGCCGGGATCGGACGGCTACCGCCGCATGCGCGCCTTGACCGGGCGGTTGCGTCTGGAGACGGTCTGCCAGTCGGCCCGGTGTCCGAACATCGGGGATTGCTGGCATGCCGGATCCGCCGCTTTTATGATCCTGGGTTCGCTCTGCACCCGTGCTTGCGGCTTTTGCGATGTCAAGACCGGTCGTCCGGCACCTGTTGATGCCGATGAACCCAATCGTCTCGCCGAGGCTGTAGCCGTGCTGAATTTGAAGCATGTGGTGATCACCTCGGTCACCCGCGATGATTTGTCCGATGGCGGTGCAGCGCAATTCGTCGCCTGCGTCGTGGCTATCCGGGCGCGTTGTCCGGCGACCACCGTTGAGCTGTTGATTCCCGACTTTCGCGGTGCCCAAGGGCCGTTGGAATGCGTGCTCGCGGTCATGCCCGAGGTGTTGAACCACAACGTCGAGACCGTGCCGCGTCTGTATCCCCTGGTGCGTCCTGCGGCCAGTTATCCCGGATCGTTGGCGCTGCTGGCGCGGGCTGCGGCCCATGGCGGGGCACGGCGGGTCAAATCCGGGATTATGCTGGGTTTGGGTGAGGAGGAGGCGGAGATTCTGGCGGTGTTGGAGGATTTGCGCACTGCCGGGGTGGATGCGTTGACCATCGGTCAGTATCTGGCCCCGAGTCGTGAGCATCTGCCGGTGATGAACTATTGGCCTCCGGAGTTGTTCGAGCGGTTGCGTCTGCGGGCGTTGGAGATGGGCTTTGTGGCAGTCGAGAGTCATCCGTTGGCCCGGTCGTCGATGCATGCCGAGCGGTTGTTGGGGTATGTGTAGCTTTTTTTGTCAAACCGCAACCAGCTTGGAATGAAGCGTTTTTATTAGTAAAAAAAAAGAGATGGTCTGGGAGATTCATCTCCCAGGGTTTTGATTTTAGCGCGCTCTTCAAAAAAGCATTTTTCGCGCCTATTGCGAAAAAACGCGCAAGCGCGCCGCCTTTGCGAGCTTCGGTTCCCTCTTTTGGAAACGAGGCTCGCATTTTGCACGCAGCCTTTAGAGAATGACGCACCTCACGATGGTTGCGGTACAATCGACTCACTGCCCGGACTTGCGCATCTCCCGCGAATACCACTCCAGGGCATCGGTTTGATTCCGGATTGTTGCCCATGGCGTCGGGATTCATCCCCATCGACTGAATCAGACTCAACAACCGGCGCACATCCGGCAGCCAGTTGCTCCAGTAGAGCTCCCGGAACTCCTTTTTCACTTTCGGATGGTCCGGGGTGTAGTGCTTCTCCCGCAACAGCGCCATGATCTGGTGACGGGTCTCCTCGGCGCCGCTCTGATAGTGGGACGCTCCCTCGTAAAGCCCGTAGAACACCCCGATGATCAGCAGAATCACCAGCACCGGCTTGACGAAGTTCTGGAGCGTATCCTTGATATCCAACGCATCGTCGGTCTCCACGGCATAGGCGGAATCGGGCAGCTGAATCCCTTTTTGCTTGAACCCCTTTTCATACATCTGCCGCACCGGGTGATCCTTGGGCAGCTTGCGGATCCGCTCGGGCAGTTCAACCTTGCGCTCCTCGCGGGTGAACTTGAGATCCTCGATGTTGACCTTCTCGATGGTCTTCGGTTTGCCGCGCTGCAACTCCTGCTCGCGTTTCTTGCGTTGCTGCTCAAGCTTGCCGGCCAGAACGATATCCTCTTCGACATGCAACTGCTCTTGCAGGGCAGCCAATTGCGCCGGCGTGGGCGGTGCGCCCGCGACCGTCTGCCCCGTCGCCGTTGCAGCACGAGTCGCCTTATGCTCCTCTTGGGCGGCTTTGGCTTTTTGTGCTTGTTGCGCCTGTTTTTCTAACAGCGCGCGTTTGCCAGGAAGGTCCATGGTTCAATCCCCGTTGCCCAATCGTCTGCCATATTCATTCATATCGGTATTGACCATGATTCTAACAAAAAATTAAGCCCTGTCGAAAAAAATTTTTACTTTTTATTCTGCTGCATCGCACTGAAAGCTGGCGACAAGTTCCACATGCCGGGTTTGCGGGAACAGATCAACCGGTTGAACCTGCTCCAGGGTATAACCTCCCGCGATCAAAAGGGCCGCATCGCGGGCGAATGTGGCCGGATCACAGGAGATATACACCAATCGTGCCGTTTTCGTCACGGCCAGCTGACGGCAGACGCACTCGGCCCCGTTGCGCGGCGGATCGATCAGGATCTTATCGGCGGGCATCTTCTGCCATGGCAGAGTGGCTACCCCTTCGGTGCGGAACAGATCCGCCCGTTGGGTCGAGATGCCCGGCACCCCGGCCTGACGTCCATTCTCCATTACCCGGCGCAGCGAGCCGGGATAAAGATCCGCAGCGACCACCCGCTCGAAGCGCTCCGCCAGCGGCAGGGTGAAATTGCCGACCCCGCAGAAGAGATCCCAGGCAATCGAGCCTGAGCCTGCCATCTCCAGGGCAACGGCGACGAGCCGTTCGTTCTGTTCGGCGTGTCCCTGCACGAAATCCCCGCTGGCAAAACCGATCGTATGACCGGCGACCCGATAGGTCAGGGGGGTTGTGTCAAGCAGTGACGCGGGTGGGGCTTTGCCAATACGCAACCCGAGCTGTCCGATGCCGGATTCACGGGCGAGGGCGCGCATGGACTCCTTATCGGCTGTCGGGCAGGGGTGGGAGAGTGCGATGATGAGACCGATGGCATGGTCCCCTGCGATCATCTCACAGGCTGTGAGCGCATCGCGGGCGTGCAGCGTGGCGCCGAGACGACGCAGAGCCGGGAACAGGGCGCTCAGGCGCGGATCAAGGGCCGGGCAGTGATCGATCTCGACGATATCGTGGGAGGCGTGGGCGAAGAAGCCCAGCTTGAAGCGATCACCTGTCCAGTGGGTTTGGATCCTGGCCCGGCGACGATAGCCGTCACGTTTGTGGGCGGAGAGCAACGGCTGCAGCCGTTGGCCCGGATCGATGCGGGCGATGCGTTGCAGGCTTTCGCGTACGAAGCCGGTTTTGAGCGCATCCTGACGGGCCGGATCGAGGCGGCGCAGTTGACACCCGCCGCAGCGGTCGGCATGCGGACAGACGGGATCGACACTTCCCGGACCCGGTTCCAGGAGTTGTTCGCGACGGGCTGCGAGGTGATGGCGATGGGTTGCGACAATGCGCGCCAGGATGCGATCTCCAGGGATCACCCCCTCCACGAAGACCACCTGGCCATTCAGACGTGCCAGTCCCATGCCGCCGGGTACGATCGTCTCGATCTGAAGTTCCACGCAGGCGTGCGAATCAGACATCGTGGAATCATTCATCCCAGCGGATTGGTTTGGACAGGGTGCCGGTTTTTTCAAACGGCACGGCGCCGATGAAGGGGATTTCGACGTGGATGTGTCCGGTAAGCCGGTAATCGGCGGAAAGCTCCTTCTTGCGCATCAGGTGGGAGAGCTGTTTGAGCGCCTTGGGCAGTTCGGTCGCGACCTCAAAATCGAACTCGGTTTTGCCACGGACCGGGATGACAAAGAAATGATTCGTTCTGCCTGTGGCAAAATCCATCCCCTGGAGTTCCAGACGGCATTCGATGCCACCGATGGGAAGTTCAACAGGATTGGGGTTCTCCACCCGGAGGCGGACGCGCAGACGCGGCTCCAGAAAGGAGGATTTGCCTTTGCCGGCGGGTTGCACGTCGACAAGGCTCAAACGGGGTTTTTCCAGTTTGGGTCTCTCCCCGCCGATTTCGGATAGCGTGCCGCAGGCCGTCACGAACCAGCCGGTGACCAACAACAGCATGATTGGATGACCGATCATGCCGCGTATGCGATGAAGCGTGCGGTTCACGGTGCCCTCAACAGAAGGATTCTCGACACAGGTATCGAGTGGTTGCCTTGCAATCTTTGCACCCGGTTTTCATTTTGGATGATCAACCGACCCCCGGGTCGGTTGATCATCCAACCCGGGAGGGACATTCGTACAGAATCAACATCAATGGAACGGATTGTCGCGGATCATGGTCTGCACGCGATCCGGTCCGGTGGAGACGATGGCTGCCGGCACCCCGGTCAACTGCTCCAACCGGGCGATGTAGTCGCGAGCGGCCTTGGGGAGTTTATCCATCCGGTCGATGCCGGAGGTGGACTCGCTCCAGCCTGGCATCTCCTCGTAGATCGGCTCGCAGGCCTCCAGCACCCCCGGATCCGAGGGCATGTGGGTCAATTTTTGGCCGTTGCGTTGATATCCCACGCAAATGCGCAGGGTGGAGAGACCATCGAGCACGTCGAGCTTGGTCAGAGCCAGGCCGGTGATGCCGTTGATGTGCACCGCGTGACGTACCACCACGGCGTCGAACCAGCCGCAACGGCGCGCGCGTCCGGTGCTGGCCCCCAGTTCGTGCCCCACCTTGAAGAGGTGTTCGCCCACCGAGTCGTGCAGTTCGGTGGGGAAGGGGCCGCTGCCGACGCGGGTGGTGTAGGCCTTGGCCACGCCGAGGACATAGTCGATGCGCGTCGGACCGACGCCGGTACCGGAACAGGCGCCGCCCGCGACCGTCGAGGAGGAGGTGACGAACGGGTAGGTGCCATGATCGACATCGAGCATGGTCCCTTGCGCCCCCTCGAAGAGGATCGATTGGCCGGCCTCCATGGCATCGGCCAGGATCAGGCTCACATCATCGACGAACGGGGCCAATTGTTCGGCCATGCGCAGGTAGTCATCGCGGATCGCCTCCAGGGTGAAGGTGGCGGCGTTGTAGAAATTTTCGAGCACGAAGTTGTGGTAGGCGAGATTCTCTTGCAGCTTGGCCTCGAATAGCTGCCGGTTGTAGAGATCACCGAGCCGGATGCCACGCCGGGCCATCTTGTCTTCGTAGGTGGGGCCGATGCCACGACCGGTGGTGCCGATCTTTCCTTTGCCCTTGCGGCGTTCGCGTGCCAGGTCGAGTTCGCGGTGGTAGGGCATGATCAGGTGCGTCAACGAGGAGATCTTGAAACCGGCTCCGGTGATGGTCACCCCCTGACGGGTCAACTCGTCGATCTCCGCAATGAGCGCTGCCGGGTCCAGCACCACGCCGTTGCCGATCAGGCAGCTCTTGCCGCGGATGATTCCGGAGGGGATCAGGTGCAGGACGTATTTGATGCCATCCACCACCAGGGTGTGTCCGGCGTTGTGTCCGCCCTGGAAGCGGACCACCGCGTCCGCCTGTTCGGTGAGAAGATCAACGATCTTTCCCTTGCCCTCGTCGCCCCACTGGGCTCCCAAAATGATGACATTGGCCATGGTGTTTACGGTTCTCTATATAAAGGCTTGATTTTCATGAGACATGCCAAGGGGGCCGGTCGAAGGGCAACCAGCCAGCCATCCTGCACTATGACACCATTCCCGCAATGATTCCAGGGTTAAAGTTGGTTGTGCGTAATTCTGACGTGCCATGACAGCCTGGATCGGGTTTGCGGTCTGATTGTTGCATAAATCCTTTGGGTGTTCTCCAGGTTGCGTTTCATAAAGTTTTGTGGAAGGTGAAAAACGTGATGAAAACGGTTTTGCGCATGCTTGGCATTGGAGTGATCGCTCTTTTATTGACCGCCTGTGGCGGTGGTGGCAGCGGTGCGGGTTCCAAGAGCGGCAGCACGACCTCCACCGTCACCACGACCACCACGACCACCACCTATTATGGCATTTTTCAGGGTTCGACCGTTGTCGGGGTACACTACAAGGCGGTGTTGGGCAACCAGGTCAAGGAGGGCGAGACCGACTCCCAGGGTCGTTTTGAGTACATCTCCAACGGCACGACCATCAGTCCGGTGATCTTCTCCGTGGGTGGCGTGACTTTGGGCACGCTGACCCCGAAAGTGACGACCGGATCCTACAGCATGAACGTGTTCGACCTGGTGAACGCCGCCGATGTCGACGCGCAGGCCAAGGCGATCAATCTGCAACGGTTTTTGAGCAGCATCAGTTCGTCGAGCAACAGCGAGGTGATCTCGGTTTCGTCGGCCACGCGCACGGCTTTGGCCGCTGAGAGCGTCAAGCTCAACGAACTGGCGGCAAACGATTTTTCCACCAAGGCCACGGCCTTGATCAACACCCTGGTCATGAGCAACGCGCTTCCTGCCGGCACCTCGTTGGTTGCCGAGAGCACGGTCACGGCGCACATGCAGGATAGCAAGACCCAGATCGATGCAGCCCGGGTGGGCACTCTGGAGTTGACCACCGGTGCCGACTCGGTGCAGGCCGATGGCAAGACGCGCGTGCTGGTTCAGGTCAAGGCCACCACCAGCGACAACAATCCGCTGGTGGGCGGTCTGGTGCATGTCGAGACCACGTTGGGCAGTTTCGGCAGCGAGGCCGATCTCTGTTCGTCATCGACCACGCCGACCCGGAAGATGGATCTGATGACCGATGCCAACGGCAAGGCGTTCCTGCTGTTGACACCCGGCTGCGCCAGCGCCGGAACCGCCACCATCACAGCTACGTTGGGCGGTCGGATTGTTACTTCTCAGGTCAAATTTACCACGACGACCGTTCAGGATAACACGACCCGACATACCGGCGTCTTTCAGGGGTATAGCCTGGTTGGTGTGCACTACAAGAGCCAACTCAACGGCGTGATTCTTGAGGGTGAGACCAATTCCGAAGGGAAGTTCCAGTACCTCTCCGAAGGAACGATCGTGGCTCCGGTCACCTTCTCGATCGGTGGGGTGGTGTTGGGTACGATCATCCCGCCCTTGGCCTCTGGGTACTATTATGTGACGGTGCACGACCTGGTCAACGC
>JAMOBI010000004.1:0-63361 GCA_039908105.1 Magnetococcus sp. YQC-9
TTCATGCGAACAGGCCAAACAGGTGTTTGCTGCCCATCCCGATATCGATCTGATATTGCTCGATGTGGTAATGGAAACCGAGCAGGCTGGCCTGGCCCTGGTGCAGCATATTCGACAGGATCTGGACAACCACATGGTCCAGATTATCTTGATTACCGGTCAACCGGGTTACGCACCGCAGCGCACGGTGGTGACGGATTACGAAATCAATGGCTACCGTCTCAAATCTGAGCTGACTGCTGACAAAATCTTCTTCTCCGTACATAGCGCGCTCGGCACCATCCAGGCGATGCGGGAGTTGGAACGCCAGCGTATCCAAGTGACGACCATGGTGGATATGCTCCACGAGATCACCTCTACTCTGGCCGAAGGCCTGTTTGTGACGGACAGGGAGGGACGCATTACCTTCATCAATCCCACAGCTCTGACCCTGTTAGGGTGGCGTGAAGAGGATGAGCTGCTGGGTCAATCAGCTCACCCCCTGTTCCACCATTCCCATCCCGACGGAACGCCTTATCCGCTTGCAGATTGTTTCCTCTGCAGAGCACTTGAACAACACTTATATTCCCCACTCCAGGAGGATTGGTTCTGGCGAAAGGATGGTCGCTATTTTCCGGTTGAAGTGAATGCTGCGCCCATCCTGCGCGCAGGGAAAACACATGGGGCCGTGATTGCATTCCAAGACATTACTCAGCGCAAGCATACTGAACGTCAGTTGCAAAACAGCGAAGCCCGCTTGCGTGGTCTGCTGGAAACCTCGCCAACGGGTCTCTTTGAGACCAATGTTGAAGGAGCGTATCTTTATGTCAATGAAAAATGGCAGGAGATCACTGGCTTGACCCAGATGCAGGCCCTGGGTAATGGATGGGAAAGCGCCCTGCATCCGGATGATCGTGAGCGTGTTTTTGCGGAATGGATGGACTCCGTTCGAAAAGATCGACCGTTCAATCTGGAATATCGATTTGTCAGGGGTACTGGAGAGATTCGCCACGTACTGGGTCTTTCCAAGGCCATGAAAGATGGCAATGGCAAGACGATTATACATGTTGGCAGCGTGACTGACATCACCGATCTTCGGACCGTTGAGAAGACTTTGCAGAAACAAGCGAAGGAGTTGCGTTTTTTCTACGACTTACCCTTCATCGGCATGGCGATCACCAATCCGACCACCAAGCAGTGGGTCGTGGTAAACGGCCATTTGTGCCAGATGCTGGGCTATTCCTCAGCAGAGTTGGTTGAACTCACCTGGACTGATATGACCCACCCGGATGACCTGGAAGCCGACATGGAACAGTTTCGGCACGTCTTGCAAGGGGACTCCGACGGCTACATCATGGACAAACGGTTCATCAGAAAGGATGGCCAAATTATTGATACTATTCTCAATGTGCAGACAATGCGCAAGGGGGATGGCTCGGTGGATCAAGTCTTTGCCACTTTGCTGGACATCACCGAGCGAAAACGGGCAGAAAAATCCATGGAACGCCAAGCCTTTACACTGGCGGAACGGGTCAAGGAAATTGTCTGTCTGCAAGATATCACCACGCTATCAATAGATACGGAAGTGCCACCAGAACAGATGCTTGATGCCTGTGTGCAGCGCATACCCGCTGGATGGGCGTATCCTGAATACACCTGCGCACGCATACGTATCGATGGACAAACCTTTCAGACCTCCAATTTTGTGGAAACAGAGCTAAAACTGGCAGCCACGATTCCTTTGATACAAAGTGAAGATGGTATGGTGGAGGTGTTTTACTTCGGCGATAGTGGCAATAAAAGGGATACGCCGTTTCTTGATAAGGAATATGGATTGATTGCATCCATCGCCAAGCAACTTGGTCAATCTCTTGACCGTCGCAGAACTGAGAAGTTGCTGCGTCAAGCCATGCAGGCCGCCGAAATTGCCGCCAAGGCTAAGAGCGAATTTTTGGCCAACATGAGTCATGAAATTCGCACGCCTATGAATGTCGTATTGGGTATGTCAGAGCTGTTGCTGGAAACCAATCTGGACTCAAATCAACGGCGTTTTGTCCAGACTATGCACCAGTCCGGCAAGGCCCTGCTGGTGGTGATCAACGATGTATTGGACTTTTCCCGCATTGAAGCAGGACGTTTCAATCTGGTGGAGGCGCCATTTTCTCCGCGTCAGTTGGTGGTAGAAACCGCGCATTTGATGCATATGGCCGCCAAGGAAAAGAGATTGGTTCTGGATGTTGCCGTGATGGATGGGATTCCCGACTTCATCCTTGGCGATGAAGGACGGGTGCGTCAGGTTTTGCTTAATCTGTTGGGCAACGCGCTCAAGTTCACGCACCAGGGTCAGGTGGTAGTGGGTTTGGAAGTTGACCCCACGGATGAAAAGACCTTGCGTTTTTTTGTCCTCGATACCGGCATCGGTATCGCCTCGGAGAAGATGAAGGAAATTTTCGATCGCTTCACCCAGGCCGAGGTGGGGATCACCCGGAGTTACGGTGGTACGGGGCTGGGGCTGACCATCTCCCTGCGTCTCGTGGAGTTGATGGGTGGCCGGATATGGGTAGAGAGCCGGTTGGGAGAAGGGAGTCAATTTTTCTTTACGCTTCCTGCACGGGTTGTGGCTGCAACAGACTGCCCGGTCGAGGAAGAGGAGCGGCGTGCGGTGCCCCGGACCAGGAACCTGCGCATCCTGCTTGCCGAGGACGTGGAAGAAAACCGGATCCTGTTTGCCGCCTATCTCGCGCAGACCTCTCACGACTTGGTCATGGTCAATGATGGGCTGGAGGCAGTTGCCCGGGTGCAGGAGCAGATCTTCGATGTTGTCGTTATGGATGTTCAGATGCCGAGAATGGACGGTTATACCGCCGTCCGACAGATTCGTCAGTGGGAACGGGAAGGGCAACGCACACCCATGACGATTGTTGCCCTGTCCGCCCACGCCATGGAAGGGGAACAAATACGCAGTAAAGAAGCCGGATGCGATGCTTATCTATCCAAACCGATCAACAAAAAGAAGCTATTGGAGGTGCTGAATCAGATTGCCAGTCAGCTTCCCGCTGATCGAGAATGAGTGGCATCAGCCCAAACTTAACCCAAGTTTGACACACCATAGAAAATCAATTTAAATATCAATATTTTATCAGGTAATTTTTTGGCGAGTGGCACTACAAAGTGATGATTCTTTGATTTGACACCTCAGACGACCATCTTTTTTACGGCATCTGGGCTTGGATTGAGACCAACAGCTTGATTGATCCTTTTCTGAGCAGGTTCTGAAATGGTGTATCTCTGACAGACCTGCCCTCTATCACCGCTTGCTGCGACGCGCATGATCCAAAACAGTGCACGCCTGCCCATCCGAATCGATCAAGGTCCAACCAATCCGCTGCACACGTACCCCATTTGCATCCTGCCGCACAGCCTTCACGAGGCGCGGCACACCTTCGGGATAGAGGATATCCGGTTCTACCCGTAACAAACGCCCATCGATGCTTGGTGCTGCAATGGTCCAGACAAAACAGGGAACAAGCCAGGTCGATGCCAGATCCAGTTTTCTCAAATCATAACTCTCCACCGTCATCTTGAGCCGCTTGCTCAACCGCGCCTGTTGCCCTGGAAATCGCAACGCACCAACCAGTTCCTCCCCTTCCCTGTTCTCGGAGATCGTTTTCCGAATCGACAACTCCAACCACAGATACGCCCCACTCGATCGGTCCGGTCTCACACGCAACCGAAGCGTCATCGGTCCCTCTCCCAACTCCATCGGCTTACGCACACTAACGAATCGTCCCTCATAGGCGCCAATTTCGGAAAATCCGCCGGGCACACTCTCCAAATCACCTGGATCCTGACTCTCCCAACGGGAGAAAATCACCCCCGGACCCAGTTCCTTGTCGTGCAAACGTAACTGGGTCTGAAATCCAAAATAAAATGGGATCTCATTGAGCGCCGTATGCAGCTGGAAATAGAGATGTCCGCCGGAAGAGGCGGGAAACGGCTCAATGGTCATCGGCAGATTGATTTCGGAAAACGGCTCGACACTGTGCCAGGGATAGGTGATGTACACATAATGCCAGCAGCAGGTACCACGCTCGGGATTTTTTTTGTCTGCAAACTGCCGGTGTCGGGTCGCGCGATACAAGGGGATCCGTTCCTCGGGCAGCGCATCGAACCGATTGCCAGCCGCTGGATCGAACGCCACGGCCATCCACCCGGAAGCTCCACCCCGCACACCAAGAAAGCGGACTTGACCGCTCTCCGCGCGATCGCGCGCCACACAGCGCTCATTCACAACCCGGCCAGCCCGATCGACAAACCGTATCGTCTGATAATTCTCTCCGAGCCGCTTGTCGTCGCGCTCCAACAGCAACTCGACCGGATCTGCACCCGTAACCCGGTAAAACTCCTCGACTCTCACCCTGCCCGTTCCACACGTTGGATCCTCCACCAGACGAATCCCTTCAAGCGCAGCAGTAATCTCTGGCGCAAAATGAACATCGACCGCACCCGCAGGGTGGGTGAATCCACCCACAAAGATGACTATCAACAATAAAAATAATTGTCTATTCATGGAATGAATCATAATATTATCACAATAATAATAAAATATGTCCTGCCATTTTGCAACCATCATGAGAAGCATGATTTTCCACAAAGCCATGTGCAAGATGCGGGAGTCGTTTCCAAAATTTAAAGAAACGACCCGCACGAAGAGTGCGCGCAGGACATCTTCTGCAAACAACAAGAAAAAGTTTTCTTATAAAAAGCGCGCTCAATCCAACATCAAAACCCTGGGAGAGGATTCTCCCATACCTTCTCTTTTATTTCACCAACAAAACTTCACATACCAAACCGGGTGCGGTTTAATCAGCAGTTGTTCCCCCACAAACCGTCCCACTTCACCCATTCAGCCCACTCAACTCCACCAGCGACAACTCCAAACGGTAATTCTGATACCGCTCATCCAACCACTGCGTCAACGCCACCCCCCAATCCAGATTTTCCGGCTGTTTATTGATCTCCCCCAACACCCGCTGCGCCACATGCAACCCGCAACTCAAAAAACCATCCTCCACGAAATTATCGGTGATCACCTTGAAAAAATTCAGATCATGGATGAACCGCTCGTGCCGCTCCCGATCAATCCCCGGCAACTCGTCGTATAACCGCTCCAATGTGGTTCCGAACGGCTCATTGTAGGCCGGATAGGTGGACAACACCGCCTGCCGCCAGGCAAAAGCCAGCATTGCGGGGTAATGGCGCACAAAACGACGCCTTTTCAGCCACTGCAAAGGCGTCAACCCCAACACCGCGAAATCTGTTTCGCCCGGACCCAGCGAAATCTCCCGCAGAGGGATGGCGCTCAAATCGGCAATCGTCCGTTTCTTGCGTCGGGTGAAATTTCCGCTCCATTCGGCTTCCAGGAGTGCCGGCGTGATGCTCATGGAACTCCCCCCCCTCCATACAGCCAGGAACAGATGAATACGGCGGCAATGATTCCAACCAGATCACCAATCAGGGCTGCCGCCAACGTATGCCGCACCCGCTGCACCCGTATCGCACCGTAATAGACCGCCAGAATGTAGAAGGTGGTCTCCGAAGATCCCTGAAGAGTACTGGTCAGCATACCGATGTAGCCATCCGGACCAATCGTCGGATTCTGCAGAAGCGAGGCCAGATAACCTTGCGCACCGGATCCGGAAAGGGGGCGCAGGATCGCCATGGTCAGGGCATCGGCGGGCAGCCCGACCAGTGCGGTCCAGGGTCCGACCAGCGCGGTAAAGGCGCCCAGGGCACCGCTTGATTTCAGCATACCCACAGCCACCAGGATCGCGACCAGATAGGGAATGATCCGCACCCCGACCTCGAATCCCTCGCGCGCCCCCTCCACGAACACCTCGTAGACCCGCACCCCGCGCATGAAACCAAAGGTGAGCATGCCGGTCATCAGCCCGGGCAGTACCCAGGGCGAAATGACGCGACCATACAGAATCGTCACCGGAATCAACGCGATCAGCGTGATCAACGCCAGGGTCGACACCCAGACCGGATACCCCTGCCCCACGTCGGATGTGCTCTCGAATGACGGCTCCGACCCGGCGGACGAACTCACTTCGGTGACAGCATGACTCAGAGACTCAACCGGGAAAAAACATTGCAGCCACTTGGCGGCGAGGATTGCCACCGAGGTGGAAAAAAAGGTGGCAAAAAGCGTCGTGGAGAGAATCGCCGCCGGATCGTTGGATCCCACCGAAGCGCGCAACGCAATGACGCTGGTGGGCACCAACGTGACGCTTGAGGTGTTGATCGCCAAAAAGAGCGCCATGGCGTTGGTGGCAACCCCAGGCTGCGGATTGAGACGATCCAGCTCCTTCATGGCGCGGATGCCGAAGGGGGTGGCGGCATTGCCCAATCCCAACGCATTGGCCGAGAGATTGAGAATCATCGCCCCCATGGCCGGATGGTCCGCCGGCACCTCCGGGAAAAGCCGCACCATCAGCGGACGGATCAGCCGGGCGAGTACGGTGAGCAAACCCCCGGCTTCGGCCACCTTCATCAGTCCGAGAAACAGCGCCATCACCCCGACCATGCCGATCGATAATGTCACCGAGCCGTTGGCCGCCTCCACCATGCCGTTGGTCAACGCCTGCATCGGGGAGTCGCCGGTGGCATCCGGACTCCAGCCGATCTGACGCCCGGCGGTCACCCCAAAGGCAAGCAACACCAGCGCAAAGAAAAAACGGTTCATGCGCGCCTAGAAATTCTCAAACTCGTCATCCCGTGCCGCCGGGGCTGGCAGGGCCGCAACCGGCGCACCTCCCGCAACGGCCTTGAGTGGCCGCTTGCGCTCCACAAATTCCGCAGGGTTCATCTTGCCGATTTTGAAGAACGACATGCTGGCCTGCAAGCGGGTCGCCTGATTGGCGAGTTCGTCCGCCGTGGCGGCCATCTCCTGGCTGGCCCCGGCATTGAGTTGGATCACCTGGTCGAGCTCCTGGATCGCCTGATTGACCTGATGGGCTCCCTGGTTCTGCTCCACGCTGGCTGCGGCGATCTCACGCACCAACTCGGCGGTGCGCTGAATGTCCGGCACCAGTCGTTGCATGATTTCGCCGGTCTTCTCGGCCACGGTCACACTGGAGGCGGAGAGGTGGCCGATCTCGCCAGCTGCGATCTGACTGCGTTCCGCCAGTTTGCGCACCTCGGCGGCCACCACCGCGAACCCCTTGCCATGCTCCCCGGCCCGCGCCGCCTCGATGGCGGCATTCAAGGCCAGCAAATTGGTCTGACGGGCGATATCCTCGATGATCGAAATTTTGGATGCGATCTCCTTCATCACCCCGACCGCCTCCAACACCGACTCCCCGCCCGCCCGCGCACTCTGGGCCGCCTGCGCGGCGATCTTCTCGGTGGTCTGGGCATTGTCGGTGTTCTGCTGGATGTTGGAGGTCATCTCCTCCATTGCCGATGAGGTCTCTTCGATCGAGGCCGCCTGCTCGGTCGCCCCCTGGGACAGATTCTGTGCATTGGCGGTCATCTCGTGGCTGCCGTTGGCAACATTGTCCGCCGCCTGTATCACATCACCGACCACCTGCCGCAAACGTTCCACCATTTTGTTAAGCGCCAGGGCCAGTCGACCCGACTCATCCTTGCGATGGACATCGCAGTCACAGGATTCGCTCAACACCCCCTGCGAAATCTTTTCGGCAAAATCGATACTGACCAGAATCGGCTTGGTGATGGAACGGGTCACCACCCAGGCGAGCAGCAGACCGAACACGATCGCCACCAACGAGACCCCGATCACCACGCCGCGCGTATCCTGCGCATTGGTGATCATCTGGTTTTCCGACAGAATCTTTCCCTTGATGATGTCGCTCATATCGTGAAAAAGCTTCTTCACCGCAGCCAGGTGGGTCTGGGTCTCCTCGGCAAAGATCTTTTCGGCCTGAGACTTGCCGGCCAGATTCAGCCGGGCGCGCTCCTGCATCTGGGCGAGCGTGGCGCGCACCTTGGTCAAGGCCGGAATCACCTTTTCTTGATAGTGCTTGGCGGCAGCGGTCACATCACCGGCCATCAGAGCCTTTTTGATCGCCTCGCCCTCTTGGTGCAACGTCCGGTGATCCGGTTCGATGGCATCAAGCATCCGGGCCAGCTCTGCATCCGAGGTGCGCATCTTCTTGCCCTCGTCGCCGTACATGAACTTGCCCAACCCGCACTTGGTGGGATCAAGCTGCACGGTCAAATCCTTCTGCCCCTGCAGGATCGCATCCTGCACCTTGCCCGACCAGACCAGATGATCCACCTCGCGCTGCGTCAGAAACTCCGGCAGACGTGGATCGGCACGCTGAAACACCTTGTTGATCTTGCTGGCCGAAGCATGCAGATGTTTGTGCGGCTCCTCGACCGAGGCCAGCACCGGTTTCAACTCCGCTACCAGCTGTTCGGCCTGCTGTCTGCCTTCCCCGTAATACCACTTGCCGAAGGCGCACTGGGTGTGATCAAGCTGTACTCCCATCTCGGTGGCCTTCTCATCGCTGATGAAGGCGCTCACCTTGTTGGCCCAGTTGAGGTGGTCGACCTCGCGTTGCAACAACTCACCACGCAGCTTGTTGCCGGACACCACCTCCACGCCATCCCGAACCATACTGGAGATCCCCTGCAAGGACCAGCCAGCCACACCCATCAACAGGATCAAGACCAGCCCGATGCCGGACAGGATCTTCTTGCCAAGGCTCATGTTTTTCCACATGCGTCTTCCCCCCCTCCCAGATTGTTCGTTCGGTTTCGATCGCGATGAACGGATAGGTGATACTTCCCTCACCCATACTGAACACGCTTCGCACGCTTTCGTCAAGAAAAACGTGACAGGCCCTCTTCAATCCACGACCACGAACCTTAGAGCGTCCTCTACCATTCGTTATACTGACGGTTTGGCATAATGGAGCAAAATTGCAAGATTGGCAAGGTATTATACGGCAACCAGCTTGAGAAGCCTCATTTTCCGCAAGGCCGTGTGCAAAATGCGGGAGTCGTTTCCAAACTGGCACGATGGGGGGAGACCCCTCACCCCCACCCGTAAACCTCCTGAAGGGCGTTCCACGAAAAAAAACCAGCTGCAAAAAAACAAGACGCGAATCACCTGTTCCGGCCCGTGACCAAACGCACCAGCATGCCACTGAGCGGGCCGGCCAGACGCAACGCCAATGGCACCCCCCATTTGGCCTTCTTGGCGTAATAGACCGGTGTCACGAAACGTTTGCCCAATGAGAGCAACGCCCGTGGCCAGATGAACAGCCGTTCGGACCACGACATCGCGGCAAAGCGGATCGGATAGCCGCCCTCCCGCAATGTTTCACCCGCGAAATACTCGAACAACCGCTGCTGGTCATCGCTCAAGGCTGCGCGCCACTTCTCCCGATTATCCGCCTTGACCGGACCTGCCAGCAAATCATGCGTACCGCCGGTGGACAATACCCGCGCCGCAGGGCTCGCACTCAAATCGATCGGCCCCTCGGGGAGCGACACACCCAAGAAGCCGGCAACGCGAGCCAGAGTCTCCCTGGGTTGGGTCAACAACTCCTCATAGTGCAACTCCAGGTATTGCTCCGGATGGGCCACCCCCCAGGCCCGCTTGTCGCGCACATGTCGACTCCACAACCAGGCCGCCTCACCCAGCGTCGCCGGTCCCCACCACGATTTCATCCACGACAAGGCCACATCCCGCCCGTCACGCACGATGTGAATCACCCGCATCCCGGGCAGATGGGTCTGCCAAAGTGCCAGAGGCAACGACTCGTAAAACGAGCTGTTATCCACCCAGCCAGCCCGACCCTGTTGTGCCGCGAAGCGATCGAAAATCCCCTGCATCAATCCGCCGAAATCGACCGCATCATCCACCAACGCATCGAGCTGTCCGCGCACCGCCAGAAGCGTCACCGGCTCCAGATCCGTCAATTCTTTGGTCGGATAGTTGCTCACCGTCAGAATTTCCAGAAAGTCAAAAATCGCCTCTGCAAGCCGTCGACGCCGTTCTCGCCCCCCCAGATCACCCCACAGGAACAATCCTCGCCCGAAATAGGGGATGAAATGGGTCTCAAGCGGCGCAGCCAGTCCGAATCCGGCTTCCAGCAGAGAGGTCAACAACGTCGTGCCAGAACGGTCACAGCCGACGACAAACAGAGGAAGCGGCATTGAAACTGCATCCCAACTCGAAGGAGATGAAAGAATTGAGTTCTCAGTGTTGAGGGGGAGATCCCGATCAAGGTTACCATAATGAGATCATGGGATTCTTGTCAAAAGAAAATTGCAGCGTTGCGCCCAACCTGGCGGGCGACACCCGGAGATCGCGCATGAAAGGGATCATTTTGGCCGGAGGATCTGGCACCCGGCTCTATCCGTTGACCATGGCCATGAGCAAGCAGCTGTTGCCGGTCTATGACAAACCCTTGATCTACTATCCGCTCACCACCTTGATGCTGGCCGGAATCCGCGATATTCTGATCATCACCACGCCGGAAGATCAATACGCCTTTCAACGTTTGCTCAAAGACGGCTCCCAGTGGGGCATCTCCCTCTCTTACGCCGTGCAGCCGGAACCGGGCGGAACCGTTCAGGCGATCCTGATCGGGGAGACCTTCATCGGTCATGAGCCGGTAGCCCTGATTCTGGGCGACAATATCTTCTACGGTGAAGGCATTCCTGGCATCCTGAAGGAGTCGGCCAGTCTGAAAAACGGTGGTCTGATCCTGGCCTGCTACGTTCAGCATCCGGAACGTTACGGCGTGGTCAGTTTCGATGCCGACGAACAAGTGATCGACATCGAGGAAAAACCGTCCCAGCCCCGCTCCAACTGGGCCATGACCGGACTCTTCTTCTACGCCAACGAGGTGGTGGAGGTGGCCAAACAGGTTCGTCCGTCACCGCGAGGAGAGCTGGAAATCACCGATGTCAACAAGCATTTCATGCACCAGGGCGCCTTGAAACTTCGCCTGTTGGGACGCGGAAACGCCTGGTTCGATACCGGCACCCATGAATCCCTGTTGGAGGCGGCCAACTACGTCGCCGCCGTCGAACGTCGTCAAGGACTGATGATCGCCTGTCCGGAAGAGATCGCCTTCAACCTCGGCTTTATCGATGCGACCGCTCTGGAACGGATGGCCCGGCACTACTCCAAAAACCATTACGGCACCTATCTGCACCTCCTGCACAGCGCAAAACGGATTGGATAACTCAACCGCATGAACGGGTTCTCTCCGCGCAACGTCCTGGTCACCGGGGGCGCCGGCTTCATCGGCAGTCACTTCATCCGCCTGTGGCTTGAAACCCATTCTGAATTATCCATCGTCAATCTGGACAAATTGACCTATTCCGGGTCACTCGACCGGTTGCACGACCTGCCGTTCCCTGCGCGTCACACCTTCGTGCACGGGGATATTGGTGATACCGCCCTGGTTGAACGACTGCTTGCCGAACATGCCATCGATACCCTGGTCCACTTTGCCGCTGAAACGCACGTCGATCGGTCGATCTCGGGTCCGGTTCCCTTCATCCAGACCAACATCGTCGGCACCTTCACCCTGCTGGAGGCCGCACGTCGTTACTGGATCGAGGAGCGTCACCTCCCAGCGGATGGTTGCCGCTATCATCAGGTTTCCACCGATGAGGTTTTCGGCGCGCTCGGCGATGACGATCCACCCTTCACCGAAACCACCCCCTACCATCCCAACTCCCCCTATTCGGCCTCCAAGGCCGCCGGGGATCATCTGGCCTGGTCCTATTTTCACACCCACGGTCTGCCGGTGACCTTTTCACACTGCTCCAACAACTACGGACCCGCACAACAGCGCCAGGCCTTCATTCCCACCGTCATCCGCGCCTGCCTCGAACGTCGACCGATCCCGGTCTACGGCAGCGGAGGCAATCGTCGTGACTGGCTCTATGTCACCGATCACTGCCGGGGAATCGACCGGGTGATCCGCGCCGGAGTACCGGGAGAACGCTATAATTTCGGTGGTGGAGGCGATCCGACCAATTTGGAGATCACCCGGCAACTGTGCGCCCTGTTCGATGAACTGCGCCCTATCGACCATCCGCATGCCGAGTTGATCACCTTTGTTCCGGATCGTCCGGGTCACGACTGGCGCTACGCCATTGATGACACCAAGGCGCGTACCAGGCTGGACTGGAGCGCTGACATTGATCTTTTCGCCGGTCTGCGCCGGACCGTCATCTGGCATCTGGAGAACTGCGCATGATCGACAAACCGGTTCGCGACGAGTTTCTGGTTTTCGGCAAGCCTGTCCTGGAAGAGGACGAGATTCAGGAGGTGATCGACAGTCTGCGCAGCGGTTGGATCGGTACCGGTCCCAAAACCGCGCGTTTTGAGGAGGATTTCAAGGCTTACAAAGGTGCCCCTCACGCCATTGCGGTCAACTCCTGCACGGCGGCACTCCATTTAAGCCTGCTGGTTGCCGGTCTCAAGCCGGGCGACGAGGTGATCACCACGGCCATGACCTTCTGTGCAACGGTCAACACCATTCTTTATGTCGGCGCGACCCCGGTGCTCGCCGATATCGATCCGATCACCTTCAACATCGATCCCGACCGGATCGTGGCCAGAATCACCCCACGCACACGCGCCATCGTCGTCGTCCACTATGCCGGCTATCCGTGTGACATGCACCGCATCGAGGCGATCGCGGCACAATACGGACTGATCCTCATCGAGGATTGCGCCCACGCCATCGAAACCGAATACCATGGCCGCAAGGCCGGCACGATTGGCGATTTTGGTTGTTTCAGCTTCTATGTCACCAAGAACCTGGTCACCGGGGAGGGGGGCATGATCCTCACCAAGACCCCGGAACAGGCCGCGCGCCTCAAGACCCTGGCTTTGCACGGCATGACCCATGATGCCTGGAAGCGGTTCGGCACCGAAGGGTTCAAACAGTATCAGGTGGTGGAGATCGGCTACAAATACAACATGATCGATCTCCAGGCCGCACTCGGCATCCACCAACTCAAGCGTATCGAGCGCTCCTGGGCACGACGCGCCCAAATCTGGCAACGCTATCAACAAGCCTTCGTCAATCTGCCCTTGCAGCTTCCGTTGAATTCGACCGACGAAATTCGACACGCCTACCATCTGTACACCATCCAGTGGGATGAAACGCGCATCGGCATACCCAGAGCTCGATTCCTGGATGCCATGAAAGCCAACAACATCGGCATCAGCGTGCACTACTTGAGCATCCCGGAACATCCGCGCTACATCGAGATGTTCGGCTGGCGCATCGAGGATTTCCCGATGACCGCCCGGATGAGCCGTCAAACCGTCTCGCTGCCGATCTCTGCGGGTTTGAGCGATCAGGACGTCGAGGATGTGATTGAGGCGGTGACACGCATCATCGCCACAAAGGCCCGATGATTCGAGCTGAAATCGCGCATCATGGATCCTTGAGATGACCGGAACCGAAGATCGACGTACCCCCCTGGTGGAGTCTCTGCTGCTGGTTCTCCTGATCATCCCCCTGGCTCTCTGGACCGTGACGGCCCATGTGATCGGCCTGGGATTCTCCGGGAATTTTCATCAATTGATCGGGTGGTCCTGGTGGATCCCCCTCGCCACCCCCTGGATCTTCCGGTGGATGCGGATCCGTCCGGATCCATCCGAATCCGGATCCCTCCCGGCCATGTACACCCCCGGACTACCGATCGACTGGCACGCACTCGCCACGGCGCTGACCCTGGTGGCCATGTTCGCCTTGGCGACCCTCTACCTGCCCAACAGCCGATTGCATCTGTTCTGGCTGTTGGCCATGCTGTTTCTCGGCCAGGCATGGTGGTCATGCCGCAACCTGACCGATACGCACGTCGGCCTGCCCGGTCCACCTGCACCCCTGAAGCGCAAAGAACAGCGGATCTTCTGGATGGTCGTGATCCTGGCGGTTGTGGCAACCGCCATCACCCATCGTCCAGATTCCGATGATCAATACTACTCTAATCTCGCAGTCATGACTCTGGAACACCCGGAACGTCCATTACTCTCCTGGAACCAGATGATCTGGTCGAATGAAAACCTTCAGTGGTTACTGGTCGACCGTTTGCCGAGCTTTGAACTGCTGGCCGCCGCACTCGCCAATCTGGGCGATCTGGAACCGATCGTTGTCTCCCATCAGATCCTGGCGCCTCTGTTCGCGGCCTTCACAGTGCTCGCACACGCCATGCTGCTACGCCAGATCGCGCCCACTCTCTGGCTCCAGGCGCTGATTGCGGATATTTTCCTGTTATGGACCCTGGGTGGGGAAACCCGTGCGGGATATGGTATTTTTTCCTTTGTACAACTGCATTTCGGCAAGACGGTACTCTTCGTCACCCTCCCTCCGATCCTCATCGTTTTCGCACTGCGCTTCATGCATTCTGGTCGTGCGCATGACTGGTGGATGCTGTTTCTCACCCAGATTGCGGCTCTGGGCTGCTCCTCCTCGGCCTTGTTTCTCGCCCCGACCACGGTGGGCGTGGCCCTCCTCTCCCAATGGGAACCCACCGCCCGATCCACGCAACGATTGGTGAGCGGTACGATCAGCTCCCTCTATCCGCTATCGATCGGCATCCTCCTTCTGACCTCCATGCAGCACACCATGGATACCATGGCCTGGCCTCTCTTGAGCGTCGAACAAAACCTTGCGCGGGTCTTCGGATCAGGCGTGCATCTCTGGCTCTGTCTGGCGACCCTGATAGGCACCTGGAGCCTCTTGTCGGATCCGCGCGCGCGTCGCATCTTGCTCGGTCTGTCGCTGGCATTCACCGCATTCTGCCTTAATCCTTTTCTCTATCCCTGGCTCGCCTCCCATCTGACCGGTCCGCTGACCACCTGGAGACTCTTCTTTGCCCTGCCGCTGACCGCCTGGATGGCACTGGCCTTCATCTCCCTAAGCGCCGACCGGCACCCGGAAAAGGTTCCTCCCAGCCCCCTGACCGTTCTGATCGGCGTGTTGATCCTGCTGATTCTCTCCTTTCAGCCCGAATGGCGCTCGTTCTGGGGAGAGCCGCTCTCCTTGAGCGTAATCCTGCTCGTTCTGCTTCACGTCACACGCATTGTGCCACGCTGGAAGGTTCATCTTCACAGCTTCATCCTGATGAGCCTCCTGGTTTCAGCCATCCATCTGGGTCCGCCGCCCCGAAAAACCGCTCTACAGCCATCGCGCGCCCAGATCGGTTTTCCCGGCATCAAGGCGCCCGAGCAGGAGTTCTCAGTGGCCCGTCAGGTAATCCGGCTGGCCCCGAAAAACCGTTCGGCTCTGCTCCCCGAGGAGATCGGCACCTGGGTGACCACCCTGCGTCACCACCCTCCCCTGGTAGCGATTGGCAAAAGTTATCTTGAACAGACGAAACTCGGCAGCGAGGATCTGGCACGACGATTGGCTCTGTTTGAGTACATCGCGGGACGAAAACGACCGGATGAGGCCGTTTCCCGATTGAAGGAGGGGATCGAACGGTACGCGATCGGCATTCTGGTGTTGCACCGCACTCATCCATGGAAAGAGGAGATCGCCGCACTCCTCGATGCGCTTGCCTATCGACCACACCGGGCCGGAGAATACCTCATCTGGAGATTGGACGATCACACGAGCCCGGATGAAGTGGAGTCGGACAAGGGCACCTGACCAAAAGGATAGGTAAAAAAGAAGGGATACGCCGTCATCAAACTTTGTCGATCGACGCGCAACAACGCGGGGTCGAAGAGATGCACGAAGTAGAAATAGCGATGATCGACGGCCCCGAACCCCTTCTTGAATCGATAGAGGGTCGATTGCGTCAACCCGGTCCCCCCCCAGTTCCACCAGCGCTTCCCAGCCTCCACGGACTCCCGCATGGCATGAAAAATGAGGAAACTCAAAGGTTGCAAAGAACGATAAGCCTCTACGATCACCGGCACGAAATATTCGACCGTGCGATGGTGATCGAGCAGCAACAGCGCGGCGACCGGAGTGCCATCCAGACGGGCGACATACAAACGCCTCATAAGCGACGCCGAATCCGGACTCCTCATGTAGTCAAAAAACGCATCCGGTCTTGCGGCGGCGTTCAGCTGCGCCATGTTATGCCGATGGGTCGCACGCAGAAAGGACCAGTTCTCCTCCGATCCGGCAACCTCCAGCTGGAATCCGACCCGCAAACTCTTGCGAATCGGGGGACGTGTCTTCTGACGACACATTTCCAAAAGTGCCTGTTCCAGCCCTCCGGATGGTGGGGGCAAAGGGGTGATCAACCCGACCCTCTCATCCACGAACGTGGGAGCCAGCCAGGCGTGATACCGGGCGGAATCGACATCCAAAGGTGAGGTGACAAAGGTGGCGGCCACACAGCCTCGGGCACGCACCTCGGCCAGATAGTGCCCAAGCAGGGCACTCTTGACCGCGAGATCCCCATCCGGCACCACCAATCCCGCCGGACCGCTGAAAAAGGGGAGGACGTTGGCGATAAAACCCCATGGTCCCTTTTGAATCAGACAGATCAGACTGCCGCGCACGGCTCCGGTCTCATCCCTGGCGAGCCAATGCAGACACGCCGCCTCGGGCGACAAACACTTCAACAGTTCAACATAAGGCAGGGAGGAATAAACCAGCGACCGCTCGTCCGCCAAAACCAGCGACTCATAATCCTTGATTTGCGCCGGTTGAATGTGTTCCACTCTGATCGACATCATGGACACCGTTGGAAGGCAGACTCAAGCGAATCGGTCCGAGTGAGATTCCCGACCCGATCACCAGGGGAGCTGAACCCGTATGCACCGAATGCTCTACGGTTTCTCAAGGAAAAACCTCCCGACCCGAGGCAACGATCTGCACCTGCCAACGTGGCCATCGAACGCCAAAGTGAATCCACCCCGGGCAGACAGGCTGACAGCATGCAACTCTCCATCGTGATTCCGGTCTATCATAGCGAGTCGTGTTTGAAACCTCTGCTGGAGCGGATCCACGAGGCACTCCAGCCGGAAGGGATCCCCTTTGAGGTCATTTTTGTCAATGATGGGTCAAAGGATGGCTCCTGGCAAGTCATCACCGAGTTGTGCGCCCGACATCCCCATGTGATCGGGATTTGTCTCAGGCGCAATTTTGGTCAGGACAATGCCATCTTGACGGGATTGCGTCACGCGCGCGGTACATTCGTCGCCACCATGGATGACGATCTGCAACACGACCCCCGCGATCTGCCCCGATTGCTGGCCGCCATGCAGGAGGGCGATGCGGAGGTGATCTTCGGTGCGGTGGACTCCCGACAGGATCCGCTCTGGAGACAATGGGGGCGAGCAATCAACAGCCGGACATTGGAATGGCTGCTCGACAAACCGAAAGAGCTGCAATTCACCTCCTATCGGATCATGCGCGCGGAGGTGGTCCGGGACATCGGCTTTTATGACGGCGCTTTTCCCTTCATCGACGCCCTGCTTGCGCAGGTCACCACCCGTTTTGCACAGATCGAAGTCCAATTCCATCCCCGGCATGCCGGCAGGAGCAACTACAACCTGTTCCGATCGATCCAAATGTGGATGAAACTGGCCATCTCTTTTTCCATCAAACCTCTCCGGCTGGTGACGCTGTTGGGCCTGCTCTCCTTTTTGATCGGCCTGATCTCTGCGACCGTGGTCGTGACAAACCGGGTGCTCTGGCCAGAAACCTACGATCCGCACGAGGCCGGCTGGGCCTCACTGATGGTGACCCTGTTGATCGTGAGCGGTTTGCAGATGTGTTTTCTCGGGGTGTTGGGCGAATACGTCGGTCGATCCTTCATCCTCCACAGCCGTCGTCCCCAGGCGGTGATCGCCAGGGTGATCAATGGAGCGGATGCCACCGCGCACACGCCACCGGGAACCAACCAACTCAGCGGGTGAGCAACGCCAACACCGCTTCGACGCACTCATCGACACTTCTGGTGCCGGTATCCAGATGCAATTCGGGATTTTCGGGCACCTCGTAGGGCGAAGAGATGCCGGTGAACTCCGGAATCAGGCCAGCGCGCGCCTTGCGGTAGAGCCCCTTGACATCGCGCTGTTCACAGATCTCCAGCGAGCATTGACAATGGATCTCCTGGAAGTCGCCCGGTGCCACCAGTGCACGTACCCGATTCCGATCTGCGGCAAAGGGGGAGATGAAACCGCACAACACGATCAGACCGGCATCAAGCATCAATTTGGCCACCTCGCCGATGCGACGGATGTTCTCCACCCGGTCCTGATTGGAGAATCCCAGATCGCCGCACAGGCCGTGACGAACATTGTCCCCGTCAAGGGCGTAGGTGTGCCGTCCGGCATCGTGCAGCCGCTTTTCCAAAGCATGGATCATGGTGGACTTGCCCGATCCGGAGAGTCCGGTGAACCAGAGAATGGCGCCGCGATGACCGTTCAAACGCTCACGATCGGAACGGGTGACCTGGACTTCCTGCCAAACGGCGTTGGGACTGGCGAAAGGTTGCGTCATGGGATGTGTGTGCCTTCCAAAGCAAATGATTGAAGATCCAACAGGCGCGCGAAAACACGCCAACATTAAGGAGGGTGGAAGTGATATCCATTCGTTGGTATCATGGATCTCTTTCATCTGACAAGTCGTGATGATCGACCACCCCGGAGTATTCATTTCAAATGGCCCCAAGAAAGATTTACGACACCCCTTCCATGCGCGTCATGGCTTATCGCAAACGGCGTCAGGAGGGGATGAAAAGGCTGGAGATCTGGCTTTCAGACGAGGAACTCGCCCAACTCGACCGTATCGTCGAGACAACCGCCAGCAGTCGCGCCCGAGTGGTGGCCCATCTGTTGAATATCCTTCCCCCCGGTGAGGTGGAATCGTTGGTCGCTGAAGCCAAACCACTGGCTCTGACCACTTCCCCTCTATCCGATGTCTTACCCGATCACGACGGGGGGCTCCCCCTGGCAACTGAACTCCCGCCGCTTGCCAAACCTCAACCCATTCCCGTTGCACGACACCTCCCGGACGTTTCATCAACCCTCACGGTCTCAGACATTCTTCATGCAGCAGAAAATGTCCAGGAACCGACGCCATCGCAATCATCAACGCCTTTTGCGGAATTCACCCGCACCCAGCGAAGTGTTTCTCTCACCTCTCCTGCACGCCTCTTTGGATCCCAGCCCACACCACCCCCGGAGCCGGTTGTTCAACCTCTTCCCCCCCCACCACAGAAATCCCGCCATGCCATTTGGAGCGTCCCGGTCACTCAGGAGGCGCCAACCGTATCAGACGCCTCCACGTCTGCTCAGCCTTCCGCTGAAACACCCTCCAAACAGCGCGTCAAACAAGGTCAGGCGGTCTTTCTGGCATCCCTGAAAAATCTGCACGATAACCGCTGAATCGACTACCCGGGAGCAGACCGTTGCCGAAACACATCAAGACGGTTATGCTATCAAGGTAGGAGAATTTCCCGCTTTTTACAGAAAAAAAATGCTCATTGGGAGCGAATCCACCATGAAACACGCGATATCCGGCACGCACGGCCTTTCAGAAGGGGAAAAATCCTCCTCCGGCGTAGGGATTATTCGTGAAAGTGGTGCTTTGCATGGTGCTGATGGGGTATTGCAGGCATTGGCAAAACCCTGGGGATCGCTCGAAGCGTGGTGGCACCGCATTGCTTCCAGCGTTCAATTCCCCCCGGTCACCCGCTGTCCTCAATGCGGACTCGGCCAGAGAGTCGGTCGAATCGAACCGATGCTCATCCCTCCTGCAGCAACCGAGGGAATGCTTTTCACGATTGAATTCACCGGTCACGCCCATTTTCTTTCACCCGCGCCGCCCGGGGATCTCATTTGGGTGCGCGATATGACCGATGAACGGGCACACTCCCAAAAGATCCAAGATAAAATCGCTCAATACCATGCCATCTGTGATCAGATGGAAGAGGTCTACTTTCGCCTGGACCCCTTCGGGGTGATCCAATTCGTCAGCCCTTCGGTACAAAAGCTGCTCAAACAACGCCCCGGCGACCTCCAGGGACGCCCTTTCGGCGAGTTGTGCGCCAATCCCGAACATCTGCACGAATTGATGCAGATCTTGAAAACCAGCGAGCGCATCGAAGATTTCGACCTGGTTCTCAACTGCCGCCGTGGAAAACAGGCTCCGGTCTCGCTGACGGCCCAGGTGGTGCGCGATGACCACGGTCAGAGGATCGCCATCCAGGGCACCTTCCGCGATGCCATCGAACGGACCCGTCTGGATGCAATCCTGATGGAACGCACCCGGCGCTTCCAGGAGACCATCCACCGGCTCGAACAACAGCAGCACTCCCTCGATCAGCAAATCCTGATGACGATCACCGATCCGGACGGCTGCATCATCCACATCAACTCGAAATGGCTCCAGGTGAGCCGTTACGAGGCCGAAGAGATCCTCGGCAAGGATATGCGTGTTTTCGACTCCGGCCATCACCCGAAATCCTTTTTCAAGGAGATGTGGCGCACCATTCAGGGAGGTCGGATCTGGCGGGGCGAGATCCGGAACCGCGCCAAAAACGGCGAACACTTCTGGCTCGATTGCGCCATCATCCCGTTTCTCACCCCGGCTGGTCGCCCCTTTCAATACATCAGCATTGCCTCTGACATCACCGAGCGGGTGGCTAACGAAAACCGCCTGGAGGAAAACCTGCGTTTCTTGCGGCAGGTCATGGACTCCATGGGCGACGGGGCCTATGTGCTCGACAACCGGGGTCAACTGTTGCTGCTCAACCGTGAAGGGGAACGACTGCTGGGATGGAAGGAATCGGAAATCCTTCACAGGAATCTCCACGAGATCATCCACCACACCCGTCCGGACCACACCCCGTTTCCGATCCGCGATTGTCCGGTCCATCAAAGCCTTCTGGGACGCAGCTACCGGATCGACGAGGATCACTTCATCCGCCGGGATGGTGCCCTCTTTCCGGTCTCCTACATTACTTCGCCGCTGCACGATGGCAACGAGATCGTCGGTTCCATGGCGATCTTCAGAAACGCCACGGTCTCTCTGGAGGAGCTTCAAATCATCCGCCGCAGCCGCGATGCCGCAGTGGAGTCTTCACGTCTCAAATCGGTCTTTCTGGCCAACATGAGCCACGAAATCCGCACGCCGATGAATGCCATCGTCGGCATGAACGATCTGCTCATGGATACCCCGCTCAACGAGGAGCAGCAGGAGTTCGCCGAGATCGTGCGTGATTCGTCACGTTCGCTTCTGGCGTTGATCAACGACATTCTCGATTTCTCCAAGATCGAGGCCGGCAAGATTGACATCGAACGGATCGATTTCTCGCTCTTGACGGTCGTCGAGGGAGCGGCGGAGCTGCTCGCCCCGCAGGCCCACGACAAGGGAATCTCACTGATGACGCATGTCTCCACGGAGATTCCTCACGCACTGCACGGCGATCCGGGACGGTTGCGGCAGATGCTGCTCAATCTGTTGGGCAACGCCATCAAGTTTACCGAGGATGGCGAGGTGACCCTGCGGGTGCGGCTGGAAGCGATGAACGACAACCAGGTATCGGTCGATTTCGCGGTCGCGGATACCGGCATCGGCTTGAAACTGGATGAAGAGGAGACCAGCCGCCTGTTCGAGCCCTTTACCCAGGCGGAACGCGGCACGGCACGTAAATTCGGCGGCACCGGTCTGGGTCTGGCGATCTCCAAACGACTGGCTGAATTGATGGGCGGCCAGATCGGCGCGCAAAGCCGTCCCGAGGGTGGAACGATCTTCTGGTTCCGGCTCCCCTTTCAGATCGCCCTGCAACCGCTCCCCAACGATGTCGATGCCCCGCCGGTGGAACTCCTCCCCGGCGTGCGCATTTTAACTGTGATGGAACATGACACCGACCAGGAGATTCTCGGTGCCTGCTTCGCATCCCACGGCATGCATCACCACGGCACCACCAACGGCGACCAGGGTTTGATCGCCTTCCGGGAGGCGAACCAGCGTGGTGAACCGTTCCGCATGGTGGTGATTTCTGCGGCGCTCTCCGACATGGATTGCCAGATCATGGCAGACCTGTTGCGTCGCGAGACGGGAAAGACGCCGCTCTCCTTGATTGCTCTGATGGATTGGGATGACCGGGAGGAGCGCGCCAGATTCTTGAAGTCCGGATTCAATGGCGTTCTGGTGAAACCGGTACGGCGCGCAGAGTGGCTGCGTCTGGTGACCGAGCAGATCCAGCCCGACTCAACCCCCAGGACGCCGGATTCGATCAGCACTTTGGCGACGCGCGAACTTTCCATCCCCCAACCCGATGCCTACGACGCCCTGGAATCGGGCAATCTGCTGCTTTTGGTCGAGGACAATCTGGTCAATCAGCGAGTGGCTTTGTTACAACTCAAAAAACTTGGCTATGCCGCCCATGCGGTCGCCAACGGCCAGGAGGCGGTCGAAGCGGTGTCGCATCTCCCTTATGCACTGGTGCTGATGGATTGCCAGATGCCGGTGATGGACGGGTTCGAGGCCACGCACGCCATTCGCAAGCTGGAACAGTCAACTCAGCGCCACACGCCAATCATCGCCATGACTGCCCACGCCATGAAGGGGGATCGCGAGCGCTGCTTGAGCGCTGGCATGGACGATTATTTAAGCAAACCGGTCTCACCCGAGATTCTATTGCAGAAATTGCAGTACTGGATCCCCAGAAGCATCGGCGCTCCACCGCCAGTGGAAATCACTCAATTACGTCAACTATTCGGTGACGACGACGAGATGATCCGGGAGTTGTTGCACCATTTCCGCCCTTCGGCGCGGGAACTCCTGGACAAGCTCGCCGAGATGATTCAAAAAGAAGATGGACCCGGCGTGTTGGAGACCTCGTTGGAACTCAAGGAGGCGTGCGCCAACATGGGGGTATCGGCCATGGCCCATCTGGTGCGGGTCATGGAACAAACCGCCCGGAAACTGGAATGGGAAGAGACGCGCCATACCCTGGAACATCTGGAAGGCGCCTTCAGGAATGTGGAAAACTTCATAGCAACCTTCTGAACAGATGGAAGGACTCGCGCGATTGGCCGACATGGAACAAACCGCTTTGAGGCAGCGAGTGGCAGGTAAAATCTTTACGCAGATCACTCTGCTGCTCGATACCGCACTGACCGGGATTCAACGGGAGTCTGTCCTGAGAATTCAACAGGCCGCCGATGAACTGCTGGCCACACCTGACCAGAAGACCGAGTCCCCACCCCCAACTGAGGCACCATACGCTGCGGCGTCCGCTCTTCCAACCGACCCGGCTCGTTGGAGGATTCTATTGGTCGAGGACAACCCCTTCACGCAGAAACTCATGACACGTCTGTTGAGTCAGCAAGGGTATCAGGTTGAAATCGCACAAAACGGACAGGATGCCCTGGGTCGGCTGGCGCAACAACGGGTGGACCTGATCCTCATGGATCTGCGCATGCCGGTGATGGATGGATTCCTGGCCACCACGGAGATCCGCCAGCGCGAAATCGCCAACGGCATGCCACGGGTGCCGATCATTGCGGTCACGGCTCTGTTGAGTGAAGAGGATCAGCGCCACGCCCTGGAGGTGGGCATGGACGGCTATCACACCAAACCGGTTCGGGCAGCGGTGCTTTTTGCAGAGATGGAGCGTCTGCTGGCACCAACCTGCCAACAAACCAACCCTGCCGCACCTGCCATGGCAGCGGAAACCGATGGCGAACCTCTGATCGTGGACATGAACCGCCTTTTGAAAACCGTGGATTCGGATCTGGAGCTTTTGCAAGAGATCACCACGCTCTATTTTGCCGATGCCCCACGCCAGATGGCGCGCATCGAACGAGGATTGACCTGCGGCGATGCCAACGAGGTGCGCGAGGCGGCCCACAGTCTCAAAGGGGCCACCGGGGCATTCGGTCGCGTCGAAGTGCACAACCTGGCCTTTGCTCTCGAACAAGCCGGCAAGGCGGGCGATCTGCTGCGGGCCAATGAACTGATGCCGCGTCTTGGCATGGCACTGCGGCGGATGGAAGAGACCATCCAAAAAGAGATCAGCCACTTATCCGGAGAATTGTCGTGACTCTGTTGCACCCTTTTCGTGCCTGGCGCCCGCGCGCCGGGTTGGAGGCGCGCGTAGCCGCCCCCCCCTATGATGTCCTGAATAGTGCCGAAGCCCGCCGCATGGCCGAGGGAAATCCCGAATCGTTTCTGCGCATCTCCAAGGCAGAGATCAATCTGGAAACGACCGTATCAGCCACGGACGATCGGGTCTACGCCACCTCGAGAGCCATTTTCTCACGGTTTCAAAACGAAGGGATCCTGATTCAGGATGCCGCGTCTGGCTATTACATCTATCGGCTGACCATGGATGGACGCGAACAGACCGGGATAGCGGGCGTGGCCTCGATGGAGGCCTACCTTGATGGCCGCATCAAAAAGCATGAGTTCACCCGGCCCGACAAGGAGAACGATCGCACCCGGCTCTCCGATACCCTCAATGCCCACTCCGGCCCGGTATTCTTGACCCACCGCCACGAACCGATCATCAAGCAAACCACTGAAACCTGGATGCGGGAGCAGGCGCCGCTCTACGACTTCACCGCCCCGGACCAGGTGCGTCACACCCTTTGGAGCGTGAACGCCCCAGCCGTTATCGACGTGTTGCGCGCCGCATTCGGACGGATGCCGGCCATGTACATCGCCGATGGCCATCACCGTGCTGCAGCGGCTTCTCGCGTCCATCTGGCCCGCCGCGATCGGGATCCCGATCCCGAGGCTCCACACGCCTTTTTCCTGGCCGTCACCTTCCCGGATACCCAGGTGCGCATCCTGGATTACAACCGGGTGGTGACAGACTTGCATTGCATGGATGAGGCCACCTTTTTGGATCGTGTCGCCGCCCTGCCGCGCGCGACCCTGGCACCGGCCAGTCAGCCGGTCAAACCGTCTGGACGGCATGAGTTCGGCTTGTACTTGAAGAACCGCTGGTTCCGTCTCCGTGTGGCGCTGGAACCGGAGTTGGAACGCGATCCGGTGCAGAGGCTTGATGTCTCCATCTTGCAAAACCGGCTGCTCGAACCGCTGTTGGGCATCCAGGATCCGCGCAATGATACCCGGATCGACTTCGTTGGCGGCATCCGAGGTTTGGCTGGGCTGATCGAACGGGTCGACTCTGGTGAAATGGCCGTGGCCTTTGCACTGTATCCCACTGCCCTGGATGAACTGATGAACGTGGCGGATGCCGGACATGTGATGCCGCCCAAATCCACCTGGTTCGAACCGAAGCTGCGCGATGGTCTGTTGATCCAGACGCTTTGACAGGGCAACCATTCGCTGTCGACTCAAGAGGCTGTTTAAACCGCTCCTGTTTTGGGATGCGTCGTTTTTAGCAAGGCTGCGTGCAAGATGTGGGAGTCGTTTCCAAAAAGCGGAAACGACTCCCACGAAGGCGGCGCGCGGCGCATTTTTCGCAAAAAACGCGAAAAATGCTTCTTTTGAAGAGCGCGCTAAAGGCAAAACCCTGGGAGAGGAATCTCCCAGACCCTCACTTTTTTTTCACTCATAAAAACGACACCTTTCAAGCCGGGTGCGGTTTAATCCCGTTTGCTTTTCTGCAGGGTGCCTCGCACAAGGAAGCGGGCGCGGTCGAGCAAACGGCCCTCCCCATCCAGGAGTTCCCATTGATGGGCTCCGGGCACCAGTTCCCACCCTTCCGGGATGACTGGCCATGCTACGCCATCCAACCGCCACTGGTTGCCGGCATGCTCCGGGCTCATCCGGGGGACAAGCCTCTGCAGACCGGCAGGGATGTCCGGATCCATGGCCAATATGGTGCCGTCTCCGGGCGAACGGATCCGGGAGGGTCGCAACGCGCCATCGTTGAGTCGGACCGTATCGCTCCCGGTGCCGGTCAGAAACCACTCCCGCCGGGGCGGCTCCAGGGCGGGCTCGAAGACAATCGACCGGCTGATCAGTGGCAAAGAGGGGGGTGGCGCCGAATCACCGCCACCGGAGCCGAAACGGTGGCGCGCCGCCAGCATCACATCCAGCCAGACCTCAGCGGCACCGGAGATCCCCGAAACATCACGCATGGGTTGGCCGTCAAAGTTGCCCACCCAGACCCCAACCGTCAAACGGGGTGTGAAACCGATGCACCAGTTGTCGCGCATCCGCTTGCTGGTACCGGTCTTGACCGCGCTCCAGAAGGGGGTTGCGAGCGGATTGCCCAATCCGAAGGTGGGCGTGCGGGCCAGCGGGTCGGAAAGGATGTCGGAGAGAATGAAGGCGCTCTCCGCTGAGGTGATCCGCCGAGCCGGAGGGGATGGCTTGCCCGGCTCCATCACCAGGGGGATGAACAGACCGCCGTTGGCGAGCGTGGCATAGGCATTGACCTGTTGCCAAAGGCTCACCTCCACCGACCCCAAGGCCAGGGCGTAGCCGTAGAACTCCCCCTCCTCCCGGACATGGCCGTAGCCGAACTGCTTGAGCCGGGCCGCGAAACGCGACAAACCGGTCAACAAAAGAACACGCACCGCCGGGACGTTGAGAGAAGATGCCAGGGCCGTACGGGCGCTGACCCAGCCTCGGAACTCCCGATCGTAATTCTTCGGCTGGTAGATTCCGGTCGGCAGAACCAGTTCCACCGGGGAGTCTTCCAGCAGGGAGGCTGCGGTGATCAGCCGCTCCTCGATGGCCAACTGATACAAAAACGGCTTCAAGGTGGAACCCGCCTGACGCAACGCCTGCACGCCATCCACATGCCGGGCCGACGGTGCGACGCTTCCGCCCCCCACATAGGCGAGCACCGCACCGCTGGCGTTATCCACCACCAGCACCGCCCCATCCCGAACATGGTGGCCGGCCAGTTGTGCCAACTGACGATCCAGTGCTTCCCGCGCGATCTGTTGCAGTTCGGCATCCAGGGTGGTGACCAAGCCAGAAGAGCTCCTGGTGGCGGCTCCATGGCCTTTGAGCAACCAACGGGCAGCATGGGGTGCCATGGCCACGTCAGCCCTGACAGGCGGCAGGCGACCCTGCAACAGACGTTCGGCCTGCTCGGTCAAGGCCCGACAGGAGAGTTCGGGAGCCAGTTTCCCGGCCAGGGCACAGGCCCGTGCAGCGGTGCGGGAGACCGGCCCATTGGGTGCGGGCAACTGCGCCACCAGCAGAATCGATTCCGAGGGGAACAAGCCGGATGGGGCCTTGTCAAACAGGCTGCGGCTGGCAGCGTCGATCCCCTGCAACTCCCCCCGGAACGGCACCAGATTCAGGTAGGCCTCCAGGATCTGGGCTTTGCTCCAGGAACGCTCCATGGCCCAGGCGGCCCGCATCTGGAGCCATTTTTGCTTGACACCCCGGCGTCCGCTCCAGCCCCCGGATCCCCGCTCGAGCAGACCGACCAGCTGCATGGTCAGGGTACTCGCCCCCCGTCGGCTGCCATGCAGCAACCGATCCTTGAGCGCCCCGAACATCGAGGGCCACGATACCCCCCGATGGCGATAGAAAGAGCGATCCTCCACCCGCACCAGAATCTCCACCAGATTGGGTGCGATCTCCTCCAATGGGGTCCAGGTGAGCCGTCGGCTGGCATGATCCACCCGTATCGGCTGCATCGGACGCCCTTCCCGGTCCAAAAGCCACAGATCACTGCTGCGATGGGTGGCGCGCACGGTGTCGAATTCCGGAATTTCCGGCGCCCCGGGGAGGTTCGGCAGCAGCAGATCCAGGAGCCATCCGGTCAGCAACAGCCCCACCACCCCGACAACCACCCCACGCAGCCAACCTCCCGCCCATGGATGGAACCCCCCATGCCGGGCCGGATCGCTGCAACCGCATCTCCGGGAAGCACTCACGGCACCACGATCATCGGCTCCAGGGGCAGCGCACCGAACAGATCCGGCGCGTACATCGCCTCCACACGGGCGGCGGGAAGCAGAAAACGTCCGGCATGATTCAGGCGCAGGGTGTACTCCAGCGCCCATTCCCCTTTCGGCAGCCACTCGAAGTAGGCCCGGTAGGCCTCCGGAGTGCGCTCCTCAAAACTGGGCGCACCCCCCCAGCCGCTCTTTTTGCGACCGGCATCGAGGATCGCCGAATCATTGCCCAGCCCGCTGCCCAGGATGACGCTGCCCGCCGGTAGCGGATCGCTGACCGCCACCCAGCTCATGTCGGTGGTCGCATCGATCTTGAGCCGGATCCTCAGCAGATCCCCGCTGCTCCAGACCCCTTCGTTCCTGCGCAGAATCGGCGTGACCGTGCGGGTCAGGCGATAGCCACTGGCCAGGGGGGTTTGGAGCGGAACCGCCGCCCGGCTCTGCACCGTCAGCCAGGGGTTCCCCTCCCCCTGATGCGTCACTTTCAGCTCGGCCTGGCCGCCATCCGCCGGCCAGGGCAGCTCCAACGTTCCGCCGTGCGGATGATCCCGCCACGCAAGCGCCTGGCTCTCCCCGGCCAACTCCCCCCGGCTGCTCCCGGCAACCGCGTTGCTTTCGAACCGTTTGGCAAAGGATTGCAGCGCGACCACCCCCCAGGCGTTGGCCGGTGTGGTCGCCCAATGGCCCCGCACCTGTCTGGAGAGAATCCCCCGCACCATCCGCGGCAGATCCTCCCGCCAGGCTGGATCCTCTGCCACGGTGAGCAGCAGACGGTTGAGGTTGGTCTCCGGGGAGACCATCAGCCACCAGAGGTGATCCATGCTCTCCGAAGAGAGGGTCATGGACGTACCCTGAAAGTGCAGGCGACTCCTCAACGCCTTCAATCCTTCCGCCAGACGCTGCTTCTGTTTGGGGAACTCAGGGGTGCGGGTGAGCAGATTCACCCAGTCGATGAGAGCCGAGGCGGGCCACTGCTCGACACTCCCCACCAGGGGTGTGGCCAACGCGACAGGCACCCGCCGATAGCGGGAGATCGCCTCCAGCGCGGAGAGCTTGCGCAGGTTCAGATCCGCCGCCGGCATGACGGAGCGCCGGAGGATCTTCCCTTCGACGAACCGTTGCAAGCCGTCGACCATTTTGGTGCGCGACTCCTCCGGGATGATCAGGCCGGAGGCGTGGGCGATGGTGAGCAGATAAGCGGTCAGGCTGTCGCTGCCCGGAGAGGAGCCGGGAAAGAATCTGGCCAGGCCATCCGGGTCCAGATGACCCGGCAGGGCGGCCATCACCTTGTTCCAGGATTCAGCATCCTGCATCGCCACCGCCTTGGAAACCCGCTGCTCCAAGCAGGTGAAGGGGTATTGGCGCATGTACTCCCGCACACCGTCCAGATCCCCGGTCAGGCGATCCTGCAGCAGCAAACGGATGCCGCCCTTGCCGGGCAGCGCATCCGCCGGGACGGAAACGGGCAGCGCCATCTCCCCGGTCAGGGATTGCAGGGTGGCCTGGATCACCTCGGTGGGATGGACGGGACGAACCCGCTGGGTGGTGATCAGCCGGTCGGAGGCCTCGGGTGCCGTGGCGGTCACGCTCCAGCGCAGCCCGGCGGCCTCCAGGGGCACCTCCATCTCCCAGATCGCCAGATCGCTGCTTCCAGGGGCGAGGTTCAAGGTGACCGCGGGCAACTCGGGGCCTTTCGTCTCTGTTTCCGGACCGTTGCCCGGAACCATCACCGAGGGGAGCGCACGCACTTCCACCGTCATGGGGCGATCGCTGCTGTTGCGAACATGGAATCCGGCCTGGAAGCGATCCCGCTCCCGCACCAGATCCGGCAAAGCAGGGGTGAGAATCAGATCCTGGCCGGTACGAAACGTGGTCTCCCCGGTGCCGAACAGATCCGTACCCGCGCTGGCCACTGCCACCACTTTGAACGAGGAGAGCTGATCGTTGATCGGAACGGTCACCCGTGCCTCACCCTTGGCATCCAGGGGCACCCGACCCTCCCAGAGCAGCAGGGTATCGAACAGCTGCCTGGCCGGGTGTCGGCCACCCCCACCTCCGGGATGACCGGCCTTGCGTCCGAAATGACGGCGACCGATCACATGCTGCTGGGCGGTACTGGTTTCGGTGTGGAGTGACCGTTTGAACATCATCGCGGAGAGCAGATTCCAGGAGTCGTTGGGTTTGAGCTCCAACAACCCCTCGTCCACCACCGCCACGGCCACCTCGGCATCCGGCGGCAGTGCCCGTCCCGGGGGTGGTGTCACCGCGATGAGGACGGCTGCCTGCTCCCGAACCGGATAAACCGGCTTGTCGGTGGTCACCTTGACACCCAACGCATACCCTTTCCAGCCCACCTTGAGCTGCGTATAGCCGACCCGGAACGCCGGTTTCCCCAGATCCAGCAGGGCGGTGGGCGCCGTACCGGTCACGCGTCCCCGTACCGCCATCACCGAAATGAACACATTGGGGCCGAAATGGTCCTTCATCGGCACCCGGATGAGCGGATTCTCCCCGCTCAAAGGATGGGTGAAGGCCTCCAGCACCCCTTCCCGCTCCACGGTGATCAAACCGGTTGCCTCCCGGAAGGGCATGCGCACCTGAATCACCGCCTCCTCGCCCGGATCGTACTCCGGCTTCTCCGGCACCAGATCCATGCGATTGTTCTGCACCGACTCGAACCACTGGGAATCGGATTCGGTCAACCAAACGAAGCTGTGGGCGAAACTGGGCTGCCCATCCCCGTCCACCGCTTTGGCCTGCAACGCCAACGACCCCTTGACCGGCGACTCATGGTTGCAGAACAGCCGACCCCGGGCATCGGTGACCCCGGAGCAAATCTCGCCGAACGATTTGTTTTCGCGGTGATGCTCATATTCGTAGAAGCCGCCGATCAGCCGCTTGCGATGCGAGTAAAGCTTGCGCTCGAACAACTCCACCGCCACCTTCACCCCGGCCTGGGGTTTGCCCGCCCCATCCATGGCCACCACCTGGAACCCCAACTGACGCGGGGAGTCCATCCGGCGATCCGAAAAGATTCCCAGCAACACCTTGGACGGGAGCCGGGTAATGCGGGTGGAGTGGGTCTGTCGATCCCCGTTGGCATCCAGGAACTCCATCTCGGCGAGCAAGGTCTGAGGGGTCTCGGTGCGCGGCAGATCCTGCAACTCGACCCGTCCGCTACCGCTGCCATCCAGAACCAGGGAGTGAACCGGAAGCATCTTTTTCACCGCGTCCCGCTCCCCGGAGATCTCACCCTCCGACTCCTCCCCCTCCCCGCCACCGCTCCCCCGACTCCCCTTGGACAGCGGCCCGTTGGCGATCTCGAAGCCCGGATAGCCATCGAACTCCAGCACCTTGGGTTGCAGCATGGCCCGCACCTTAACCGGCAGATGGCCCGCCGCCCCCCCGGAGAAGAACGACGCCTGCAGATCCAGGCTCACCTCGGCGCTTGCCGGCGAAGTGTCCGCCTTGGGAGCGATGCTCCCCCGGATCACCGGCACCCGGAACGACTCCACACGGAACTGGCCGGTTGGGATCTCTTGTCCATTCTTCTCTCCCGCTTCGGTCAGGATCACCTCATACGTACCGCCCTTGGCCTCTGCGGGGATGGTCCAGCGATTCAAAGCCGTCCCTTTTTCATCCCACTGCAGGGGCAGGGTGGCATAGACCCGCCCGCTGCCGAAATGTCGGATCATGCACGCCTTGTTCAGGCGCTTTTTGTCGGGCAGATCCAGCCCCCGTTCCACTGCCTGCCGGGCGAAATGTTTCATGGAGACCGTTTCTCCGGCCCGAAACAGCGTGCGGTCGAACACCGTGGCAAACCGGGCATTGGCAAAATCCCGTTCCCCCCAGGCATTGTAGCCGAGATTGAAATCCCAGACGCTCAGCCCCTCCCCCCAATTGGAGAGATCAAAAGAGAGATCCTCGCCGAGTCGGGCGGTCACCAGATAGGATTTGCCTTGTGCAGCCCCGCAGTCGGGCAATCCCTCCGCGTCCGGCAAGTGGCCGGGAACCGAGAGGATTCCCTGGCGATCGGTGCGCCCCTCAAAAAATCGGTTACCCGCACAATCCCCGATTGTCACCTGGGCATCGGCCACCGGCTTGCCCTGATCCAGGGAGGTCACCCAGACCAGGGAGGAGTCCCGGCCCCGCTTGAAATGGACCGCCAGATTGGTCACCACCACCGTTGCCGGGACATAATAGGGCTTGGGCTCCCCGTGCAGGTAGGCGCCGAGTCGGTCGCTGGCCAGCTCCACCACATAAAGACCGGGTTTTGGCAGCGGAATCCCCACCACCTCGAACGTCTTGCCGCTCCCCTGCCTGGGCAGCTCGAAGAGCTCCAGCAGCGCTCGGTTCTCCAGCAACGGGGTATCGAAAACCGATTGCTCGCCACTCTTGAGCGTCACCTCGTCCTGCTTGTTCTCATCCTTTCCGAACCAGGGGGCCGTCACGATTGCCCGACGTTCCATCCAGCGCAAAAAGGCCACCGGATCCTCCATCCTCAGCCAATGCCCCCGTATCTGTGCGGATTTTGGCCAGTAGCGCTCCCGAAACCCCTCCCAATAGCGATTCAGGGTGGTGCCGGAACCAGGCGCGGCGCTCTCGTCCGCATCGGAGCCGGGATGAGCAGCATCCAGCGGCAACAGCGACTCCAGATTGCGCAGGGTCACCGGTAACGCGGCGCCCCCCCGGGCTTCAAGAAAGCCGAAACTGGCCGCAAACTTGGCCAGTGGCGGGGTGGAATCGGTCCGAACCGTCAAGGGAAAGCGGTCGCCATCCAACAGTGGACGGCCCGCATCGTCGGTCAGCCCCGGCGGCAGCTCCAGCGAGAACTCCTGATCCACCGGGAACGGTCCGGGAAAGGTGACAAAGCTCACCCATCCCTTGTCATCCTCGTCGAACTTCGGACGATAACTCTCGTGACCGGTCTTGGATTTCAGCAGAATTTTTTGGGCGTCGGAGAGCGCAATGGGGGTCGAAAATCGAAGGTTCATGGGCAGAATCGGCATGCACTGGGCATCCAGATTGCTGCGCGGGCAGTCAAACTCCGCCGTGAACCCCTTGCGCACCTTGAACTCCACCCGCTGCGGCTGACTGGTGGACACCCCCGCCACGGAGCGGATACCCGCTTTGATCACCAACCCCACCGTGGTATCGCCGGGAAACCGCTGGGTACACTGCACGGCGACAAATGGGGCATCCCCCTGTTTGGCCATGGCCAGAACCTGCTGCTCACGGGTGGCATTCTCGGAAAGTCCGGGGGTGAAAAAGCCTCCCAGGCCGCCGGAGGAGAACTCCCTTTCGTAGTAATTCTTGAATGGATAGGAGAGCTTGACCAGGGAGTGCAACGCCTCGCCGGTGATCAACCGCACCCCCACCTCTTCGCCGATCCCCGGAATATCGCAAAACAGATGCTGTTGCACCGACTCCCGATCCAATCGGGCCAGCCCTCCCAACAGAAAGACATGATCCTCCGCAACCATCCGATCCGAATCCAGAACCGTCAGCACCGGCTCCCCGGTAGTGAACTCAAACCACCTCTCCCCTTCGATCGGTTCTCCGTCCACGGCATGCAACCCGGCATCGCGGGTGAAGCCGCACTTCAGACCCGCCGGCAGGGCATGATCAAAATCGTAGACCCAGTTCCGGTCATCCACCCAGCGGCCTTGGCCGGAGACGGGACAATCGAGGGTGAAAGGCGTCGAAAGCTGACGCGAATCGCCAAAGGGGACCATGGGCCGGTTGAACCGGAACGTTGCCTGTCGGCGCTGTTGACCGCCTGGAGCGGTAAATCGTTCGATGCGAACGCCAGCGCCAGTGGCGAGTCGCTCCTGGGCCCACGAAGACGAAGCTCCCACGATCGCCAAAATCAGCAGCAAGACCAAGGGGAACATCAAGCCGTTGACCGCATGCCGCATGACACTCCACACGGATATCTTCATGATTTTTGCTCCAGGATGTAACAAAAACAAATCGTTACGATACAACGAACAAGCGCGGATATGCTGGCCTTGTCATCTGCGGGGGATGCAGGCGATCCATCATTGCCTTGGCTTATCAACTATTGAAAATTATCTTTATTATGCTTGACAGGAGAGAACCGTACCGGGATTCAACAGCAGACCACGTGGCTATTGCGGTCAATAAAAACGTACCACGATGAATCAAGCAGCCTTGGCTGCGCGCGGCGCATTTTTCGTAAGAGGTGCGAAAAATAGTTCTTTTCAAGAGCGCGCTAAAATCAAAAGCAAAATCAAAACCCTGGGAGAGGAATCTCCCGGACCCGCTCTTTTTTTTTACCAATAAAACGAAACTTCCAAGCTCTCAAATCAGTTTTGTTGACCTGCAATTTTTCACGGTAACCACACGTCCCAAACCGGGTACGGTTTAACGATGAATGCCAAGCAGCTCCCGCATCTGCTTCTTGAACTTCTCCTCCCCGCCCTGCCAATACATCTCACGGGCATTGACAAAGTAAACCTCCCCCTTGCGATCCACGATCGAAGCACCCAAAAGACTCTTCTTGGGTTGATTGTCGTTGTTGACCAGTCGCACATCGGGGGTTTCCATCTCGATCGCCTCGTCCTTCTGCACCAGGATGTTGGGACGGTGACCATGCACCACGGTGTAAATGTCCAGCTCTTTGAGCATGCGACTGATCTTCTCGGCCCGTTTCTCGCCGTCAAAACTGCACTCCTGATAATAAAGACGGGCCTTTTTGATGTTTCCCATCAACACCTTGCCCTCCTCCGAACGAAACAGGGCGTGATCCCCCTCGTAAAAGGCCTTGCGCACCCGGTCGTTGAAGCAGTTGAGATCCTTTTTCTCTGCGTGAATCTGTGCCAGGAAACGCAGCAGATACAAGGTTGGATAGCCATGCATGAATAAAGTTTTTCCAAAAACATGAATCAAATCGCGACCATGTATAAAGGCGAACCGATCCGGACCCAGATAGGCGTACTCCCCCTTCTCGATCCGATGGAGCACATCGAGTTCATGGTTGCCGTTCAAGATCATCAGATCGCACCCTTTGGGTGCGCTATGCGACAGATGCAGAAAATAATCGATCATGGCCAACGAGGGCGCAAACTTGTTGAGCCAGTCACCGGTATGGATCACCCGGATGCCGTGTACCCCCTTGCGCCAATTGCCCTCCGGATCGCACACCCCAACGATGTGCAGGGCGTACTGCACGGCGCGCAGATCGTTGTCGGTGTCCGACAACACCACGGCAAAGCGAGGTTCCGCATGTTTCTTCAGTTCTTTGTCGTGACGCTTGGACATCGTACCTACAGACCTTCCCGTGCGACAATCCTTACTGATACCGAAACCATCTTGAGAAGCGTAATTTTCTGCCAAGCCGTATGCAAGATGCGGGAGTCGTTTCCGCCTTTTGGAGACGACTCCCGCATCTTGCACACGGCTTGGCGAAAAACTTCGCATCCCGTGATGGTTGCGATTTAGTGACCTTTTTGCCGATTCGCGACGATTTCATCTGCAGTACGCAACGCGGTCAGATAAGATCCCGGATCCGCGCATCCCTGCCCGGCAATATCATGGGCCGTACCATGATCCACGCTGGTGCGCACGATGGGCAGATTCAAGGTGATGTTAACCGCATTACCGAAAGCCAGCATCTTCAACGGGATCAAACCCTGATCGTGATACATGCAAAGAACCGCGTCGTAGCGCGCGCGGGCCTGGGCATGAAAGAGGGTATCCGCCGGCAATGGACCCCGCACCCCCGGGAACTCAACCGCCAACTCCCGACAAAGCGGCGCGATCAGACGCAACTCCTCATCACCGAATGCCCCGTCCTCCCCGGCATGCGGGTTCAAACCTGCGATTACCAGACGCGGCTCCTGGATACCAAAGTCGATCCGCAAAGCGTTCAGCGTCGCCAGAATGAGTTTGGTCAGCCCCTCACGGGTCAAACTCCCCGGCACCGAGGCCAAGGATTGATGAATCGTTGCCAACACCACGCGCAGACCTTCACCGGCCAGCATCATCACCGGCAGCTTCACACCCAGGATGCGCGCCAAAAGTTCGGTATGCCCTGGAAAATCAAATCCCGCCGCATGGATCGACCCCTTATGAATCGGCGGAGTCACCATGGCCGCAACCTCCCCGGATGCGGCCAGCCGGCAAGCGGTTTCGATGCTCTCCACGACCGCAGCAGCATGCCCGGGATGCGGCTTGCCCCATTCAAAGGCCGCATGATCGATCGCATGGCGCGTGGCCAGGATATCGAAGTGGTCGGGAGAGTTGCCGGCATCGACCGTCACGGCTCCGAAAACCCGGAACGGGATGGTCAATCCCAGATGTGCGGCGGTGCGCGCATAAACTTCCGGATCCCCGATATGCAGCAACCGGTGGTCACACACCATCCGCCCGGAATGTGCCTTCAAGACGATCTCAGGCCCCACACCAACCGGATCCCCCATGGTCACTGCCAACAAGGGCGCGCTCATCGATACTCCACAAAAGCACGCAATCTTAAATCTCGCAGCCACTGATTGTAACGGGCTTGCAATTTGGATTCCATCAGGCGCTCCTCCAACTCCCGGTTTTGCGCCTCCAGCGAATCCGGAGACAACTCCCGACGATCCTCCACCACGATCAGATGCCAACCGAACGGTGTACGCACCGGATGGGACAGCTCATTGGGACGCAGCCGGAAAGCCGCCTCCTCAAACGGCGCCACCATCATGCCCGGACCGAACCATCCCAGATCCCCGCCATCCTTGGCGCTGCCATCCTGGGAAACCTTGTGTGCCATCTCCCTGAAATCCGCACCATGGATGATTTGTTGACGAATCGCCTGGATCTTCTCCATCACGCGGCGCTCCTCATCTGCGCCAGACCCCTCGGAAATTTTCAATAAAATATGTCGCGCTTTCACCTTGAACTGCAGCGGGTTAGCCTTTCCCAACCCCTTCCCTTGACGTACATCCAGCACCATCACCACATGGAACCCTTGCGGCGTGCGGATCGGATTGGACACCTCCCCCTTCTTCAAACCGAACACGGCGGCTTCCATCTCCGACATCATTTCGCCCTGTTTGAACCAGCCGATCTCGCCCCCCTCGATCCCGCTCGGATCATCGGAGTATTGGCTGGCCAAACTGGCCAGAGAGGTTCCACTGCGCAACTGCTCAGCCAATTTTTCCGCCAATTGGCTCTTTTCCGCCACCTTGGCAGCCGATGTCGAACCATCCACCGCCAGCATGATCTGACCCAATCGGATCTCCCTGGGCCCGTCCGCACCCTTTGAAGCGTGATGCAATGCCTGGATTTCGTCGGATGAGACCGATACCAGGGGACGGATCACCTTGTTGATCAACTGACTTTTCAACAGTTGATCCCGCAAACCCGCACGATACCCCTCCAGATCGATCCCTTGTTTGGCCAGGGCCTCGGGCAGTTTACCGGGTGGCAGATGGTTGTTGCGTTCCACCTGGGACATCGCCGCATCGATATCCTGTTCCGAGATCACAATGCCGAGTTGTTCGGCCTTCTGTTCCCGTAGCACTTTCTGGATCAACTCCTCAAGCACCTTTTGGCGAAACATCAACGGATTGACACTGCCCCCTTCCTGCTGAATGCGCATCAGCATCGGACGAGCCGATTCCTCCACCTCCGACGCGGTGATCACACGGGGCTTGACCGGTTTGTCCGACACAACACCGGACTCCACCACTGCCACGATGCGATCCGACACACTCCAACCGTCCCGCAAACCCGCCAGCATGATCAAACAACCCAGCCCGAACGCCAGCCAGACGCGCCGTCTCAACCCACCCACCCCAGGGGGATTCCCCCCATCATGCAAATTTTCGATGCCGAAAATGCCGTCATGAAGAGAAGCCATAGCCGCCGAGCCCCCGCAACATCAAGAAGAAACCAATGAATCCGCCACCATGCTCGCTGGTTTGCGAAGAGAGATCCCGACCTCCGGAAAGCTCCAGGCTCCAACAGGAGTGCTCATAGGCCAAACCGGTTCGCCAGCTCTTGATAGCACTGTATTCCAACGAATAATCAGCATTCTGCTTCCAACGCCAGTTCTCATCCAAGCGCAAATTGGTCCGCAGGGAGAGATCTTCCAAAGGTTCCTGGCTCCCTTCAGCCAACAACGTGCCGGCAGGCAGGGTGCTGACCGCCAGATCCGGACGGTTGCGGTGATACCCCATCCCCACCGTTACATTGGCATCGGAGTAGTTCGCACCGGTTTCGGTATACTCCATCACGTTCTGGTGTGGATTGTAACGACCGCCCAGCGAAAACATCCAATGGGTCCACGGGGAGAGTTCAACGCCGGCGACCACATTGGAGAATTCATAGCCCTGCTGATACTCACGGTCCCCTTCCGGTGCCCAACGTTGACCGATCGTGGCACTCATCAGATTGCGGATGCCACCGTCATTCAGGCGGCCATACAGACGCGAGGTCAGGCCATACGCCACCCATTGTCCGGCGCTCACCCGGTCATCCCCGGAATAGAGATTGCCCGCGTAGAGGTTGGAAACCGTAAAGTTTCTCAACCTTGAATCAAAATTGGGCAGACGGCTCTGATCGGTCGAAGAGATCAACGCATACTGCACCGCCGGTTCCAACGTATGTTTCCAAAAGCCGTCACCATAGGTTCGCGACAGATCCAGATCCAACCGGGCGCGCAGCGAAGCCGACTCGCGGCTGACCGTGGGGGCGAAATCGCGACCGGTCTGATTTGGATCCCCCTGGATCAGATAACCGGTATCGCGCAGGCCGAACGCACCGCTGAAGTGACCGATCGGCAACGAGCGCCAATATTGCAGCTCCGGAGCCAGATCAAAACGTTGTGCAGCGTCGCCGGAAAGTTGATAAAAGCTGTCGAATTTGGCTTCGTTGTGCAACGAGAAACGGCCTGGACCACCACCCGGTCCCGGTCCATCCACGGCGCGATCCAGGGCGTGCAGGGGACGGTCGTCGGTGAAATTCAGATAGGGCAGACGCTGCACGGTGAAGCGGTCATTCGTGGCGTCCAGATTCTCGTACCACAACGAACCGGCCTCGAAATTGGTATAACCGCTCTGCCGCAACCACAACCGATCCGCGACCAGGTGGGATTCCAGGCGCCGTTCACGGGAATCGACCAGTTTCTTCTGTTGAAAGTCATGCAGAAAATCCCGCGTCTGACTGGCCGCCAGCCGTGCATCCAGCTCCCAGCTCTCCACATCCTGACGATGAGTGAACAGGGTGAGTCCACGATGGCGCTCCTCCACCGTATCGTAGATGTTGAGCGTGTCGAGCGACCCTTTGTAGTTCTCGCCCATATAACGATACTGCGCCTTGGTCAGCACACCGCGTCGCGAGGTGGGATGCAGGGCGAACGTGGCATCGCGATCCGGCGCGATATCCCAGTAATACGGGATATCCATCTCAAAGCCGTTGCCGCCCGATGCCCGCATCACCGGATACAGAAATCCACTCTGCCGTTTGGGAACGAACGGATGTTGCCACCAGGGCGACCAGAGCACCGGCACATCGCCCAGGCGCAAACTGGCGCCATGTGCGGTCAGGGTGTTCTGCTCCCGATCCACGTCAATGATTTCGGCGACCAGCTCCCAGGATGGGGCTTGATTCGGTTCGCAGGCACAGGTGGTATAGCGCCCCTTGTCCATGGAGAAGGTGTTCTGGTTGTGAAATTCGACCTTATCCGCGCGGATATTGCCCTTGGAACCCTTGAGCAATCCGGAAGCGCGCTCCATGACACCGGTGTGTGTGGCGAAATTGTAGCGAACCGCATCACTGGTGAACAGATCGCTGCCACGCACCAAACGCACATTGCCAGAGGCAAGGATCTCGCGTTTGTCGATGAAATAGGTGGCCTCATCGGCCTGGAGATCCAACACCTCCGGTTGCGAAAGTTTCACCTTGCCGCGCGCGGTCACCGAACGGTTCTGATGGTCGATATCCATCCGGTCGGAATCGATATCGATCGCCTTCTCTTCGGCGCGCAACCCGGCGGATCCCAGACACGATATCAGCAGCAGGGAGACAACGGGCAACCAGACAGGTCGCGCCCCAAGCCACCCCCTTCTGGCTCCATGGACCGAAGGATGTGCGATATCTCGTTTCATGCGCCGCCTCTTTGCAAGATGAACAGGACTCGACAGAATCGGTTATCAAAATCGATTCCATTAACATAGCAGAGAACGAACCTCTCCCACCAGCAACAATGAACCGGTCACCACCACACGCCCGCAACCACGCGCCGCAGCACGCGCCACTTCCAGTGCCTGACCTGCGGTTTCACAGACCATCACACGTCCGCTTTCCGGCCACAAATCGAACAATTCCTGGCTGCTCCGCGCCCGTGATCCACCAATCGGGAGGAGAAAAACCGCCTCGACCAGGGGGGCCAACTCCGCAGCCATGGTCGCGCCATCCTTGTTGTTCAACACCGAAAAAATCAACAATGTCGGTTGCTTCGCATCACCTGACAGCGGCGAGCGCAAAAAGGTGCACAAAGCGCGCACCGCATCCGGATTGTGCGCCCCATCAAGCCAGACGGGCGGATCCCCAGGGAAACACTCCAACCGACCCGGCCACTGCGCCCGTGCGACACCCAGGCGGATGGCCGTATCCGAAACAGCAAGCCTTCCAAGGGTACGCAACAGCCGCAGCCCGGCGACCGCCAATCCGGCATTGGCGTATTGATGACGCCCCTGCAAAGCGGGTGCCGGCAGATACATTACGCCTTCCGGGTCCATGAAACGCCACGATCCGGCGCCAACCGTCGGCTCCGAAACAGTCCGATAACGATACTCCCGCCCGGCGAACCGGGTCACCACGCCAAGCCGTCGCGCCTTCCCGGCCACAACCCGCATCGTCCCGGCTCCAGCGGTATCGACCACAGCGGGCACACCCGGTTTCAAGATCCCCGCCTTCTCGCGCGCGATACCGGCCAGTGACGGACCCAGGAAATCGGCATGATCGATTCCAAGCGCAGTGATGATGCTCAACATCGGCATGGTGACGTTGGTGGCATCAAGGCGTCCGCCAAGCCCGGTTTCGAGCAGCACGATCCCCGCTCCCGAACGGAATGGCGCCAGACGGGAGAAGTGCAGAAAAGCGGCGGCAGTGGTCAACTCAAAAAAGGTGGTTTGCTCTTCGGGATCGGCAACCAGCGTTTCACTCAAGAGAGGATCCAGATCGGCATCGGCGATCGGGGTACCGTTGATGCGGATCCGTTCGTTGAAACGGTGCAGATGGGGCGAGGTGAAGCTGGCCACCGGAATCCCGGCGGCCAGGAGAATGGCCTGCAAAAAGGCGATGACCGAGCCCTTGCCGTTGGTGCCGGCCACATGGATCGTCCGGAGATGGCGTTGCGGATCACCAAGCGTTCTCAACAGCCGTCGTATCGCGGACAAACCCGGTCGGATGGTCTCGGACGGTCGCCTTTCAAGCAGTTTTGTCAGGACGGGCGAGCCCGTCTCCATCACGGAGAGACCAAAATATGCGTATCATCCAGCCTTTGTGACGCCCCTTCCGACCGGCTGCCACGTCCCGACTCCTCGCGATGGTCCCGACCCCGGGTGAGACGGGTGAGCAGATCGGCCAGCTGCGCGCGCATCTCGTGACGCACGCAGATGCGATCGATGAAGCCGTGTTCCAGCAGATATTCGCTGCGTTGGAACCCTTCGGGCAGGGTTTCGCGTGTGGTCTGTTCGATCACCCGCGGTCCGGCAAAGCAGATCAGGGCATGCGGTTCGGCCAGGATGATATCGCCGAGCATGGCAAACGAGGCGGTCACCCCACCGGTGGTTGGATCGGTCAGAACCGAAATGAACGGCAATCCGGCCTCATCCAGGCGGGTCAGGGCTGTCGAGGTGCGCGCCATCTGCATGAGCGAGAGGATCCCCTCCTGCATGCGCGCCCCACCAGAGGCGGAGAAGACCACATACCCGCAGCCGGCATCGACAGCCGCCATGGCGCCCTGCGCCAGCTTGGCACCGACCACCGACCCCATCGAACCGCCGAGAAAATTGAAATCGAACGCCGCCACCACTGCCGGCACCGACTGGATGGTTCCCTTGAAAACCCGCACCGCATCCTGGATCCCGGTCTCCTTCTGGGCATCCTTCAACCGGTCCCGATAACGTTTCAGATCCTTGAATTTCAAAGGATCGGTGGGTTGCAGATGGGTGAACAGCTCCTTGCGCCCCTCGCCATCCAGGGTGATATCGATGCGGGTGAAGCCGGAGATGCGGAAATGGTGTTTGCAATGGGGGCAGACGTTCAGATTCCGCTCCAACTCCTTGTGAAACAGCGTCTGTCCGCACGGCTCACACTTGATCCACAACCCTTCGGGCGCGTGTTGGGCGCGGTTGCCTTCCGACTTGATCTTTGGTTTGATCAGTCGATTGAGCCAGTTCATCGGTGTATTGGAATTCATCGAATCCTTAAACTCCTCAATCTCACCTTCTCCATGCCACGGCATGAGAAAGAAATCTCAATCCTTGGTATTCTCCCCGCGCCCCTGCTGGATCAACCAAGCTGATTTGACTGGTTGCGACGGGCTGGCACGCCAGGCACTAAACCTTAAAGGTAACTTCCAAGCTGTCAAATCAGTTTTATTGACCTGCAATGTTAACGTAAGACACTACCAAACATTCCAAGCCGGGTTCATTCATCGATACGCCCCTTGAACCCACTGCCGATGAGATAAAGTTCCGCGCTCCGGTCACGACTGGCCGGAGGCTTCTCCACCTTGACTTGAACAAACCGTAACCGGATCAGACGGACCAGTTCGTGAAAATCCGGTCCCTGGAAGAGTTTCAAGACAATGCGACCACCCGGACGCAGCACTTGAACAGCAAAATCGAGCGCTGCCTCGACAAGCAACGAACCGCGTCCCTGATCGGCCACCTTGAAGCCGGTCATGTTCGGCGCCATGTCGGACAACAACACATCGGCCTGACCGGTTGGACCCAATCCGTCACGCAGAGGTTCCAGGATCGCCTCATCCAGAAAATCGCCTTGAAGGATCAACACACCGGGCAGAGGATCCATGGGCAGCAGATCCATGGCCACCACACGTCCGCGCTCTCCGACCCGGTTTGCGGCAACCTGCGTCCAACCGCCAGGTGCAGCCCCCAGCTCGACCACGACATCACCGGGACGAAAAAGCCCCTGCCCGTTTGATCGGGCTGCCAACGCGGCATCGATCTCGATCAATTTGTAGGCCGCCCGCGAACGATACCCCTCGCGCCGGGCTGCAGCCACGTAGGGGTCGTTGCGATGCTCCTCCAGCCATCGGGCGCTGGATGGCCGACGATTGGCCATCGTCTGGTGACTCAGCAGAATTCTATGGCAAGAATTTCGTAGCGCAGCACCCCGCTCGGCGCACGCACATCGAAGGTATCCCCCACCTCTTTGCCGATCATGCCGCGCGCCATGGGCGAGGTGATCGAGATCATCCCCTGCTCCAGATCGGCCTCGTCCTCGCCGACGATTCGGTAGACGCTTTCGGTATCGCTCTTTTCATCCACAACCGTCACTTTGGCGCCGAACACCACTTTGCTCGAACGAATACGGCTGGTGTCGATGATCTCAGCGTGGGCCAACATCCCCTCGATCTCCTGGATGCGACCCTCGTTGAACGACTGCTGCTCCTTGGCAGCATGATACTCGGCGTTTTCCGACAGATCCCCATGATCGCGAGCCACGGAGATCGCCTCGACAATGCGCGAACGCTCCTCGGTCTTGCGACGTTTCAGTTCGGCCTTGAGTTTTTCCGCCCCCTGCAGGGTCATTGGAACCTTCTTGTTCATGGCTTCTCCTGACAATCCCCCTCACGCATGATAATCCTGCAAAGCTTTGCATTTCAGTTCGCACTCTCGCACTGCGGCCATCGCTTCGACCGCCGCGCGCATCCCGGCCACGGTGGTGAAATAGGGGATGCCGGTCATCAGTGCCGTACGCCGCAACGAGAACGATGCCGCCAGCGCCCGTTTGCCCTGCGTGGTGTTGAAAACCAGTGCCACCTCGCCGTTCTTCATCATGTCCACGATGTCGGGCCGCCCCTCCTGGACCTTGTGGACCACCTTGACGGTCAACCCCTCGCGGACCAGGTGACTCGCCGTGCCGCGCGTGGCACAGAGCCGGAATCCCATCTCCGCCAGGCCGCGCGCGGGCGCGGTTACCGCCTGTTTGTCGGCATCCTTGACCGAAATGAACACCATCCCCGTACTGGCACCATCCGCCGGCATGCGCGGCAGGATCGTGCCGGCCCCGTCCTGGGCCTTGGCAAAGGCGCGTCCGAAATCGCGCGCCAGTCCCATCACCTCGCCCGTGGACTTCATCTCAGGTCCAAGCACGGTATCCACGCCCGGGAATTTCTGGAACGGGAAGACCACCTCCTTGACCGCGACGTGATCGAGTTCGGGGTAATGCTTCATCCCCACCTCATCCAGCGTTGCACCGGCCATGATGCGCGCCGCCGCCTTGGCCAACGCCACGCCGGTCGCCTTGGAGACGAACGGCACAGTGCGCGAGGCGCGCGGATTGACCTCCAGCAGATAGATCACATCCCCCTTGATGGCAAACTGCACATTCATCAGACCGACCACGCCCAAGGCATGGGCCAACAGGATCGTCTGGCGCTCGATCTCCTCCAACAGCGGCGCGCCAACCGAATAGGGCGGCAGCGAACAGGCCGAATCGCCCGAGTGCACCCCCGCCTCCTCGATGTGCTCCATGATGCCGCCGATCACCGCCTCTTTGCCATCCGAGACGCAATCCACATCGATTTCAATCGCATCGCTTAAAAAATGGTCGATCAGCACCGGATGGTCCGGCGAAGCCCGCACCGCCGTCACCATGTAACGTTCCAGATTGGCCGCGTCGTGGACGATCTCCATCGCCCGACCGCCCAGCACATACGAGGGCCGCACCACCACCGGATAGCCAACCTTCTCGGCCACTGCGCGCGCCTCCTCGGGCGAGCGGGCCAAGCCGTTTTCCGGCTGCTTGAGATCAAGCTGTTGCAACAACACCTGGAACCGCTCGCGATCCTCGGCAATGTCGATGGCATCGGGCGTGGTGCCGATGATCGGCGCACCGGCGGCTTCCAACGGCTTGGCGAGCTTGAGCGGCGTCTGACCGCCGAACTGCACGATGATCCCTTCCGGCTGTTCGATATCGACAATCGCCATCACATCCTCGAAAGTCAACGGCTCGAAATAGAGCCGGTCCGAGGTGTCGTAGTCGGTCGAGACGGTCTCCGGATTGCAGTTGACCATGATGGTCTCGAACCCGGCCTCTTTCAGGGCAAAAGCGGCATGCACGCAGCAGTAGTCGAATTCGATCCCCTGACCGATGCGATTGGGTCCACCACCCAGGATCATGATCTTGCGGCGCTTGCTCGGGCGAGCCTCGCACGCTTCGTCGTAGCTCGAATAGAGATAGGAGGTCTGCGAGGCGAACTCCGCCGCACAGGTATCGACCCTTTTGAAGACCGGACGGATGTTTTTTGCCAGTCGTTCACCGCGAACATCGGCAGCCGGGCATCCGAGCAGTGCGCCCAGCCGCTGATCGGAAAAACCCATCGCCTTGAGCGTATGCAACCGCTCGGCGGACAGCGAGGCGATCGACTCCCCGGCCAACGACTGCTCGGCCTCGACGATCTGGGAGATCTGATCCAGAAACCATGGATCGATCGCCGTGGTCTCGTGCAGCCAGGCCGCACTCTTGCCCATGCGCAGCGCATCGGCCAACAGCAGCACCCGATCCGGCCCCGGATGGCTCAACCGCCAGGCGAGCTCGGCCTCCATGTCCGCCTCGTTGGCAAACCCGGATCGATCGAACACCGGATCAAACCCGCTCAAGCCGGTCTCCATGGAGCGCAACGCCTTCTGGATCGACTCCTTGAAGGTGCGTCCGATCGACATCGCCTCGCCAACCGACTTCATCTGGGTGGTCAGGATTGCCTCGGCCTGCGGGAACTTCTCGAAGGTGAAACGCGGGATTTTGGTCACCACGTAGTCGATCGACGGTTCGAACGAAGCCGGGGTGACCCCGGTGATGTCGTTCATGATCTCCGGCAACAGATAACCCACCGCCAGCTTGGCGGCCACCTTGGCAATCGGGAAACCGGTCGCCTTTGAGGCCAAAGCCGAGGAGCGCGACACGCGCGGGTTCATCTCGATGATGATCATCCGCCCGGTTTGCGGGTGAATGGCAAACTGCACGTTCGATCCGCCGGTATCCACGCCGATCTCGCGCAACACGGCGATCGAGGCGTCGCGCAACTCCTGCAACTCCTTGTCGGTCAAGGTCATGGCCGGGGCCACAGTGATCGAGTCGCCGGTGTGGATCCCCATGGGATCGAGATTCTCGATCGAGCAGATGATGATGGCGTTGTCCGCGCGATCGCGCACCACCTCCATCTCGAACTCTTTCCAGCCCAAAAGCGACTCTTCGACCAGCACCTCGTTGGTGGGCGATGCCGCCAGACCCAGGCGCATCAGCTCCACGTACTCCTCACGGTTGTAGGCCACCCCACCCCCGGTGCCACCCAACGTGAAGCTCGGACGCAGAATGGCCGGGAAACCGACCTCCTCCAACACCTCCAGTGCCTCATCCAGCGTGTGGGCAAAGCCCGATTTCGGCAAACCGAGGCCGATTTTGTGCATCGCATCCTTGAACTGCATGCGATCCTCGGCTTTGGCAATCGCCTTGCTCGAAGCGCCGATCAGCTCCACCCCGAACTCATCGAGCACCCCGGCCTTGGCCAACGCCATGGCGAGATTCAACGCGGTCTGTCCGCCCATGGTGGGCAACAGGGCATCGGGCCGCTCCTGACGGATGATGCAGGTGAGCGACTCCACCGTCAACGGCTCGACGTAGGTGCGATCGGCCAGCTCCGGATCGGTCATGATGGTGGCCGGATTGGAGTTGACCAGGATGACCCGATACCCCTCCTCTTTCAGAGCCTTGCAGGCCTGTACCCCGGAGTAGTCGAACTCGCAGGCCTGACCGATGATGATCGGGCCAGCGCCGATGATAAGGATGCTTTGCAGGTCCGTGCGTTTTGGCATGTTACACCATCAGCGCCGCGAATTGACGGAACAGATAATAGGCATCGTGCGGGCCCGGACTGGCTTCCGGATGATACTGCACCGAAAAGACCGGTCTGGATTTCAGCCGCACCCCCTCGACGGTACCATCGAAAAGCGACAGATGGGTCACCTCCAGATCAGCGGGCATCCCTTCGGGTTCGACCACGAAGCCGTGATTCTGGGAGGTCACCTCGACCTGTCCGGTCAAAAGGTTTTTCACCGGATGGTTGCCGCCGCGATGGCCGAATTTCAGTTTGCGGGTCTTGGCCCCGAGCGCCAGGGAGAGCATCTGATGGCCCAGACAAATCCCGAAGATCGGCAGATCGCGTTCGAGCAACTGACGGATCACGCCAATGGCGTGTCCGACTGCCTCCGGATCGCCCGGACCGTTGGAGAGGAACACCCCGTCGGGCTTGCGCGAGAGGATGTCGTCCAACGTGGCATCGCATGGCAGCACCCGTACGTTGCAACCCACCGAAACAAGCCCCCTTAAAATATTGCGTTTGATACCGAAATCAAGCGCCACCACCCGCTTGCCCGAAAAAACATCTTCGGAGGCGCCGCGATCGGCGATGCTCCAGATATCTCTCTTCCAGGGGATCGGGCCGTCGTTCCAGTCGTGCGGAGCCGCACAGGTGACTTCGGGGGTGAGATTCATGCCGGTCAGGCCCGGCCAGGCGCGCGCCTTGACAACCAGTGAGGCGGTATCGAAGTCGAGGGTGGACAATACGCCGCGTTGCGCACCGTTCTCGCGCAGGTGATTGACCAGTCGGCGGGTGTCGATCCCCTCGATGGCGGGCACCTCGTGGCGTTTCAAAAACTCCGGCAGGCTCTCGCGGGCACGCCAGTTGGAGACGGTGCGCGAACTCTCCTTGACCACGAAACCGCGGATTCGTGGCCGTTCGGACTCCATGTCCTCGGGATTGACCCCCACGTTGCCGATCTGCGGCGCGGTCATGGTGACGATCTGACCTGCGTAGGAGGGATCGGTGATGATCTCCTGATAACCGGTCATGGAGCTGTTGAAACAGACTTCGCCAACCTGTTCGCCGTGCGCGCCAAAGGAGCGGCCATCGAAACGCGTTCCATCCTCCAGCACCAGCACGGCCCGCCCGTTATCGTTCGCCATGCGACCATCCTTATCCACGAGAAATCCCAGTCCATGATCCCAGGCACACCCGGATCAATCCCCATTTATACTCCCGACACGATACGAAAGTCAACGCAGGGTGGATGCTCCGCGCACCCCCTTCCTCTCCTGAGTAACCCAATAAAACGGAATTCAATCGATAAACAGATAAAAAATATGCGGATTCCATGATCAGGATTGCAGAACCGCGACGACCTTGGCGAGTTTGCGCGCCCCCACCCCGGCAGCACGGTAATCCCCTTGCCGGATCGCCTGTTCCACCACGGCCAGCGAACCGCGCAGGTGTGTCGAGGCCAACGCCACCGCCAGCAGGGCGCACCGTTTGGCGGATGACGGATCCTCGGCTTCAATCAGGGTGATCAACTCCCGCAGGCCGTTGGCCAGAGATCCCCGATCCGACCCCGGCGACTCCTCCCCGCTGCTCTCAGCCAACACCGCCTCGGGAGTCAGCATGCGACCAAACGGGAGTTCGCAAAAAAAAGAGCTGCCCACTCCCGGATGACTCCGGTACCACAAACGCCCCCCCACCACCCTGATCAGACCTCTGGCCACCCCCAATCCCAACCCCATCCCTCCGTAGCGGCGCGTCGACCCGCCATCCCCCTGCACGAACGACTCGAAGATCTGCTCCCCGAGGGTCGGATCAATGCCGATTCCGCTATCCCGCACCGCCAGACACAAGCGGATCCTGGATGCATCCTGACTGGCTACCATCACCTCCATCTCGATCGCACCACGCTCGGTGAACTTGATGGCATTGGCCAACAACGGTGCCAGAACCCTCCCCACAAATGCCGGATCACCCCGCAAACGGTCCGGAACCTGCGAATCGATGCGACTTGACAACTCCAACCCTTTCGCCCGCGCGCCACGCTCGTGAGGCTGCAACCAACGCTCCACCGCCTCCGACAGCCAAAACGGAGCGTCGCGTGAGACCACATCACCCGCTTCGATGCGTGCCGAATCGATCAGCAGCGCAACCACACTCGCCAGGTTATCCGCTGCCTGACGGGCCACATCCAGACAGGTCTGCTGTTCGGCGTTCAACGGGGTGGCAACCAGCAGATCGAGCATGCCGATGATCGCATTCAACGGGGAACGCAACTCATGACTGGCCGTGACAACGAAGCGTTCCCGCAGTTCCCTGGCTTGGGCCAACGTCTGCTCAGCCGCCTCCTGCCGTGCTTGCAGCAGCGCTTCGAGTCGTCGAACCTCGGCCCGCAGTGCACGCTCCCCCTCGGTGGCACCGATTGCAACCGTGTTTCCCTCCGTGAGCGTTCCTGGAACGTCAAAATCCACTTCCGGCCTGACTCCAAAACTGTTTGGCTCAATCAAGATGCCTGCACCTTGCCTCGCCCCACCCACGATCCTTTCTCATGATTGCTGAGTATGAGCAAGGCAGATCGCCGGGTCAATGGCAAGCCCCTTCACCATAGTGAGCCATCAGCTTGCGTCGATCGATTAAAGAAACGTGGTAAACGGACGTGAATTACGGTAAGCTAAAAGATAGTCAGTATTACGGGAATGGTTATAAACGCATTCAGGATGATATGATCGTGCATAAACGTGTCTTGATGATCGCCTTTCACTATCCGCCTGCTTTGGCGAGTGGGACACATCGGACTTTAAGTTTTTCCCGCGATCTTCCGGAGTTCGGCTGGGAGCCAATTGTTCTGACCGCCCATCCCCGGGTGCACGAACGGCTCGATCCGGCCCAGGAAGAGGAGATCCCACCGGATATTCGGGTGCATCGGGTGTTCGCCCTGGATGCCAAACGCCATCTGGCGATTCGCGGACGCTATCTGCGGCTCACCGCTTGGCCGGATCGCTGGTCGAGCTGGTATCCGGCTGCCGTGCTGCGCGGACTCCAGCTGATCCTGCAATACCGCCCGCAGGTGATCTGGAGCACCTACCCGATCCCCACGACCCTCCTGATCGCCCGCACGCTGCATCGACTCACCGGTCTGCCCTGGGTGGCCGATCTGCGCGACCCGTTGGTGACCGGTCAATACCCGAGCGATCCGGCACTCAAAAAAAGCTTCACCAATCTGGAGCGCAAGACGTTACAGCGCTGCACGCGCATCACGGTCAGCACCCCCGGACTGCAACGGTTCCTGACCGCGCGTCATCCGGAAATCGACCCGGACAAATGGGCCTTGATCTTCAACGGCTACGACGAACGGAGCTTCAAGCGCTGCGATCATCTGGCCAGACCGCTCTTGCCCAATCCGGCACCCCTGACCCTGGTGCATGGCGGTACGCTCTACACCGGCAGCGATGAACGCAATCCCGGACCGTTCTTCAATGTCCTGGCACAACTGCGCCAGCAAAGGTTGATCGGCGCGCCTCAAGAGAACAGCCCGACCTGCATCGGCCTCAACATCGTGCTGCGCGCCACCGCGCATGACGAGATCATCCAGGCGATGCTCCGCAAACGGCATCTGACCGACCTGGTGACCATCGCTCCGCCCCTGCCCTATCACGCCGTCATCCAGGAGATGTTCCAGGCCGATGGTCTGCTGATGTTCCAGGGCGAGGGGTTCGATCACCTCATCCCGGCCAAACTCTTTGAATACCTGCGCACCCGGCGCCCGATCCTCGCACTCACCGGCGAGCACGGCGATTCGGCGCGCATCCTGCGCGATGCCGGTCTCTCCTCCTCGATCACCAGCCTGCACGACGAAGCGCTCATGGCCCCGGCTCTGCTCGCCTTCTTGAACGATCTGCGTACCGGCAAAGCGAAGCTCCCGGACCCGCAACGGGTCGCCGGTTACTCCCGCCGCCTCCAGGCCAAAAATCTGGCCGATCTGTTCGACCAACTCGTGCCTGCCGCCCATCGTGAGCGTTAAACCGCACCCAGCTTGGAATGTGTAGTTTTTGATTTTTGCGAAAAATGCGCCGCGCGCGGCCTTCGCGGGAGTCGTTTCCGCTTTTTGGAAACAACGCTCACATCTTGCACGCAGCCTTGCGAAAAACGACGCATCCCAAAACAGGCGCGGTATAGCAGAAAAACACACCTCCCAAAATAGGCGCGTTTAGAGCGAAACACCGCCCGGACGTTGACCGGATCCTGTTTCCGATCCGGTCAACGTCCGGGCGCGCGATCAATCAAACAGCTTCAGGAACAGTTGCGGCTGCAGATTGGCCTGCGCCAGCACCGCCACACCTGCCTGCTGGATGATCGCATTCTTGGTCATGTTGGCCGACTCCACCGCCACGTCCGCATCCATGATCGCGGAACGTGACGCCGTCATGCCACTCACCGAGGAGCTCAACGTATTGGCGATCGCCTCGAAACGGCTGCTGGTAGCACTCAAGGTGGCCAGAAATGTATTGACTGCAGGGAGTGCCGTCCCATCGATTGCCGTAAGCAGCAACGCGGCATTCGCAGAAGAGCTGACAGTGTCTGTCATGCCCAGAGTGGTATAGGTCTGTAGAGTCCCCGTAATATCAACAGTGGTCGTATCCCCACTGTTGGGACCGGTCTGAAAGGTTTCGTTGTTAAACGTACCATCGAACAAACCAAGATTATTGTATTTGGTATTGGCAAAAATATTATTGATAGTCGTTTTCAACTCACCGACCGTAGTATTGAGAGCAGTCAATTCGTTTACATTGGTGATACTGACCGCCGCAACAGCGATATCCCGGATATCTTGGATGGTATTTACGACTTCGTTGAGCGCATCCATGGCGACATCAACCAGCGCCGCCCCCGCATTCACATTTTGAATCGCCTGATTGGCCCCGCGGATTTGACTTGTCAACCGCGTAGAGACCGCCAACCCCCCGGCATCATCCTTGGCAGAGTTGATCCGCAAGCCAGTGGCCAACCGTTGCATGCTCGTCGCCAGATTATTGGTGGTGGATTGCAATCCCCTGGTGGCCATCAACGAGGTGATATTGGTATTGATGGAAATAGACATGATTCAAACTCCTGACAATAGGGTGATGTTGGCGTTTTCATCACGGAAAACGCGATTCTTCAAGTTGATTTGTTCGAACGGGATCGCAACCAGTCCGGTTCGTCTTGCCCTGTTTATCGTCCCTATCTAAGACCACCTTAAACAAAAAATCAACTTTTTTGGTTGTTTTATTCGAATAAATCAACTTGACAAAGTTGATTTATTCGAGGTTGGTTGATTTGTTCGATATATTTTACAGTATTTCTTTTTGCTAAAGTTGAAATACTATCAAACCGATAAATCCGATAAGGGGAAATTTTTTCCTGTTTTCTGATGCAGCTTATTCTTTGATTTTCAATAAATTGATGGTGACTTTCAGACGACCGTTCCGCTCCGTTCCAGACTCTCTCCCTCCCCTGCTCCCAAAAAATCATTCCCGGAATGCCGGAAAGCTATTTTTCCCCAGGTGCTGATTTTCAACTCAACTCGCGTTCAAGTTCGACCGATAAGATCGATAAGGTGTAATTTGAATTGGATTCACGAAGCACACGAACGAGAATTTTAAATTTTGGCCCGCTCCTTGCTAACCAGCGTTCATCCGGTGGTCGAATACCACCCGCTCAAACCATTCATTCGCCATGGAGCGTCACCATGAAACAACGCATCAATGAAACCTTGCAGAAAATCGAACAGCTCGGCCTCTCCGAAATCGAGTTCAAGCGGATCCTGGGGCGTCTGAGCGACACGGAATTGGCATTGCTGGAGCAGTTGACCGCGCTGCATCGCCTGGCCGAGTCAGAGCTGCGCCGCCTGCTGGTGGTCGTCGAAAAAATCCACAAGCAGCTGATCGACACCTTCCGCCCGGACGGGCTGCGTCCTTTTGGAGCGCGCGCGCGTTGACCGACAAGCCGCTCCATGACGCTTCTTCAAAAGAGAACGGCCCGTTTCCACATCTGGAAACGGGCCGTTCTCTTTCTGACTGACGCCATCAGCAATCCTTGCGTGTCACGCTTCTTAAAATCCGCAACATGTTTCGAGATATGTCATTTTCTTAAAGGCTGAGTGCAAGATGCGGTAGTCGTTTCCAAAAAGCAAAAAACGACTACCGCGAAGGCGGCGCGCGGCGCATTTTTCGCAAAAGACGCGAAAAATGCTTTTTTTGAAGAGCGCGCTAAAGGCAAAGTCAAAATCAGAAGCAAAAGCAAAACCCTGGGAGAGGAATCTCCCAGACCCGCTCTTTTTTTTACCAGTAACCGCATTCATCCAGGCTGGGCGCGTTTCACTCCCCCCAGCGCAGCTTCTCACGCAGGATCGTGTAGTGATTGCGATCCGGGGCATGCAACACCCGCAACGGATGGCTGGACTGACGCACCAGGATCTGATCCCCGTCCGCGAGTGAAAAGCCGGCCTGTCCGTCCAACGTCAACAGCCGGTCCAGACCATTGGCGGTCAGGGTGATGCAGGCGGTACCGGTACCGGGGACCACGATCGGACGGTTGGTCAGGGTGTGCGGACAGATCGGCACCAGCAGAATGGCATTCACCGACGGATGGATGATCGGCCCGCCTGCCGAAAGGGCATAGGCCGTCGAGCCGGTGGGAGTGGCAACGATCAAACCATCGGCGCGGCTGGAAAAGACGAACTGGTCATCCATGGCGACATCAAACTCCATCATGCGCGCCAACTCGCCCTTGTGTACCACCACATCGTTGAGAACCCGGCATGTCAAAGGGATGCGCCCCTGACGCACCACCTCCACCGAAAGACGCATGCGTCGCTCGGTGCGATACTCCCCGGCCAGCACCCGTGTCATGGCATCGAACATGTCATCGCGTGAGGTCTCGGTCAGAAAACCCAGGCGCCCCATGTTGATCCCCACAAGCGGGACATCCACCTCCTCGACCGCGCGCGCTGCCGCGATGAAGGTGCCATCCCCGCCGATCACCACCACCAGATCCTGCCCCTCGGGGAGCTGTTCCTGGGATTTGCGCGCCGCAGCTCGCGTCGGGATGGCTGCGGCCTCGGCGATCTCGGTGACCACGGTCACCCGCAAGTTCTGTTCGTCAAGCCACTCGGTCAACTGCCGCGTCGCCTCCAGGGCGCGTCGATCCGACTGTTTGGTGATGATGCCGATATGATGCATTTCCATTGCTTAATCGACTCCAGCCACTCTATAAAAAAAATGTGAACCCCCTCATCCAGCTGCCACAAACCCACCCCAAGCTCTTGCCCAATCTCAAGGATTCGTCTTAAACTGACTTTTTACGCCCTTGAACCGTTTTTTTCCAGTTCCTTTCGGATGGAGTCATGGATGGAACCTTTGCAGGATGTGCAGTCACAGCCGGATGATCGCCGGTTACCGATCGATCGCGTCGGCGTCAAAGGGATTCGCTATCCCATCGTGGTCAAGGATCGCAGCCGTGGCACGCAACGCACGGTGGCATCGATCAACATGTATGTCAACCTCCCGCACCACTTCAAAGGGACACACATGTCCCGCTTCCTGGAGGTGCTGGCCGAACACGATGAAGCCATCTCGGTGGACAGTCTGCCTGACCTCTTGCAGAAGGTGCGTGAGCGCCTCGCAGCCGAGGAGGCCCACATCGAGTTGGAGTTCCCCTACTTCCTGCGCAAGTCGGCCCCGGTCTCGGGAGCTGCCGCGCTCATGGATTACCGGGTGCGTTTCGTCGGCACGTTGCAAAAAAAACGCTACCGGATGATCCTGGAGGTAATGGTTCCGGTGACCACCCTCTGCCCCTGCTCCAAGGAGATCTCCGAACGCGGCGCGCACAATCAACGCTCGCATGTCACCGTGCGCCTGCGCTTCAAGAAATTTGTCTGGGTCGAGGAGATCATTGAGCAGGTCGAAGCCAATGCCTCCTGCCAGCTCTATCCGGTCCTCAAACGCCCGGACGAGAAATACGTCACCGAAAAAGCCTACGACAACCCCCGGTTTGTCGAAGACATGGTCCGTTCCGTGGCCGCAAGCCTCGAGGCCGACAGCCGCATCTCCTGGTTTTCGGTGGCAGCGGAGAACTTCGAATCCATTCACAACCATTCGGCCTATGCCTTTATCAAGAGTGGCCCGGAGGACGATGCACCATGAGATTTGCCACCACATTGATCCCGACCTTGAAAGAGGCCCCGGTTGAGGCCCATACCGCCTCGCATCGGCTGATGCTGCGCGCCGGGTTGATCCGTCCGCTCGGCTCGGGCATCTACACTTGGCTTCCGGTCGGTTTGAAGATCCTGCGCAAGGTCGAGGCGATCGTGCGCGAAGAGATGGATGGCGCCGGCGCCCAGGAGGTGCTCATGCCGGCGGTGCAGCCCGCCGAGTTGTGGCGTGAATCGGGTCGGTGGGATTTCTACGGCAAGGAGCTGTTGCGCATCCTCGACCGCCACGAACGGGAGTTCTGTTTCGGCCCGACCCACGAGGAGGTGATCACCGATCTGGCGCGGCGTGAATTGAAATCCTATCGCCAGCTGCCCGTGAACTTCTACCAGATCCAAACCAAGTTCCGCGACGAAATCCGCCCCCGATTCGGCATCATGCGCGGTCGCGAGTTCCTCATGAAGGATGCCTACTCCTTCGACATGGACGCAGCCGGTCTGGAGGTCACCTATCGGGCGATGCATGCGGCCTATACCCGCATCTTCAAGCGTTGCGGCTTGCGTTTCCGCCCGGTGGAGGCTGATACCGGCAGCATCGGCGGCTCCTCGTCGCATGAGTTTCACGTTCTCGCCTCCTCGGGCGAGGATCTGATCGCCTCCTGTTCGCACTGCGACTACGCCGCCAACCTGGAGAAGGCCACCAGCGGCCCCCTGCCCCCACTGCCCGCCGGAAATGCCGGCGCCATGCAGCTGGTTGCAACGCCGGGCAAGAAAACCATCCAGGAGGTGAGCCAATTTTTGCGTATTCCCGAATCCCGCCTGGTCAAATGTCTGGTGGTCGAGGCCCAAGGTCAGGGCCATCTGTTGCTGATTCGCGGGGATCACGAACTCAATCTGATCAAGGCCGCCAATGCCCTGGGGGTCGGTGCGGTGGTCGTGCCCGAGCCGGGCCGCAGCGCCGAGTTGACCGGCGGTCTGCCGGTGGGTTATCTCGGACCGGTCGGGACAACGCTGTCGATCCTGGCTGATCGTGCGTTGGAGGGGCTCGATTTCTTCGCCTGCGGGGCCAACCAGGCGGACCATCACCTGACCGGGGTATCCTGGGGGCGCGATCTGCCGCGTCCGGCCTTTGTGGATCTGCGCAACGTGCAACCGGATGATCCCTGCCCGCGCTGTACCGATGGACGTCTGCAACTGGATCGCGGCATCGAGGTGGGACACATCTTCAAGCTAGGGGAGAAGTACTCCAAGGCGCTGTCGGTCTCCGTGCTCGACCCGGAGGGCAAGGAGCGCACGCCGATCATGGGATGCTACGGCATCGGCGTCTCGCGCATCGTGGCGGCGGCCATCGAGCAGAACCACGACGACAACGGCATCATCTGGCCGGTGGCGCTCGCGCCGTTCGAAGTCGAAATCCTCCTGGCCAATCCGAACGACCCGCAAGCGGTACAGACCGCCGAGGCGCTGCACGATGAATGGAGTGGCCGCGGAATCGGCGTGCTTCTGGATGATCGCGATGACCGGTTGGGCGTCAAGTTCAAGGATGCCGATCTGATCGGCTGCCCGCTCAGAGTGGTGGCCGGAGGACGCGCCTTGAAGGAGGGAAAGGTGGAAATTCAGATCCGCAAGGGTGGCGAGCCGATTCAGGTTCCGGTCGCCGAGGCGGGTCAGGCGGTGATCGAACAGCTGCGTCAGCTGTTTGATCAGGAGTCTTTGGGAGTCGTGCGATGGACAAAAGGTTGAATGCATTCCTGCTTGGGATCGGGGGTGCGATCGGCAACCCTTTCCTGGAAAACGACTCTGCCGGAGTGATCATACACCAGGAGTTGACTTTGAAGGGTGAACCTTTTGCCGCAAAGATGATCTTTCCGATGGATCTTGCGCGAGACAAGGCTGGAGCATGACCACGTTCCCCGACGAGTCGATCCTGTTTGCTGCGCATGCGATCCAGGATGCCGAAGGGATCCTGATCACGGCTGGCGCGGGGATGGGGGTCGATTCCGGCTTGCCGGACTTTCGTGGCAAGGAGGGATTCTGGAACGCTTATCCGGCCATCGCACGGCTGGGACTCTCATTTTCACAGATGGCCAATCCGGAGTGGTTTCGTCGCGATCCGCGCCTGGCCTGGGCCTTCTACGGTCACCGGCTGGAACTCTATCGCCAGACCCAACCCCATGAAGGCTTCACACGATTGTTGCAACTGGCCAAGGATAAACCGCATGGCGGTTTTGTGCTCACCTCGAACGTCGATGGCCATTTTCAGAAAGCCGGTTGGCCCGAGGAGCGGGTGGCCGAGTGTCACGGGTCGATCCATCACGCTCAGTGTACCCGACTCTGCTCCCCCGACATCTGGAGCACGGAGAAGATCTCCCTTGACATCGATCCGGAAAGTTTCCGCGTGACCGGCGCCTTGCCGCTCTGTCCGCGTTGTGGCGCTCTGGCACGGCCCAACATCCTGATGTTCTCGGATGCCAACTGGCTGGAACAGCGCAGCGCCACCCAGGAGGCCCGCATGCAGCATTGGCTTGCCGACCTGCGCGCCCAGAATCTCCGACTGGTGATCATCGAAATCGGTGCCGGCAACGCCGTTCCGACCATCCGGCAAAGCTCCGAACACTTTGCGCGCAAATACGCTGCCCGTCTGGTTCGCATTAATCCAAAAGACGACAGGATTCCTCCCGGAAGGCATGTTGCACTTTCGATGGGTGGTGCAGAGGGTATTGCGAAAATCTGGCAAAAGATTTATCAAAAGGAATGAGAGCAACATGGATTGCTTTTCGCGAGATATCGATTAACCTTGTATCTTACCGTGTAACTCCTGAAGGGGGTACACAGATGGGGGCGAGCGGGTTCTCCCGCCATCTTGCAAAATTCTACGGCAAGAAGATTGCATAGTTTAAACGGAAAGCTGTTTCCGTCTGTTCATTAAGGGGCGCCTGGATAACCAAAACGCAGGAAACAAGCGTACCAATAAGTTGATTTTGATGAAGATTGACAAGAAGCGAACGAATCCGACACTCCACGTATGCCCCTTTTGAGTCCGTGTTTGATTGACTCATATGGGGTGTGAGGCTTTGACGATTCGATACGATGTGACCAGGAATCCCACTGCAACGATCGGCGAACAACGATTACAGCCCATGGAACCGAAAAATCCGCTTCTACAAGCTCAACACGTCAGTTCACTTCTGGAACAGTACGACGAGAGCTTCGAGTTGTACCGTGCCTACAGCGAACGGCTGATGATCAATCTGGGCGAGGTGTTCAACAAGACCTCCCTGCCGATCAGCTCCATTGCCGGCGACTTGATGTCCAGGGCGACCTTAAAAAAATTCCTCACCGAACGGGGAGGATATTACAGTCGCCTGCGTGACGTCGAAAATTTGATCACCGTACGCGCGGTGGTCTATTTCTCGGACGATATTGATATTGCGGTCAGTCTGATCCACAAGGAGTTTGCTCTCGACGACAGTTTCCAACCGATTCTCGAAGTGCCGGATCAGGACCGATTCGGCATCAACACCCGGCGTTTCGATATCAAACTGCTGCCGGAACAATATGCCAGACCCGAATATCAACGTTTCAGTGGTTTGAAGGCCGAGCTGGAAATCCGCACCGTGTTGCAGCACTCCTGGTCCGAGGTCAAGGGCATTTTCGATATGCTCATCGGCAAGTCGCGCATTCCGGGGCAAAACGTCAATAAACTGGCACAAATCTCCTATCTGCTCAAAATGGCCGACGAAGAACTGGTGCGCATCAAGGACCAAATCCTGCAACAAAATGCCTTGGCCACGACCCAGACGGCAGCCTACGAAACGATTGCAACCACTCCGGTGAACGAACCGGTCATTTTGGAACTTAAAGCCGTCGATCCCCAACAGCAGGCCGAATTGGCGACCCGATTGGAGGCGTTCATACTCAATGACGCGGTGATCCGTGACATCGATCGCTCGATTGCCGACCACTACGAAACCCGCCTAGTCTATCGTGACAACTTTGTTTCCACACTGGCGGAAATTCTTTTGCGCATGGGCTTTGATCGTGAAGAACGACTTCGTGAGGAGTTGACCGCCCACAAATCGGTCATCCTGATCATGATGAAGAGCATCTTCGGTGACACCTCACGCTCTGGAGTGGAGTTCATTCACAAAGGGTCGGCGCTGTTGGTTTTGTTCTACGTGCTGCTCGCCAAGACCGGCAATATCGAAATCATCAAAAAAAATGTACGCACCTACATCTCCCTGAAGGGAATTTCCGTGGATGACTTTGCCAACGATCTGTTGACCCATTACAAAAAGGTGATGCGCAAACCGGTGGAGACCAATTGGTAAGCCGGATCGCGCCATTCAACTCACCACGTTGTCGTGCGCCAATTCAACCAAGTTGCGCCCAATTCCATGTTTTGCAACAAACCCACCTGATTGGCTCCACACCGACATACGATTCGACAATCGGTCCCCCTCAATACGAATCGGGGCTGGTCCGTCTCTTTCAACCAAATGATATCTTAAACCGCAACCATCACGGGATGTGTAGTTCCATTAATAGGGGTCCAGGGGGATTATCCCCCTGGTGGGATCCAAGGGCGAAGCCCTTGGGACTTTGTTTTTGACTTTAGCGCGCTCTTCTCAAGAAGTATTTTTCGCGTTTTTTGCGAAAAATGCGCCGCGCACGGTCTTCGCGGGAGTCGTTTCCGTCTTTTGGAAACGACTCCCGTTTGGCAAACAACGTCGTCCTTCCCGCTTATTTTCTATCGAGGCTCAATCACTTCAACCTTTCGGCTTACGGCCTATCGTGTCGCTGTCCTACGCTTAAAGTTCGGAGTTACCCCCTCACCTCCAAGGACTCGCTTCCCGATGACTGGCCAGTCTTCCGGGGCGGGATACCCTCCCGCATGGTTACGCGACCTTGCCTGGCCGCACTTGCCAGTAAAAACGACACATTCCAAGCTGGGTGCGGTTTAACAAGAAGAAATATCCGATTTTTATGCAAATTTTTCTTTGGGTGCTGGCGCGGTCGAGTGGTTGACAAATTCGGCATTATTGTCATATAATTAACAATTTTGCACACCCATGAACGCGTCTACTGAGTCGCCACAGTCAAGAGAATTCAGTAGAAAGATCACCCAATCAAGGAAATCAATCGTGCTTGATTTGTTGCGCAACATTGCCATCATTGCCCATGTGGACCACGGGAAGACCACGTTGGTCGATAAACTGCTCCAGCAATCCGGAACGCTCGCCCAGCGCGGCGACATCCAGGAGCGCATCATGGACTCCAACGATTTGGAGCGGGAGCGTGGCATCACCATCCTGGCCAAGAATACCGCCATCCAGTGGCGGGAGTATCGCATCAACATCGTCGATACGCCGGGTCACGCTGATTTTGGAGGCGAGGTGGAACGTGTGCTCTCCATGGTCGATTCGGTCCTGTTGCTCGTGGATGCGGTTGATGGTCCGATGCCCCAAACCCGCTTTGTCACCCGCAAGGCTTTTGACATGGGCTTTAAGCCAATCGTGGTGATCAACAAGGTTGATCGCGACGGTGCTCGTCCGCTTTGGGTACTGGATCGCACCTTCGATTTGTTCGACCGTCTGGGTGCTACCGATGAACAGCTCGATTTCCCGGTGGTTTACACCTCTGCCCTGCAAGGCTGGGCTACGCTCGACCCGGACCACAAGGGTCGTGATATGGAACCGTTGTTCGAAACCATTGTCGACCGCACCCCACCACCGGCGGTTGATCCGAACGGTCCGTTTCGCATGCGCGTTTCAGCTCTCGACCACAGCAATTACGTCGGCATCATCGGTATCGGTCGAGTTGAGCGCGGCGTGGCCGCCGCCAACAGCCTGGTGACGGTCGCCACGCCAGACGGATCGCGTCGCAACGCCAGAATAGCGAAGATTTTCAGTTTTCTTGGTCTCGAAAGGATCGAGGTTAATATCGCCAATGCCGGTGAAATCATCGCCTTTACCGGAGTCGAGAATCTGGGTATATCTGACACTCTTTGTCATATCGAACATGTTGAACCTTTACCACCGTTGGCTGTTGATCAACCCACGGTCAGCATGACCTTTCAGGTCAACGATTCACCAATGGCGGGTCAGGAAGGTAAATTCGTCACCAGCCGACAGTTGCGCGAACGGCTATTCAAGGAACTGGAACACAATGTCGCCCTGCGGGTCGAGGAAACCGATAACAGCGACCGTTTCAGAGTATCGGGTCGTGGCGAGCTGCATTTATCCATTCTGATCGAAAATATGCGACGGGAAGGATATGAGTTGGGCGTATCTCGACCGGAGGTGATCCTGCGCAACTTCAATGGCGAATTCAAGGAGCCATACGAATTCCTGACAGTCGATGTGGAAGAGATCCATCAGGGCGCTGTCATGGAGGCTTTGGGAATGCGTCGAGGAGATCTCAAAGATATGGTTCCGGATGGTCGCGGTCGTGTACGGCTGGATTACATCATCCCGGCGCGAGGTCTGATCGGATTTCAGACTGAATTTCGCACCATGACCTCAGGCACCGGGTTGCTCGCACGCATCTTTCACGAATACGGCCCCCTGACCCAACCCAATCTTGGTGCAAGACGCAACGGGGTGTTGATCTCGATGGACGTGGGAAAGACGGTGGCTTTTGCGCTGTGGAACCTCCAGGAGCGTGGACGTCTGTTCGTATCACCCGGTGTACCTGTCTACGAGGGGATGATCGTGGGGATCAACAACCGTAATCAGGATCTGGTGGTCAATCCGATGAAAGGAAAGCAGCTGACCAACATCCGTGCTTCAGGTTCCGATGACGCGATCTTGTTGACTCCGCCACTCAACTACTCATTGGAGCAGTGTTTGGAGTTTATCAATGAAGATGAACTGGTAGAAGTAACCCCAAAAAGTTTACGGATGCGCAAGAAATTATTGAAAGAACATGAACGCAAACGGTATCAACGCAGCTTGTAATTTGTAATACACAAGGTTCATCAAAAGAATGCCTTTCTTGCAGATCAATTAATTGCATCTTTTGTTGAACCTGGTTTGCCGGATGATCTGTGCTGTACTATCTGACAATACCGATTTTGCCATCAAACAACTTATTGTTATCAACAAACAATAAGCATAGCGAGCCCTGTTATTCATGGAACTGTTTCATTCGATCATTCTTGGAATTGTGCAGGGATTAACGGAATTTCTGCCAATCAGTTCGTCGGCCCACTTGATTCTGGTACCCAAGCTGTTGGGTTGGGAGGATCAAGGGTTGATGTTTGACATTGCGGCCAATACTGGCAGTCTGGTGGCGGTGTTGGCTTATTTCAGACATGACCTGATAAAATTAACCGTTGGTTTTGTGCGCACGTTGCGACCCGGCGGTTTTACAGACAACCGGGATGGTCGTCTGGCTTGGGCATTGGGTTGGGCCACGATTCCGATCGGTTTGGCCGGTTTGACGTTGAAGCCTTTCATTGAAACCGAACTGCGTGGCCTGGCGGTAATCAGCTCGACAGCCCTTTTTTTCGGAGCATTATTGTGGTTGGCGGATCGACGAGGCCAACGTCTTCGGGGGATCGATCAACTGACATGGAAGGATGCTGTCTTGATCGGGATCGGACAGATGTTCGCGCTGATCCCTGGCACTTCCCGTTCGGGAGTCACCATGACGACAGCGTTATTCATTGGTTTCACACGTGAGGCGGCGGCCCGCTTTTCGTTTCTGATGGCTGTTCCGGTTGGCATTCTGGCGGCGATTCTGGAGTTCAGGGAATTGTTTCATCTTTCCCCTTCCCTTTCCGAATGGCTTTTCATGGGATTGGGATTGGCGGTATCCGGAATTTCAGCGTTCGCGGTAATCCATTGGCTGATGGCGTGGTTGCGTCATCAAAGCTTGGTGCCGTTTGCCATTTACCGCATCGTTTTGGGATTGGTAATCTTTTTGCTAGTGCTTTAACCGAGTTGATCAGGCTGTCAAAGACAGAACAGACCGGGTTCTACGATCTTTTTGCTTGTGTTGGAAAACAAAATCGTGCATTCTAAACAGATTGCACACGGGGCCGTAGCTCAGCTGGGAGAGCGTCGCGTTCGCAATGCGAAGGTCAGGGGTTCGATCCCCCTCGGCTCCACCAATACCACATTTCATACCTTCTCAAGAGTTCTCAAGAAGCCGGCTAACTACCGGCTTTTTCTGTTTTTATCCTATCACAGCTTCTCACAAGACATCATACCAGCGCATGCAGCGTGTGTGTAAGATCGTGTGTAAGTGGACCTTGCGGAAAAAACTTACACACAGTAGC
>JAMOBI010000129.1:0-9355 GCA_039908105.1 Magnetococcus sp. YQC-9
TGATGAGTGAGGAGCAGATCAAGCTGCGTTGGTTGATGATGAGTGCGGTGCAGCATCTGCACGCTGAACGGTTTCAGGCGGCTTTGGCCGATTGCGAGTCTGCGCTGCGGCTGGATCCGGAGAACAACAGCCGGCTCTATCTATTGCGTGCGACGTTGTTTGCCCGCATGCATCGATTTACCGATGCAATTGCCAATCTGAATGAAGCGATCGACATTCAACGAGAGTATGGCATCGCGTATCTCATGCGGGCCTATTGTCATCGGGCAATTGGGAACAGTGCGGCTGCGGACCAGGATTTGCAGAAGGCCTTGATGATGGCCGAAGCCATCTTGCACGGTTTTTGCGCTGAAACGGGGATGATTCGAACCCGGTTCGATGCCACCCAGGCGCTTTTCGATGGGGATCGCGATTATCCGCAACTCTTTTTACCCGCCGAGGAGATTGAACGCCTCCGTCAAGCGGCGTGAGGGTGTCCGTGCAGCGAACCGTTCGGATGCCTGGTTACCCGGCGACCGTTTGGCCGAGTGCCAAACTGTCGCTGCGGCCCAAGGATGGTTGGCCAAATGCCGGGGTGATTGACCCCGGATCGCCTGGACTGGGATTCGAGGGTGTTTGGTGAGGCCATGGATGGCCAACCGGTTCTCATCGGTGTTACGGTGCATTCATTGCAATTGGGGGTTCAGAGTGACAGGAGAGCGCCATGTTGAACATCCTGCGTTTGAGCGATTACGCGGTCCTGATCCTGATCCATTTGGCCCAGGAACCGGAACGGCCACGCTCAGCCGCGACTCTCGCGCAAGAGATCGCCCTGCCATTGACCACGATCCGCAAGGTTTTGCGAATTCTGGCACAAAACGGCATTGTTCGAGCCCGAAAAGGGGTTCTGGGCGGATCCATTCTGGCTTTTCCGGCAGAGGGGATCAGCTTGGCACAGGTGCTGATCGCCATGGAGGATCCCGTGTTGTTGACCCCCTGCTGCCAAGCCGATTTCAGATGTACTCTGGATACGATTTGCCGTTCTCGTACGCACTGGATGCGGATCAATCGATCCATTCGAGCCGTTCTGGAAGAGACCACTCTGGCTGACATGGTCACCCAACCAGACAAGGAGAAGCGATGAATCATTATTATACGGGCATTCATCATGCCGCGTTCGCCACGCGCGATATTACCTTGACCACGCGTTATTGGCGCGATCTGCTCGGCATGCCGCTGGTCTACTGCTATGGACAGCCTGGTTACCGCCAATATTTCTTTCACATTCATGGCAGCGGCTACCTCTCATTTTTTGAGTGGGAGGGGGTGTGTGCCATCCCGTTGAAACGACATGGGCAGCCGGTATGCGGACCATTCGGTTTTGATCATGTATCCATAGGTGTCAACAGCAAGGAGGCGTTGTGGGATCTGATGTCCAAACTGGACGGCGCCGGGTTCCCGGTCTCGGATGTGATTGATCATGGCTGCTTTTTTTCCATCTATTCGTATGATCCCAATGGTTTGGCCGTGGAGTTCACCTGGCATCTGCCGGGTCTGGATCTGCGGAACAATCCGGTGATGCGCGATGAGCAGGGCGCACGGTTGTGCCAGATCAGTGAGCCCCTGGAGGGTCAATGGCCGGATCCGGTGCCGATCTTGCCCGAGGAGCGCATCGTGGTGGACGGCGAGGGCAAGGAGCTGTTTGCAAGTCAACGGGGGGAGTACGACGCGGCCATGTCGTTCCTCACCACAGAGGGGAGTGCTTAAGAGACCGTTTGGTCCTCACCAAACTCTCTTTAATAATCTGGAAATTCAAACAAGGGCTTGGTAGAATGGGCCATTGCAAGATGTTTCAATAGGGACGATCCGGGATGAACGCCATACGCATCATTGTCAGTGTGTCTCTGTTCTGGAGTGGCACGGCGTGGGCCGGGCTGTTTTGCGCGAGCGATTTTTCCGGGCAGCACTGCGATTATGGGGATGTGGAGGCGTGTCGACAGGCGGCAGGGCAGCAGGGGGGGTGTGAGCTGAACCAGGCGGAGATCATCAAACCGGTGGGTGGCGCCTCGTATTGTCTGGTGGAGAGTTGGCGTACCGAGTGCATTTATGCGAATATCTCCTCTTGCGGCAAGCGTGCTGCGGTGGTGCGCTCGGTGTGCATCGTCAATCCCAATAACACCGGAGGCCGGATCGAAGTGGTGGCCGGATTGGGAATCCAGGGGTCTGGTGGTGGGCCACCGGCAGGGGGCGGCAGGTATTTGCCGAGTCCGGGTTATGATCCGGGCAGGGGGCGGTAGGGATCAGGAATACCCGGATCCTGAAGCATTGCCGAATGAATGTGTCGTTTTTATTAAACCGCACCTGTTTTGGGATGCGTAGTTTTTTGCAAGGCTGCGTGCAAGATGTGAGCGTCGTTTCCAAAAAGCGGAAACGACGCTCACGAAGGCGGCGCGCGGCGCATTTTTCGCAGTCCCAAGGGCTTTGCCCTTGGATCCCACCAGGGGGATAATCCCCCTGGACCCCTATTAATGGAACTACACATCCCGTGATGGTTGCGGTTTAGTGAAAAAAAAGAGAGGGTCTGGGAGATTCATCTCCCAGAATTTTGACTTTAGCGCGCTCTTTAAAAGAAGCATTTTTCGCGAAAAATGTGTCGCGCGCCGCCTTCGCGGGAGTAGTTTTTTATTTTTTTTGAAACGACTTTGTGCATCTTGCACGCAGCCTTGCGAAAAACTACGCATCCCAAAATGGGTGCGGTTTATTTCAATGCGCAAGAAAATTATTATGGAACATTCCGCATGAACCGCATGATGCGTTTTTTGGGTGTGATCGGGGTGCTGGCGATGGCCGGTTGCGCGGGGCGGCTGGATGGCGCCAGCGTGCCGGAGCATCAGGTTGCCCATGTCGGACACTACAAGCGGCTGTCCGAGTGCCTGTACCGTCGCATGGTGGCGGATGGTTGGGTGGCCGATCTGTCGGTTTACGGCTGCACGCGCAAGGCCGAGGTGGTGGGCAACGCGGAGTTGATTCAGGTGCAGGCCGCCACGAGTGGCGAAGGATCGACGGTCTCGGGTTCGCGCGCCGGGGTGGAGCGTATTGCGGGCTATCTGGAGCGTTGTGCGACCGAACAGGGCAACGGGCCACCGTAAATGTAAACCGCACCCAACTTGGAATGGGTGCGGTTTAAAGTCAAAAGCAAAACCCTGGGAGCTGAATCTCCCAGACCCTCTCTTTTTTTTACCAGTAAAAACTACACATTCCAAGCTGGGTGCGGTTTAATAAAAACGACACATTCCAGGCTGGTTGCGGTTTGGAAAGTACAAAGAGCGCTTAACCAAATCCATTCGCACCAATCTGTCGACCCGTGCAGGCATACCCGTCAACAGCGTACCCACCCGCTGGATCCGCAAGCACAATCTTTGTCACAGTCGTCATCACGGCGGCGAATTTTCGGCACACTCGATGGCCGGCTTGACCGGCGCAACCTCCTGTTGTTCGTTCTTGAAAAAACGCTTCTTCGCCCAGATGGCGATCAGCAACAGGCCCAATACACTGAAGAAATAGATCTGATAGTGCTTGATCTGGTCCAGGAAACCCTCCATGGCGTGCCCGAAGATATAACCACCATAGCCGAAGCTGATGGCCCAGACGATCGCAGCCAGACAGTTGAGCAGCATGAAGCGGATCGAGTGAATCGGCGAAGCACCCAGGGCGAACGGCGTGACGTTGCGCACCCCGTAGATGAAGCGGAATCCCAGGATGAACCAGGTGTTGTAGCGATCCAACAGGTACATCACCCGTTCGGTGCGCTGTTTCCAGCTCTCGCTGCTGGTCTTTTTCACCAACAGATGACCCCAGCGCCTGCCGATGAAAAAGGCCGTTTGATCGCCCAGATAAGAACCGGCGAAGGAGGAGAGGATCACCAAGTTGAGATCCAACACCCCGGCCTTGGCCAGATATCCGGCCACCAGCACCATGGTTTCCCCTTCGAGAAAGGTGCCGATGAACAGCACGATGTATCCATATTCTCTTAAAATTTGTTCCACGGTTTCCATCATGGGGCGAGATTCCTTAGAAATTCAGTCCTTGAATTTTTTCAATTCATCACGAAACCATACTGCGGGTATGCGTCAATCAGTCGCCCGCAGCGACTTGCTGCAAAGAGATGTTTTTCCTCGAGCCGTTTTGCAAAGGTGCAAAACGGCTTTTTGGACCAACCAGGGGTGCGTTGCGTGCCCGCAGCATGTTACGGCGGCGGAATGTAACCGGATCGGGTCACGATCTCTCGACCCTCGGGACTCAGAATCCAATCCAGAAATTTTCTCACCTCCGGGCGCGGCTCTCCCAGGGTGAACAGATAGAGGGAACGGGCCAGCGGATAGGCCAGATCCACGGCAGAAGCGGAGGTCGGCGGCACGCACGGGGCATTGGCCTCATGCTCCTTGGAGACACACAGGGTCTTCACCTTGTTGCTCACGTAGGCCATGCCGGTGTAACCGATGGCGCACGGCATCTGCGACACCATGTTCACCAGTGAATCGGAGCCATCGACGCTGAGCATCCGTGGCTCGAAATGGGCGCGCTTCTCGAAGATCGCCTGACGGAAAAAGACATACGTGCCGGAGTTGTTTTTGCGGTTGATCGGCACGATCTTCTGATCCTGACACTCCGGAACCTTCATACCCAGATCACTCCAGGTCATGCCCCGATTGGTTCGGCTGTAGATTTCGGTGAGCTGTTGGAGCGCCAAACCGTTGATCGGATTGTTGGGGTGCACGATCACCGAAACCGCATCGCGTGCCACGACATGCGGCGCCACAGGGACACCGGCGCGTTTGCGCGTCAACAGTTGAATCTCGCGCTCACGCAACATACGACTGGAGGAGGCGATCTCCACATGTCCGTTGATCAGCGCGGCAATGCCGTTGCCCGATCCGCCGCCCGCCACCTCGACACGTGTGCCGGGATTTTTTTCTTGATAGACCTTGGCCCACTCCTTGAGCACCTTGATCAGGGTATCCGAACCCTTGATGCGAATCGCCGGGCTGTCGTGATCACTGGCCCAAACATTGGCCCAAACCGGCCAGGCCATCAGCAGCCCAATGATACACAGACTCTGAACAAACGGGGGAAAAGGAGCGGAAAGCCATTTCACGGTGTGGACCTCACAGCCTGAGTCAGAGTGTCGCGATCGTGAGAGCAGACAATGCAACAGGCCGAAGCGGTTTGAGACTCCTCGAATCGCTCCGAGGTGATCCAGATTTGCGGCAGACGATCGCTGAAGGTGGCCAGCGCCTCCAGTGCAGCTCCGGCCCGCTGTCGGTCGAAATAGGCGAAGGGTTCGTCCAAGGCGAGGAAATGGACCGCCTGAGTGCGCGCGGCCAATGCCTGACACAAAGCCAGACGCAACGCCAGGGTCAACTGGCGCCGGACGCCGGTGGAGAGCTCCTCCATCTGCATGAAATCGTTTTTGGCATCCGAGAAGATCGCCAGATTCAACTCCCCATCCAGGCGCGGTTGACGATACCTTCCGCCGGTGAACAGCGGCGCGCCACGCGCCACCAGCCGATTGGCCTCCTGGAGAAAGTCGTTTTTCAAGTGCGCGCCGCAACCGTTCAACAGGGTTTCGGCTGAACGTCGGACCTCAATGGCGCGACGATCGCGTTGATTTTCGGTTTCAAAGGCGGCGATCGCAGCCAGCAGGCGTGCCTGTTCACGCCGCCGGCTCTTCTCATTCTCAACTTCGCTCTCAAGCGTGGCGACAGCGGCCATATGTGAGGCATGCTCCTCCTTGGCCGTGCGTACCCGCGTCTGGCTCTTCTCCCGCAACACCGCGTGTTCGGCCTGAAAGAGCTTCAACCGCGCGTCAAGTTCACTCAACTCCTGCCCAAGCACATCGGCATCCAGAAACGGTTGTCCCTCCTCCCTAATCCAGGCGTTCAACGCCTCAGACCAGGGCATTTCATCCATGCCGGACAAAATGTCCACCTGTTCCCGAACCGGCTGATTGGCCGCATTGCGCAGGGTCTCCAGGGTGTGGCGGAATTGGACGGCCCGCATCTCCAGCACCGTTCGATCTGCCTGGATCTGACGCAGCCGACTGCCGGCGGAAAAACGTCGGATGAAATTCCAGAGTGTCAGCAACGTCAGCAGCACGGCGGGTATTCCCGGCACGATCGGCGCGAGCGGCCAGACCTGCAGCAGACGGGTCAACAGGGCGTTGATGCCGGGTGCGAATCCGGGGTGGTGCATCAACTGCCAGGCCAGACCGGTCATGGCCCAGCCGACAAGCGCCAGAACCAGAAAGATCACCGCACCCCAGCCGCGATTGGAACGCTGCCGTTGCAGCGCTTTTTGCTCCCGGTCCAGAGTGGCCTGTTCGCTGGCCAAGGTTGGACCTTCGACCGCCGGGTGGGTCGTCGGTTCGCCAAGCCAACTGGCCAGACGGAACTGTTCGGAGACCACCTGGAAGAGAATGTGTCCCAGCGAATCCAAACGGGCGCGGGAACGGGCATGCCACTGACGCACCTGCCCGGCGGGGATTTCGACCTCGCTCACATGTCCGCCCTGCCAGATGGTTTCGATCTCCTTCAAGCTGTGATCGAGCTGCTGGCAACGGCTGGTCCAGCTGGCAATGCCGATGTTGGGTGAGGTTTGGATCATGCGATTGCAGGCCGCCTCGATGCGGCGACCTGCCTGGACCACGCCGGCATCGAATCCCAGCCAGCGCTCGATCGTCGCCACAGCCACGGCCACCCGGTTGCGGGCCGCCTGAAGGCGGGTTTCCAGCTGTCCGAGCGCCTCATCGACCAGATTCAGGCCAGAAATTTCGTTGCGCAGCTCCTCTTGTCGACGGGCGCGGGTATCGATTTTCTGAGCAATGGCCGCGCGCTCTTGTACGAGTGTGGCGGCCAGGTTCTCCAGGCTGGTCATCCCGGAGAGCTCCTTGACCGTCCCGAGTGGACGGGCATGATGGGCATGGCGTCCCTGGGTGAGGTAGAGCGTATCGACGTAGGTCTCGAAGCCGAATCCCAGCAGTGTGGACAAAGCCGCATCCACCGCCTCGACCCCGTGCGCCAGCGGGGTCTCCTCGCCAATGCGTTTGAGCTGGGCATCCTGGCCGCCCTGGTTGTCGAAGTGGCGCCGCAGGGTGTAGATGGTCTGGTCAAAGGCCTCGAAATCGAGCTGAATCGCCCCCTGTTCCGCGCCCCAGTGAACCGCTTTGGCCACCGCTTCGCCCGACAGATTGGCACTGCGACCGAAGAGCGCCAGGCTTAAAATCTCCAACAGTGCGGTTTTTCCCGATTCATCGGGACCGGAAACCAGGATCAATCCCGATGCGGGCAGATCGTTCAACTCCAACATTTTGAAACGCAAGATGTTTTCGGAATGCAACCGGTGGATGATCATGCCATGCCCTCCACGGTTGGGCGCGCGGGATTCAAGCGAAACATCAAAAGCTCCACGGCCTCATGGTGCAGTGCCAGGTCGAACGAGGGGTTGGCAGCCCGACGGCGTTGCATCTCTTCCTGGGCGTAAACCTCCAGGGTCTGTAGCGGATTTTGGACGCGAAAGGCGAGATCGTTTGCGGATGGATCGTTGGGGGGCATCGGTTCACCTCAAAAGGGTGGTCAACGGACGCACGAAGAGCGCGTGACAGTCCATGAAAGGGTGATTCATCCACCATTGACCGTGGAACTTAAGCTTTTGGAGTTCCATGGGTGGGGGTGAGGGGGTTCTCCCCCCATCCAGCAATGACCGTGGAACTTAAGCTTTTAAGGTTCCACGGGTGGGGGGTGAGGGGATTCTCCCCCCATCCAGCAATTTTAACGGCTTTGTTCGAGTGGGTAAACCCCATCAGAGGCCTGTATCAGACGAACTGGCAGAAATCCGTTGCCCGGTTCGCGAAAATTGGTCACCTGGCCCCGGTAGGCGCGCACGCCGATGCCAAGCAGTCGGTCGCGATACATGAAGAGTCGGATATCGGTCTTGAAGGGTGCACCCTGCGGGGTTGTCACCAGTGCGGGTGGTATATGGCGTTGCACGAGCGTATGGGTCGGATCCAGGGTATTGAAACGGGTGCGGCTGATCTTTTCGCCGAGGAGTACGCCGCGACCGCCGAAACCGCCGGTTCCCGGCTTGAAGACCCAACGGGCCCGCTCCTTCCAGACCGTTTCCGGCTCCAAGGTGGCCAGCAAACGGGTCTCGGGTATCAAGGTGGTGAGTCGGGCGATGGTGGGGGCATCGCAGCCGAGCGTGCGCAGGTGGGTGGCATCGGACCAGTTGACCAGGTGGCGTTTGTCTGCCAGCAGGCCGTAAGCGCGCGGATTCGGGGAGAGGCAGACCCGGCGGTTGAGCCAGGCGGCGCGCAGTCCGGCGAGCGGGGGGGTCTGCAAATAAAAATCGCAGTGGCGGTTGTAGATCAGATCCACCCGTTCGCCTTGCAGAAACACGCCGGTTTCGTCCATGTCGAGTTCGTTGGGATCGACGATCCGGCAGGCAATGCCGGCCTCGGACATCAGCTTGGCACAGGCGACCATCTCCGGATAGAGAAACTGCTCTTCGGGTTTTTCGTCCAGGATCACCATGCGCTGGATGGGTTGATGGGCGAACAGGCGCATCTCTTCGGTAAAACTGTTGATCAAACGTTGTTGGCGACGGTTGTTCGGATCGAGCAGCGGGAAGGGAAATTCGGGTCCGGATGGGAATCCTGGGTGTTGAGCGACGTGGGCCATCAGCAGACCGCCGGCGTTGGTGTTGACCTCGATCAAACGGGGTCCGTGCGGGGTGAGGTGGAAGTCATAGCCCATCATCACCGCCTCATGGCCCGGATCGAAGTGGGCGGTTGACGGGGTGTCGGGGAGCGGGTGCGGGTGGTTTAAGGCCAGGCCGCGCAGGGTGCGGGCCAGCTGGAGCATGGCGCGTACCGCCGGGATGGGGAGAATGGCAACCGCAGGGGAGGGGGGCAAATGGCTCATGAGTCGCCTAATGGCAAACGTTCACGGGGGTCCGAAGGCGGTTACCGCCCCCGGCAGGGGTTTGGGGACTAAAGTCCCCATAGGTTTGTTTTTTTAAATTTCCATGTCGCAACCATCTTGAGAAGCGTCATTTTCTGCCAAGCTGTGTGCAAACTGCGGGCTTCGTTTCCAAAAGGCGGAAACGAAGCCCGCGAAGGCGGCGCGCGGCGCATTTTTCGCAAAAAACGCGAAAAATGCTTCTTTTGAAGAGCGCGCTAAAATCAAAAACAAAGTCAAAATCAAAACCCTGGGAGATGAATCTCCCAGACCCTCTCTTTTTTTTCACCAATAAAAACTACACATTCCAAGTTGGGCGCGGTCTTAAAAAAACAACCCGTCGAGCGGACTGGAGGCCGAAG
>JAMOBI010000130.1:0-6854 GCA_039908105.1 Magnetococcus sp. YQC-9
AGCGCGCTAAAGTCAAAAACAAAGTCCCAAGGGCTTCGCCCTTGGATCCCACCAGGGGGATAATCCCCCTGGACCCCTATTAATGGAACTACGCATCCCGTGATGGTTGCGGTTTAGTTGCGGTTTAATTTCAAATCTCAATCATGACCGCGTGAGCAGCATCCCCTCCAGCGCCTCCACCACCCGCTTGACCGGCGGAAACTGGTTAAAAGCAAAGCCGTGCTCCTGGAACCAACGAGACCCCTCCAGGAGCGCGGTCAGCTCTGCCTGTTTGGTCAGATGGCGATCCACGCCGATGACCAGGGAGAGTTTTTTCTTCATGCTGTCCAGACGTTTCAAACGCAGCGGCAGTTGACGGGCGTGCCAGCGATGGAAGAGTTCCAAATGGACACGCGCACCGCTGGCATGCCGAAAACTGAAATCCGGCACCACCAACTCCTGTCCTCCCAACTCGAGCAGTTCCGGGTGCGGGAGGATCTCCCACCCTTTGGCCTTTTCCTGGAACTGCCCGGCAAAGGTGGCGAACTCGTCGGGTATATACCCTCCGGCGCGCGGCTCCGGTGCCCAAAGAGCGCTGGCCTCGCTCAACTCCAGGGTCGCCGGCTGGTGATCGTTCATGCGGATCTCCGCACGCAGGCTCCATGCGCTCAGATCGCAGAGCGCGGGGAGCAGCAGCGCCAGCTTGATACCGTATTTGCGTTGCAGGTCGAACAGGCTCAACGGTCCGTCCAGCTCCAGCACGAAACCATCGCGTGACCCCGCGTCACGGGTGACCTGCGCCAACAGTTGCAAAAATTTGATACGATGGAAAAATCGGCGCATTTTTCCGGTATCCGGCTCGCGGATGCGTACCGTAAGCCGGTCGGCCCACACCAGGGGGCCCTGTGCCAAAGCCAGATTGTACCGATGCAGCAGTTCCGCAGGCTCAACCGGGTCGAAGGTCACCAGCGGCTGGCGATCCGGATGGTCGGCATGCAGTTGCCCGGCCAACTGGTCGGGATCGACATCCGCCGGGGCCTCGGGCTGGGCGCTGGCCACGGCCTGACGATAAGCCGTCAGATCGTCCATACCCTCGGCGCGCAACAGCCGTCCGGCAGCCTGAAAGATCGTCTCGCGGTACGCCTCCAACCCTTCCGGCAGTTCGCGAAACGTACAGCGATCCATGAGCAGTTTGTTCAACCCTTTGGCAATCATCGGTGAACGGGCGGCATTGATCAGCGGCTGTGCCGCCTCGCTCAACGCATCGCGGGTCTGTCCCTCGCCCGAAAGATAGATGAAGCTTAAATCCCGTGCCAGCGATTGCAAGAGGGCGTTCTCCGGATCGATGAAACGCGGCGTCAGCCGTCCCTGGCGTTGGTCGAAACGAAGCAGTTCACGATTGAGCATGCGGATTCCATCCACGAAAAGAACCGTTCGGAAACATCCATCACTGACAACTTTTTTTCATTGCCGACAAACAGTTACCAGAAGATCTCGGCGATAGCGGACCGATATCCCTCCGGCTCGCCCCCTCAAACGGGATTGCCTGGCCGGTCGATTTTTTGTAGGCTTCCGCCATGCAGCCGATAATGGCGTTGCGCTCGCGCAGCCAACTCCGGATTGTGGGTCACCAGCAGCATGGACGCATGCCGATTGCGGGTCAAATCAAACAACAGCTCCATGACCCGCGCCCCGGTCTCGCCATCGAGATTGCCGGTCGGCTCGTCGGCCAAAATCCATGCCGGATGGGTGACAAAGGCGCGGGCGATCGCCACGCGCTGCTGCTCACCACCCGACATCTCCAACGGACGATGATCCAGGCGCGCCCCGAGTCCGACCTGGTCCAAGAGCGCTCGCGCCCGCTGCCGGGCATTCGGCATACGGGCCAATTCAAGAGGCAAGGCGACATTTTCCAAGGCGGTCAATGTGGAGATGAGATGAAAATCCTGAAACACGATCCCCATGCGTTCACGCCGCAACCGCGCCACCCCATCCTCGGTGAGTCCGGACAGCAACACCCCATCCACCCGGATCCGGCCCGCCGTGGGCTGCTCCAACCCGGCGATCAACGCCAGAAGGGTACTTTTGCCGCTTCCGGATGGTCCGGTCAGGGCAACCACCTCGCCCGGCGCCACCTCAAGATCCACGCCGGAGAGGATCTCCAAACGCCTGCCGGCATGTTCCACCGCATACGTCACGGATTCCAGACGAATCATGTTTAAACCTCGCACAGATTGGATTCGCTTGCTCTTGTTGGGAGCCCTGCTCATGATCGCCACCCCCGCCCAAGCCGGTGATCCGCCGGTCATCCTCTGTTTCGGCGACAGCCTGACCGCCGGCTGGGGTGTGCTGCCCGGCACCGACTACCCGGCGTTGTTGCAACAACGGCTCCGGGAGAAGGGCTACCCCCACCGTGTGGTCAACGCCGGACTCTCCGGGGATACCACAGCGGGTGCACTACGCCGTCTGGAGTGGTCGCTGCGCGCCAGACCGCACTTGGCCATCGTGGTGCTCGGCGCCAACGACGGACTGCGCGGACTCGATCTGGAACTCATGCGGGAGAATCTGTTAAGGATTCTCTCGATCCTGAAAAAGGCCGGCGTGGAGGTACTGCTCGGCGGCATGCAACTGCCGCCCAACTACGGAGGCGGTTACGAGGAGCGTTTCGCCGCCATCTATCCGGAGGTCGCCGAAGAGGGCGGTGCCACATTGATCCCCTTTTTCCTGGAAGGGGTGGCCGGCCATTCGCGCTTGAATCAACCCGATGGCATCCATCCGACCAGCGAAGGGTATCGGGTGATTCACGAAACCGTCTGGCGTCACCTGGCTCCGCTGCTGGGTCCGATACCTTGAGCGACCGACCCCGTTGATGCCCCGTAACGACGCCACCCCAGCACGATCCCGGCGGCCAACTGCACCAGGATCAGGCCGACATAGATCACCACCGGGGTCCACACCCCATCCCGCAACCCCGAGGTTGCATTGAAACGGATGAAATCGGATAAAAACAGCACATGAAGGGCGTTGACGCCCACGCCGATCAACGCCGGCTTCACCCCTGGCCCACGGACGAACAGGGCCACCACCCCGAGCAGCAACGTGGCGTAGCCCCCCACCAACGGCACGAACACCAGCACGATCGACATGACCAGAATGGCCTTTCCGAGCGCTCCCATGATTCTTAAGCCCCCTTCGGTTTCAACGGTTCCGATTAAAGAATCTTTAAAGAAAAATATAGGCCGAAAACCTTTTCCATGCGAGGGAATTTGCGAAAATCCTCGTCTCCCGGATGGGCATGACTTGAAATCGATGTCAAAATGGCGCAATCTTAACGACGTGATAAACGCGATCGTGACAGGCCCTTCTTAAAGCCGTGTCGCAAACCCAGGCACCAGGAACCCACACCCATGGACAACCAGGCAAACCGGGAAAAACTGCTCCGGTTCCTCAACACCATCAAACGCCCGGACTCGCGCATGGACAGGATCCACGATGACGACGGCCTGATCAAATCCGGTCTCATCGACTCACTAGCCATGCTGGAGATCATCGCCTTCCTGGAATCCGAATTCGGCATCGATTTCTCCGAAACTGGCGTCGATCCCGTGGAACTCGAATCTATCCACAAAATCCTGGATCTCATCGATAGACAAGCAATATGATTTCCAGAGATCATTACCGGACAATCACCCAGTTCCACGAGAACGAACGCCTTTGGGAGTTCTCCATCACCCCGGCAGGCAACATTTCTCTTTGGATTGCCGTTGCTTTATTGTTAAGCGCCACGGACTATCGTTTCCTGGTGCCGGTCATGTTCCTGGCGCAACTCTTCCCCGCCAAACGGCTCTGGATCATGGGAATCGGCGGCGGCGGATTGTTTCTGCTCAAGAAACTCAACCAGCTGCAAGTGTTCCAGACCTTCTGGTTCGCCATCGATGTCGCCATCATCATCGGCCTCATCTATCTATTCTACCGGATCTCCCTATCGTTTTCCAAACTACCGAAAATCGTCAAAAGCAACCCCCAGATCGCCCTGCACCTCATCTTGTGGATGGCCATCATCGCCATTCTTTTCCTGCCGGATGATTTCCGTCAGAACCCCTCCTGGGTTTTCACCGCCAATCTCAACGTCTGCCTGATCTTCTTTGCCTTTCTGGTCTGGCGACTCGGTTTCATGCTCTATTCAGGCAAACGGGGCTCGATCAAGAAAACCAACTTTCTCGACCATCTGACCTACTGCCTCCCCTACCTGGGATCGAGCCAGGTTCCGTTCGCCAAGGGGTTGGAATACCTCACCTCCAAAATGGCTGACGGTCGCCTGGATCTGGCCAAGGCGCAACTGGCCGGCCTCAAGCTGCTGCTGCTCGCATTGCTCTGGAAACTCTCCCTGTATCTGCTCGATTGGCTCTTCTTCAGCTCGGACCCGAACCTGCCGCCACTGTTCAGGCTCTACCACATCAGCCAGTTGATCGCCATCAGCGCCACCGCCATGCCGCATCTGGCCGTGGTCTGGAGCAGCCTGATCCTCGACATGGTTTACGAAACCACGCAACTGGCCATCTACGGACACATGATCGTCGGCTGTCTGCGTCTGTTCGGCTTCCACGTCTTCCGCAACACCTACAAGCCTCTGCTGGCCAAAAGCCTGATCGACTTCTGGAACCGCTATTATTTTTATTTCAAAGAACTGTTGGTCGATTTCTTCTTTTTTCCGGTCTATCTCTCCTTCTTCCGCAACCACCCCAAGCTGCGCATCTTCGCGGCCACCATGGCCTCGGCCTGCTTTGGGAACTTTTATTACCATTTTCTGCAACATTTCGACCGATTGATGATCAGCGGTGAGCCGCTCTCCTTCGCCAAATTCTCCTCCTACTTGTTCTACACCGTTGTCCTGGGACTGGCGATTTTCTTCAGTATTCTAAAAGAACAGAGACAGCGCGGTAAGGAGCATGTCGCGCCCCCGTCCACCTGGAGGACGTTGCGCCAAATCGCCGGGGTATGGATTTTCTTCACCATTCTGCGCATTTGGGATCATGGCGACTCCTCGTTCATGACCGATACCACCTTCTTTTTCGCCATCTTCGGCATCCGATTCTGATTCCAACCCCCTTTTTCAACGGCGGGACGCGGATGAACACCCCCTGTCACACCAATATTGCTCAAGGATTCCATCGCAGTGCCGTGCGTGCGGGAGAGCATCCGGCGCTCTGTATCGACGGCACCCTCTATCGCTACGCCGAACTATTGGCTCAGGTGCGCGAAATCGCCTGCGCGATCGAACGGTTCGATCCCAATCCCGCTCATCCCACTGTGGGACTGTTCGGCTACCGCTCGGTCGTTGCCTACGCCGGCGTCCTGGGAATTCTGTATGCCGGCAAGGGGTATGTCCCCCTCAATCCGCACTTTCCGGTGGCGCGCAATGTACGCATCGCCGATCTCTCCGGCATCGGCATGCTGATCCTCGATGCCCGCTGTGCCCATGATGCGATTGAGATTCTCGATCAACTCACGCGCCCCCTGACCATCCTGATGCCCGAGCATGCCACCCTGCCGGAGTGGTGCGACCGCTTCCCCCAGCACCATTTCATCCACCGTGAGGCCCTGTTGGCGCTCCCCCCTCGGCTGATCGAACCCAAGCCGATCACCCACGGCATCGCCTATCTGCTGTTCACCTCGGGCAGCACCGGGGTGCCCAAAGGGGTGATGGTGTCGCAGGAGAACGTGCAGGCGTTTGTCGACGGCATGTTGGAGCGCTATCGTCCCACGCCGCAAGATCGTTTTTCCCAGCACAGCGACATGACCTTCGATGCCTCGGTGTATGACCAGTTCGTCTGCTGGGCTGCCGGAGCGACCCTTTATCCGGTGCCCGAGGCGTCGCGCATGGCCCCGGCGAAATTCATCCAGGAGAACGCCCTCACCTTTTGGGAGTCGGTGCCGGCGGTGATCCATTTCATGCAGCGCCTGCATCAGCTGCGACCAGGGGTCTTTCCTTCGTTGCGCTGGTGCGTTTTCGGCGGCGAGCGGCTTTCGGGCGAGGCAACCAAACGGTGGCAGACCGCTGCACCCAACGCGACGATCGACAACAGTTACGGCCCCACCGAGGGGACCATTTGCGTCACCGGCTACCTCTGGCGACCGGAGGTCTCCGAGAGGGAGTGTTTAAACGGGATTGTGCCGATCGGGCTGCCCTATCCGGGTCAGCTGGCCGGAATTCTGGTCGATGACCGGTTGGTCGCCGAGACGGACGGGGTACGCGGGGAGCTCTGTCTGGCCGGCTCGCAGGTGACACCGGGGTATTGGCTCAACCCGACCGAGACTGAGAAGAGCTATCGGCAGATGACCGGGGTCGACGGGGTGGTCCGGCGGTGGTACAAGACCGGCGATCTGGTCCAGTGGCAGCAGGGGGTGGGGTATCACTATCTGGATCGCGTGGACCGGCAGTTGAAGATTCGCGGTTACCGGGTGGAGTTGGCCGAAATCGAGCATGTGTTGCGGCAGTGTGCCGGCAGTGAGCAGGTGGCAGTGATCGGCTGGCCGGCGGATGGCGGCAATGTGACCAGTGTGATCGGTTTCGTGAGTGGTGCCAAAGGGAGTGACGAGGAGATTCTCGCCGAGATGGCGCGTCGTCTGCCGCCCTACATGGTGCCCAAGCAGTTGCAGCGGTTGACGCAATTGCCGCTCAATGCCAATGGCAAGGTGGATCTGCCCAAGTTGGCGGAGTTGGTGGGGTAAACCGTAACCAGCTTGGAATGTGTCGTTTTTATTAGTGAAAAAAAAGAGAGGGTCTGGGAGATTCATCTCCCAGGGTTTTGACTTTGACTTTAGCGCGCTCTTTACAAGAAGCATTTTTCGCGCCTTTTGCGAAAAATGCGCCG
>JAMOBI010000131.1:0-6853 GCA_039908105.1 Magnetococcus sp. YQC-9
AACCGCACCCATTTTGGGATGCGTAGTTTTTCGCAAGGCTGCGTGCAAAATGCGGGAGTCGTTTCCAAAAGGCGGAAACGACTCCCGCGAAGGCGGCGCGCGGCGCATTTTTCGCAAAAGGCGCGAAAAATGCTTCTTGTCAAAGAGCGCGCTAAAGTCAAAGGCAAAACCCTGGGAGATGAATCTCCCAGACCCTCTCTTTTTTTTCACCAATAAAAACGACACATTCCGAGCTGGGTGCGGTTTAGAATCCGAAATTTTCACACCCTCACGTTGCATTCAAAAACCGGCGCAACAGATCCGCCGCATGACCATAGGCGATCTCCTGCCCCTCGCGGGTCATCCCCCCGGTATGCGGGGTGATCAGGATGCGGGGATCCAGTCGGGCGCGCGCGATCAACGGATTGCCCTCTTTGCCGCGCACTTCATTGGCCAGTACATCCGTGGCCAGTCGCGCGTTGGGATGGGCATCGAGAAAAACCATCAAGGCCACCTCATCCACCACATCGCCGCGTGCGGTGTTGACCAATAACACATCCGACTTCATGCGTGCAAACCAACTCGCATCGACCATCCCCTGCGTCGCTTCGGTGGCATGCACATGCAGGCTGATGACATCCGATTCATGCAGCAGTTGGTCGATTTCCACCTGTTCGACTCCCGGTTCGGTGACCGTCTTGTAAGGATCGACCACCAGCACACGCGCGCCGAAAGCCCGACAGTAGCGCGAAAACATCCCGCCTAAACGCCCGAAACCGACCACGCCGATGGTCAGATGATCCATCTGCCGCCCGATGAAGCGGGTATAATCCCACTCGCCGGCCTTGACCGAATCGAACGAGTCCGGCACATGGCGCAGCGCGGCCATCATCAGGGCAAAGGCGTGTTCGGCAGTCGAGGAGATGCGGTTGATGAAACTGCGCTCCTCGGTCAACGAGATCACCCGGATGCCGCGTTCGGCAGCCAGAGGTTTGTCGATGTGATTGGTGCCGGTCGAGGCGGTGCAGATCACCGCCAGATCCATACTGGCATCGAAGATCTCTTTTCCCAAAAAGACATTCGACTTGTTCGGATTGGTGAACAGTGCCCGATGGCCGGGCAGGGCAGCGATCACCTCGGCAGGGGAGGGGTGATCCAGATAGGTGACCGCTCCGCATGATTCCAAAATCTCCGCTACGCCGCGAATGTGACGCACCGGCGTGATGACGAGAATGTTCGCTTTCATGCACTGGGACTCCCTTGAGAATCGGGCGGTGTCAACATCAGCTCCGCGATCTTGAAATCGAGCCAGGAGTCGATGTTGACCGCCTTTGCCGGGTCGAGGATCCAGGGTCGGCTCACGCCAGAAACATAACGTTGTCCCGCGATCATCACCGCATCCCGGGTCATGGCATAGATCGAGCCGCTGCGAATGTAGGCATCGGGTTTGAGATCCTGGCGACGCGATTCCGGAACCTCCGGCAGGCAGAAATCAACAAGCCGGTCATCGACGATCTTCTTGATCCGGATCGGATGGTGATCTTCAAGCTGGTGCACGGCGATCACCGAATCCGCACCGGTGGTCAACAGTTTCTCCAGCACGCCATCGATATCCGCAACGGTTTTCGTCGGATTGGTGCACATCAGTTCAATGACGTACTCATACAAGACACCCTCTTCGGCCTCGGCCCAGGCCACGGCGTGCTGAATGGCTGCCAAAGAGCTGGCCGTATCGCTGGCCAGCTCAATGGGTCGCAGGAAAGGGGCTTCGGCTCCATGCGCCATGGCCACCGCCTGTATCTCCGGATCGTCCGTGGAGACCAGATACCGGGTGATGAAACGGCTCTTCAACGCCTCGCGAATCGTCCAGACGATCAGCGGCAGGCCATGGATCGGCAAGACGTTTTTGCGCGGTACGCTCTTGGAACCTCCACGCGCCAAAGTCAGAGCAAGAATGCGCGGCTTTCGTTCCGGATGGGACATGATTTCCGATCACTCCTCAAAGGACAAGAATAAGGATAAGGTTGAAAAGTTATTGAGAGCATGAAATGATCTCAGGATCGATCGGAATCGTCCCAGACCACGCCGCGAGCAAACCCCGTTTTCCCAAGCGTGGACAGGCTTGACATCGGCGAATAAACTATGGCCTCATGCCCCTTATCGGATTGTAGCGAATGAAAGCTGGAAAGTCATGAAGGAACTCGTTGACCCCTCACAACACGTGCCACCTGAACCACGCAGGCTCGAAGAGCGCGTCTATTCGCCCCGGTGTCGAGCGCGTCATCCGTTGTCATTGGTACATGCCATGCTCGCCGATCTTTGGGGATCGCGCCATTTGGCCAAACTTCTGTTTCTGCGCGATATCCGCCAGCGCTATCGGCAGTCGGTACTCGGTTTCTTCTGGATCCTCGTGCCGCCACTGGTTACCAGCGCGATCTTCGTTTTCTTGAATGCCAGAAAGATCCTCAACATTGATCCCACCGACATTCCCTATCCGGTCTATGTGCTGGTGGGTACCCTGTTGTGGCAGATCTTTTCGGAGAGCGTACTCGCACCTTTGAAGGCTTTCAACGCCTGCGTACCCATCCTGATCAAGATTAACATGCCCAGGGAGGCACCCCTGCTGGTCGGCATTCTGCAAATTCTGTTTTTTGCAGGGATTCAACTGATTCCAGTGCTCGGTATCATGGTCTGGTCCGGCTTTCCCATCAATACGACGCTCTGGATCGCGCCTCTGGCCATTTTGATGCTCATGCTGCTTGGTTTGACCATCGGCATGCTCCTCGTGCCGTTTGGTGCCCTTTACCAGGATATCCACGAGGGCAGCGCCATGGGCCTCAGACTGCTCTTTTTTCTGACACCGGTGGTCTATCCCACACCGCGCGACTGGCCCTGGTCGCTCGTGGTGTCGCTCAACCCGGTGACATCCCTGTTGCAAGGCGCGCGCGATCTGATGACCAAGGGCGTCATGCACGATCCAGCCGCCTTTTGGATCGTCTGCGGGCTCGTATTCCTTTTTCTTCCCTTGGCGCTGCTCTTTTATCGTCTTGCCGTGCCGTTGGTCCTGGAGCGTATGGGAGCCTGAACGCGTGTCCAACGATGCCCTCATTGAGGTGGAGGCGGTCTCCAAGAAGTTCTGCCGCGGACTCAAACGCTCCCTCTGGTACGGTCTTCGCGACATCGGACGCGAATTGACCGGCAAGGATCGTCACGCCGAGTTGCGCAAGGAGGAGTTCTGGGCGATCCGTGATTTGAATCTGACCGTCAAACGCGGCGAAATCCTCGGCATCATCGGCTCCAACGGCTCAGGCAAAACAACTCTGTTGCGCCTGATCAACGGCTTGTTGATGCCCGATCTCGGACAGATCACCATTCGCGGACGTATCGGTGCCTTGATTCAACTCGGCGCCGGCTTCAGCCCGGTCTTGAGCGGGCGCGAGAACATCCAGATCAACGCCGCCGTGCTCGGCATCACCAAACGCGAACTTGCGGCCTGTTTCGATGAGATCGTCGATTTCGCCAATCTCGGCGAATTTCTCGACTCCCCAGTCCAAAACTACAGCTCCGGGATGCGGGCCCGGCTCGGTTTTGCCGTGGCCATCCACATGCGCCCGGATATCCTGCTTGTTGACGAAGTGCTCTCGGTCGGCGATCTGGTGTTTCGCAACAAAGCACTGGAACGCATGGATAAATTGGCCCACTCCGGCGTGGCGGTGATCTTCGTTTCCCACAATCTCAGTCAGGTGGATCGCCTCTGCACCCAGGTGCTCTTCCTGCACAAGGGACACGTCATCACCCAGGGAGCACCGGCCCGGGTGATCGCCCGCTATGTCGGAGAAACCATGGTCAGCGATACCACCATGCGCCATTATCCTGGTACGGAACTCTCCTTTCGCGTGCTTGAGGCGCAATTTCTCGATCCGGATGGCCAACCGATCCATCAGGTAATTTCGGGCGGGTCGTTAAGTCTGGCCGTGACACTCGATGTACGCGCGCCGCTCGATACCCCGCTTTTCTGTTTCGTGTGGGAACCGGTCGGCCGTTCGGCCATTCTGGCCCTAACCCATCAACCCAGGGATCGCCAGATGCGACCCTCTTTGCAACCCGGACGGCAACGGCTGGAAATCGCCATCGAGCGATTGCCATTTTTACCGGGACGGTATACGGTGCGTTTGTCGGTGGCCGGTGCAATCGAATCCCAGTTGCTGGGCAAGGTGGATTATCTGGCTACCCTGGAGGTGTTGCCTCGTTCGGATCAATATTTCGTCACCAACGAGTCGGGGTTGACCGAATTGAACGCAGTCTGGTGTTTTCATTAAATTTTATCCAAAACAACCAGTGACCAAAAGAATGTGCAATGAGATCATGGATCAAAAATAAATGTGCCACACTCTTGGGATTGATTCCCAAGAACGGTGCCGAAATGAATCAGCCTTCTCATGGCCGATGGTTGGATAAAGTTCACAAGCAGCTACACTCCCTCGAAACAGTACCTTCTGATGAATATTACAAACAGTTGTTTAAGGATCACAATTCAATCTCCTTGCTGCCAAAAAAGATGGGAGAAATTGAGATCAATGATTCCTGCAATCTCAACTGTGGGATGTGTCAAACAGCATTGTCAAAGCGTCAGAAAGGGTTGATGAATCTTGATTTGTTTGAGGAGATAGTCCAGTCTTGCGTCGCATCTGGCATTGTGACCACCAATTTACATACCATTGGTGATCCGTTAATGAACAAGAGACTGCGAGATTATCTTGCCATCTTGCGAAAATATAAATTACCAGTCAATTCACTTTCCACAAATGGTTTGCTCCTGGACCGAAATATTGATTTACTCTTTGAATATCGCGATGTTATACGCTCTATGCGATTCTCCATCGACGCGATCAGCCAAGAGGTCTACGCGAAGATTCGGATTGGGGGCAGCTTAAAGGTCTTGCACGAAAATTTGATTCGGTTTGCTATCAAAAATGAACAGATGAGCAATCCGTTTCCGGTCAGAATCAATGTCGTCGTATCTCTGGATAACTACCATGAGATAGCATTCATACCAATGATCTTTTCCTACAGCACAAGTCACAACCATTTTACGTTTCATCATGTCAATTCTTTAAGCCCGGATAATACCTATTTTAATACCAGAAGCTGTTTTGGTATGCAATCCAGGCCAACAGCCCCGTGTTCCATGCTGTGGAATAATGTGTATACCCTGAAGGAAGGAGGTTTGACCTGCTGCTGTCGGGATTACGATGGTGACATGGTTTATGCCAAAGTCGGAGAGGATTCATTGGAGGCGCTGTTCAATGGCCCGGTGATTCAGTCCTGGAGGCAGGCCCATCTGACTGGAGATTTTGACCGAATGCCAAAGGCATGTCAAAATTGTTATAGTATTGATCCGCGTCAGGATCTGCTCTTGAACGCAGTCATACAGTATTTTTTTGGAAGCATCAAGAAGCATCCAATTTATTTACAAAATGCTTTGGACCAGATGCTGCCTTATTTGCAGACTCGGGATTACGGCAAGGTGAGAAAGATTGTTGAAGAGTTAAGCGGTACTCACAATCAATCAACAAGTTGATCGAGAAACGCTCATGAAAGTAGTTGTTATAAATCCGGTCAATCCTGGTCGCGGACGAAACTCCTACCGTCCGCCGTATGGATTGTTGTGTGTTTCTTCGGTTTTGTTGAAACGCAATGTGGACGTTGTATGGATCGATGCGGATGTCATGCGCGATCATGACAGAGTGATGCAGCTCATCGGGGAGCATCCGGACGCGGATCTACTGGCCACTGGAGGGATGCATTCGTCCTATCCTTACATCAAACAACTGTTCACAGATCTTGTTGCACGCCACAACAACATTCCAACCATCCTGGGTGGTCGCATCGCATCCACCATCAAGCATATCCTTTGGGAAAAAATCCCGGGAATAAACATGCTTTGCGAGCAGGAAGGCGAACCGGTTATGGATGCCCTGATCAACCATCTGCCGAATTGGGAGAATACACCGGGAATCCAATATAAAAAGGATGGGAAACTGATCACCAACCCTCCGGCTCCGACCATCCCCGCATTGGAGAGGAAGCCAAACTTTCCGTGGCATTTTTTGTCCGACATCTATTTTCCAAAACAAGTTGGATTCCTGCTTACCGGGCGGGGTTGTCCATTCAAATGCCATTTTTGTCGCATTGAGGATCAACCTACGGAAAAGTATCGCGCCATTGATATGGATGAGACCATAAAGGATGTGCGCTACATGGTTGAACAGCGAAAAGTAAAAAAGATTATTATTATTGATGAGCTTTTTATACATAAAAAAGCCAGAATTGTTGAATTCTGTCAAAAAATCAAGGAATTCAATATCGAGTGGAGCTGCACTGCCAGGGGCGACACGCTAACAGACGGGGATCTGCCCATGTTGCAAGCGATGCGGGAAGCCGGTTGCACGGAGTTGAACATGGGGTTGGAAACCGGAAGTCCCGAGATGTTGATGCGCATGAACAAAAAACTCAACCTGGAGCGAGCGGAACGCAGCATTCAACTGGTCAGACAAGCTGGAATGGAAATCAAGGCGAGCTTTATCTTTGCTTATCCTGGTGAAACCAGAAAAACCGCTTTGGAGAGTATTCGATGGCGCAAAAAAATGAATCTCCCTGGTGGATATTTTTATGCTGCCCCCTATCCGGGATCAGAATTGTATAACATGTGGATCGAAGAAAACAATTACAGCCTCGAAATGGAAGAACAATTATTGGTTCAGTCCCTGAATTTGAATCGTTTTAGCGTCAATATGACCGATATGCCGGATTGGCGTGTGAAATTACTGAGTGCGGAGTGCCTTTTTCGTCTCAACTCTATGAAATATAACTA
>JAMOBI010000132.1:0-6841 GCA_039908105.1 Magnetococcus sp. YQC-9
ACGCGGCTTTGTTCTTGGGCCATGTTCGCGGGATTGTTTTGCAAAAGGCGCAAAACAATCCCGCATCCAAGGCGGCGCGCGGCGCATTTTTCGCAAAAGGCGCGAAAAATGCTTCTTGTCAAAGAGCGCGCTAAAGTCAAAGTCAAAACCCTGGGAGATGAATCTCCCAGACCCTCTCTTTTTTTTTACCAGTAAAAGCGAATCATGCCAGGCTGTCAAATCAGCTCTGTCGACCCACTACACAATTCCAAGCTGGGTGCGGTTTAACCGGGGCCTCACCTCGCCAACGCCTCCAACGCCTCGGCACGACTCATGGTATCGTGCAGATCCCGATAGAGCGACGAACTCACCAACAACGCCGCATGATCCCCGGTCGCCACCACTTCGCCCTGATCCAAAAGAAAGATCCGATCCGCTTTTTTGAGTGCGGCTACCCGGTGACACACCAGAATCACCGTGCGCACCCGACTTTCGGCTCGAATGGCATCCAGAATCCGCTCCTCGGTGCGCGCGTCGACATGGGAGAAGACATCATCCAGAAGCAAAATCGCCGGATCGCCGATCAGGGCACGGGCGAGCGCGGCCCGTTGACGTTGCCCGCCCGATAACGTAATACCCCGCTCGCCGATCAACGTATCGATCCCTTTTGGGAAACGGTCGACCTCCTCATCAAGCGCCGTCAAATGAATCGCACGCCGGGCCCGTTCGTGTCCGGGATCGGAGCGGTCGAGCAACAGGTTGTCGATCAGCGGTGCCGAGAAAAGAAAGCTCTCCTGTGGCACCATGGCCAATTCGCGCCGCAACTCGGCCTCCGGAATCAGGGCCAGATCGTGACCATCGATGAACACATGCCCTTCCGGCACCGGATAAAGACGGGCCAACAGCTGCAACAGCGCCGACTTGCCGCAACCGATCCGCCCGGCCAGACCGGTCAATCCGCCAGCGGGGATGTCGATCGAGAGATCGCGCAGCACCGGCAAGCCGGGCTTGAAGGCGAAATCGAGGTTTTCAATCCGGATCGCCCCCTGCCAGCGCTCCGGATCGGGCAGGGCGTGGGCAAGATCCGGGGCGAGGAAGGGTTGGGCATCGAGCACGCCGCTGATGCGATCGAGTGCGGCCAGCCCGCGCTGCATGACGGTCAGAATCCAGCCAAAACCGACCGTGGGCCAGATCAACATGGCCAGATAGCCGGAAAAGGCGATGAAATCCCCCATGGTGAGCTGACCGGCTGCCACCCGAGAGCCGCCGTGGGCCAAAATGATGAAGCCGCCGGTGGCACCGGCCAACAGCACCATGGGGCCGAAGAGGCTCTGCAAACGGGCGTGACGCAGCGCAGCCTGGGAGAGCTCATCGGTCTCTTGAGCGAAGCGACGGTTCCAGTCTGCCTCGCGGGCGTGGGCGTGGATGGCGGCATAACCGGCGATGCTCTCCTGGATGAAGCCGGAGAGGGCACCGAAGCGGTCGGCGACCACGCGGCTCAAGCGGTACATGCGCCGGGTGAGCAGTCGCGAGACCCCCATGACAATTGGAATCGGTGCGAGGGTCAGGATGGTGAGCAGCGGATCCAGACCGAGCATCACCGGCAGGGTGGCGGCGTAGGCCATAATGACGTTGGAGATCTGCAAGAAACCCGGTCCCACGAACATGCGCACGGCACTCACATCGGCTGCGGCGCGCGCGGCCAGATCACCGGTCTTCTCCTTTTCGAGGAAAGGGAGGTCCAACGAGAGGAGTTTGGCGTGATAGCGGGCACGCAGGGCGAACTCGACGTCGCGACCGATGCCGAAGATGCGGGTGCGCGAGTGGATGCGAAAAAAGGCGTTGGTCAGGGCAAGGCCAACCAGCACCAACAGATGGAGATCCAGCGGCGTGCGATTCAGCAAATCTTCGGTGGCCAGTTTCATCAGGTAGGGGATGGCCGCAGCGCTGGCGTTGGTGGCCACCAGCAGCAGGAATCCGATGGTCAGAGCCCTCTTTTGACCAGCCAAAAGGGGCAACAGATGGCGCAGACGTGCGCGGGTTGCGTCGGAAAGGAGGTTTTTCATGGGCCGAATGCATGAAAAACGGTTTTTATTGGTGGCAAATTTTGTATCATGCATAAACTTTCATGATTGGGGGATGCCCCCGCACCCCCTGAGTGGAAATCTCAACTTTAAAGATCTCCTCAATCACGGGGGCACATACCATCCGGGCGATGAACGAGACCATGGGAACAAAAGCGCGGCGAATTCAGCATGCACCCGCTCTTTGCCGAGAGCAAGGAATCTTGCGCGTTCCTGATGGCAAACGGCGTGCGCTGTTGCACGGGGTCTTGGGAGCCGGTTTGTTGGGGCTTTTGCCGTGGGGCTGGGGAGAGCGCGGTGAAGCCTGGGCGGATGAGGCGTGGTGGAGTCGTCATGCGTGGTTGAAGCCCTGGATCGAGCAGGATGGCCTGGATCCCGATTGGCTGGAGAAGCTGCTTGCACCGCTGGAGCCGGATGGCAAGGTGCTCCATCTCATGGATCATCAGACCGAGGCCAAACCCTATTTTGAATACCGTGCCCTGGTGCTCAACTGGCGGCGCATCGATATTGGCGCGCGGCTGTTGAAGCGTCACAAATCGATCTTAACCGAGATCGAGGGGATATACCGGGTGCCGCCGGAGATCGTTGTGGCCCTGTGGGGGCTGGAGAGCGATTTTGGCAACAATCAGGGGCGGTTCAACGTGTTGCGCACCCTGTACACCCTGGCGAGCCGTTATCCGCGACGCGCGGACTATTTTCAGAGCGAGCTGCGGGCGTTTTTACTGCTGTGTCGCGAGGAGGGGTGGGATCCGAAACGTCCCAAGGGTTCTTATGCCGGGGCAATGGGACAGGTGCAGATGATGCCGAGCAGTCTGCGGCGCCATGCAGTTGATTTCAATCGCGATGGACGGCGCGACGTGGTGGGGGATGTGACCGATTCGTTGGCCTCGATCGCCTCGTTTCTGTTCAATCACGGCTGGTGCGCCGATGGGGCGCTCTGTCAGGAGCTGCCGACCCGTCCGGAACTGGCGGGTTGGGTGTCGTCGTCGGCAGCGGCACGGCGACCCTGGCGCGAGTGGCGCGCAATGGGGATCGAATGGCCTCAAATGGGCCGGGAACCGGATCCGGATGAGGGTTTGGCGCTTATTGTCCTGGAAGAACGGGATGGACCCCGTTATTATATGACCTTCATGAATTTTTGGGTGATCACCCGCTGGAATCGATCCAACCGGTTCGCCATGGTGGTGTGTGAGTTCGCCCGGGAGTTGCAGCGGATGGAGAGAGCATGCGGATACGAGGTTTTCAGGGGCTGAAAGGGTGGCTGTTGTTGCTGCTGCTGCTGCCCGCGGCCTGCGGTCGCTATCCGGAAACCCCGGAGGTCGAGACACAGCCGAAAAAACCGGCAACGGTCAAGCGCGGCACGGCGCGTCCTTATGAGGTGTTTGGCAAGACCTACTACCCGCTCTCCGAGCAGGAGGCCGCCGGCTACGTCGAAGAGGGGATGGCCTCATGGTATGGTCGGGAGTTCCACGACCGTCCGACGGCCAACGGCGAGCGGTTTGACATGTTCAAACCTTCGGCAGCGCATACCGTCCTGCCGTTGCCCATGCTGGTGCGGGTCACCAATCTGGAGAATGGTCGTTCCATGGAGCTGCGGGTCAACGATCGGGGCCCTTTCATCGACAACCGGTTGATCGACCTCTCTTTTGCCGCTGCCGAGCAGCTCGGTTACGCACAGAAGGGTCTGGCCCGGGTACGGGTCGAGGCGGTGAACATGCTGGCCAGGGCCGAACCCGCCGAAATTCCGCGTCGGCGTCCGGATACCCCGCCCCCGCCAATGCCGCGTCGCGAGACCGTCCACGATACCCCGTGGAAGGAGGGGGGTACGGGCAGTGAGCATTTCATTCAGGTCGGCTCTTTCGGTCGCTATGAGAATGCCCAGGAGGTGGAGAAGCGGTTGAACAAGGTCGGCAAGCCGAAGATCATCAAGAGTTCGATTGGCGCGCGCATCATGTATCGGGTGCGGTTGGGGCCGTATGCCACCAGCGAACAGGCGGAACGGGTGGAGCGTGCCATCCGGAAGATGGAGATTGGCGAGGCGGTGATCATCCGGGATTGAGCGGATTCAACCGCATCCAGTTTTGGAATGAGTCGTTTCTGCTGGTAAAAAAAAAGAGCGGGTCTGGGAGATTCCTCTCCCAGGGTTTTGACTTTAAGATTTGGCGCGTTCTTTTTAAACGAAGCGGTGTTCGCGAAAAATGCGCCGCGCGCCGCCTTCGCGAGCTTCGTTTCTGTTTTTTAGAAACAAAGCTCGCAGAATGCGCAGCCCTTGTAGAAAAACTACCTATCCCGTGATGGATGCGGTTTAAAAAACGTTTCAACCGAGAGTGATGCAAAACCCTGGTCGCCATGAGAACACATCGTAGAGTCCTTTTCTGGGTGGTCATGCTGTTGCTGATGCCGTGGTGTGTCGGCATGGCGCTGGCGGCAGACGAGGCCCCTCCCAAGGTGCGCGGCACTGCGGGCCTGTTGGGGGATCTCGATTCGGGACGGATTCTCTATTCCCAGGAGATCGACACCCGTCTTCCACCGGCCTCGCTGACCAAGGTGATGACCCTCTATCTGATCTACGAGGCGCTGGCAGCCGGAAACGTCAAGCTCGATACCGAGCTGATGGTGAGCGAGATCGCCTGGCGTACCGGCGGATCGAAGACCTTTGTCAAGGTTGGCGACAAGGTCAAGGTGGAGGATCTGATTCGTGGCATCGCGATTCAGAGCGGCAACGATGCCTGCATCGTGATGGCTGAGCATTTGAGCGGTTCCGAGAGCGCCTTTGTTGCCAAGATGAATACCAAGGCCGTGGAGTTGGGGTTGACCAATACCCACTTCACCAATGCCACCGGACTGCCGGATCCCGAGCACTACACCTCGGCGCGCGATCAGTTCCTGCTGGCGAGCGCCCTGATGCGCAAATTCCCCCAATACAGCCACTACTCCCAGGAAAAGCAGTTCACTTTTAATAATATTCGTCAGCACAATCGCAACAATTTACTGTGGCGCGATCCGATCATCACCGGTTTGAAGACCGGGCATACGCGCGAGGCGGGTTACTGTCTGGTCGCCACGAGCGACAAGGAGGGTCAGCGTCTGGCGGCGGTGGTGATGGGGAGTGCCACCAACAAAAACCGCGAGGATGACGCCTTGCGTCTGATCCATTACGGGAACAGGATGTATGAGACCGTGAAGTTCTTCGACGCCAAGGCGACGGTACGCAAGCTGCGGGTCTGGAAGGGGACCGAACGGGAGGTGGAAGGGATCGTGAACGAGCCGTTGGTGGTGACCGTGGCGCGCAAGGAGCGGGCTTCGGTGGAGGTGGGTGTGGCCTACGACGATCCTTTGGTGGCCCCGGTGCAGACTGGGCAAAGGATCGGCAGCGTGGTGGTGAAGGCCGGCGGCAAGGAGCTGTTCACGCGCGACCTGGTGGCCGGGAGTGCGGTGGAGCGTGGAAATATTTTCCGGGTGATGTTCGATTCGGTACGCGTGACCCTCGGGTGGTGATGGTTTCGTGAGCGAGTCAGGAAGCGGGGTGCGGGACGATGTCTGGAAAAAAGAACAAGAAGAAGGATTCCCAGATGGAAGAGCCGGAGAGTTCATTCGGAGCGACCTTTTTGGGCACGGACGCGTCGCACGCGCCGGAGGATCATGCCGGGCCATCGATGGAGGAGATTCTGGCCTCCCTCGAAGATTTGCTTGATGGCGATGACGAAGGGTTGTTGATGGCGCCGGGTGAGATGATGGCAGAGCCGTTGGCAGAAGAGACGGTTGAAGAACGGGATGAGGTGGAGTTGGAGTCGGTGGTGGATGAGGGTGCCCTGGCGCGCGAGGGTTTGTCGATGGGAGGCGAAGCGATGACGAAGGATGCGGCGGCGGAACCCGAAGGGCCGGAGGCGGGGATGGTGCCGATGGATCTGGATGACGAGGAGCCGTTGGATCTCTCGGGCATGGAGGTGGCGCTCTCCTTCATGGATCACGTTGCAGAGTCGGACGAGGGCTCCGAAGGTGGAGAGGAGCCGGAAGGCGACCACCCGCACCCGCATCCTCATGGGAGTGAAAGTGAAGCGGATCTGGATGAGGCGTTTGAGTCGGATGAGGAGTATGGCGCGGAAGCCGAATTGATGGCTGCACCGGCGGTGGAGCCTGAACCGGAGTCGGATCCGGATTTCGAGGCAAGTGGGGATTTCGAGGAGGAGTCTGAGTCCGCAGCGGATGAGCCGTTGGAGTTGGATGAGTCTTTGGATGAGGATGGGCTGATGGCCTCGGAGATTGAGGCTGTGATGGACGAGGTGCTGGAGGCCGAGCCAGAAATCGAGGCCGAGCCTGAAGTCGAGGCCGAGCCTGAAGTCGAGGCCGAGCTCGAGGCCGAGCCTGAAGTCGAGGCCGAGCCTGAAGTCGAGGCCGAGCCTGAAGTCGAGGCCGAGCCAGAAGTCGAGGCCGAGCCAGAAGTCGATGCCGAGCCTGAAGTCGAGGCCGAGCCTGAAATCGATGCCGAGCCTGAAATCGATGCCGAGCCTGAAATCGATGCCGAGCCTGAAATCGATGCCGAGCCAGAAATCGATGCCGAGCCAGAAATCGATGCCGAGCCTGAAGTCGAGGCCGAGCCAGAAATCGAGGCCGAGCCAGAAGTCGAGGCCGAGCCAGAAGTCGAGGCCGAGCCAGAAGTCGAGGCCGAGCCAGAAATCGAGGCCGAGCCAGAAATCGAGGCCGAGCCAGAAATCGAGGCCGAGCCAGAAATCGAGGCCGAGCCAGAAATCGAGGCCGAGCCAGAAATCGAGGCCGAG
>JAMOBI010000133.1:0-6983 GCA_039908105.1 Magnetococcus sp. YQC-9
CTCTGTCTTGCACTGTGCCATGCCCACCTCGAACACTCCCATGAGATCATCTCCTCCCCGCCCTCTACTTTAATTGATTAGGGGGTCAGTGTCTCACCTATCATTGGCACAGAGGGCATGTTCTGGCGATGCTTTCTTTGGAGAGGTTTTGCAAAAGGCGCAAAACCTCTCCAAAGAAACCAAGATTGCGCGCAAAAAAATTTCACGCTGCGCGTGAACCTTGTCCCCAAACCCTTGCCGAGGCTTTTCATCGCCCTCGGCCCCACCATCGTTCTTCCTCACTCAACCACCCTGCGGCGCCACCTGCACCTTCTCTTGCATGCGTGACAACAACGGCTCGATATCCTCTGCCGTGCGAATCGCCTGCTGAAACTGACCTTCCAACCCGCCGAACCGTTGTGCAGATAATAAGAGAGCTTGTACTGCTGCCCCTTGGCGTGGATCAGACTGTCGACCAACACCAGATCTTCGGCCTTGGGAACCTCCTTGAGAAACTCCACCCGCTCCCCGTCATAACGCTCGATCATGCTCATATAAGTGTTCTCGAGCAGACGACGGAACAGATCGGTGAAACGCTGCTGCTGACCCGGAGTGAACTTGGCCCAGGCCCGACCCACTGCGCTCTGCGACATGCGGGAGAAGTCGAACTCCTGATAGATGACCCGCCGCAACATCTCGCGCCGCTCCTCGCGCCGGGCCGGCACGGCCAGCTCTGGATCCTTGAGGATCTGAATCGCCTGCTGCACCGAGGCGGCCAATTTGTTCATGCGTGCCCCTTCCTGGGCCACCGTGACGCTCCAAACCGACAAAGGGGCCAGCACCACGACCCAGAACAACAGACGGTTGATCATGAAACGCCGCAACATCGTTTCGACTCCTCGTGCAATCGGATTATTTGATACTGCCGTGAATGAATTGACTGATCAACTCTTCAAAATTGATGGCTGGTTCCGTCTGCCGTATCTGACCATTGGCAACCAGAATCTTGGTCGAACCACCCGGTGAAATGATGATGTATCGATCACCGATCAACCCCTTGGTACGCACCGAGGCGATGGCATCCTCCTGAATGGCCACTTCGGGTTGGATCAACATGCGGATGCGTGCCTCAAAATCGGTATTGTTGAGCTCAATTCGATCAACCCGACCGACATTGACCCCGGCAATCTCCACCGCTGCACCGGGTTTGAGACCAGCCACCGAGGTGAACTGGGCATAAATCGGTACATGTCCGCTGCCAACCAGCTCCATGCGTGCCAGACGCACCGACAGCCAGGCCAAAGCCGCCAGTCCAGCCAAAACAAAGATACCCACCGAAAATTCCAACCGCGCGCTTCTCACCGGCAACTCCTGAAATAAAGAGCTTCAAATCACCTGAATCGGACCATCCAGCTCACCATGAATGAACTGCCGGAGTACCGGATCCCGGGATTGCCCGACCTCATGAGACGGACCAGAAAACAGCACCTTGCCGCGATGCAGGGCGATCACATGATGACACCACTTGAAGATCTCCGGCACTGCGTGGCTGATCACCACCATGGTATAACGGGTACGCATGTAGGTATCGCATATCAGATAGTGGATGGCGTTCTCGATGATCGGATCCAATCCCGCCGTCGGCTCGTCCAACAGAAGAATTTCCGGATTGGTCACCAAAGCGCGCGCCAACGCGGCCCGTTTCATCATGCCGCCGCTCAACTCATCGGGGAATTTGCGCTCCATGCCGACGAGATTGACCTCCTCGAGACAACGCATGACCCGGGTATGAATCTCGGTTTCCGACAATCGGGTCTTTTCACGCAAGGGAAAGGCCACATTGTCGTGCACATTGAGGGAGTCGAACAGCGCGCCTCCCTGAAACAGCAGGCTGAAGCGACCCCGAATCCGGGTCAGCTCCCGTGCAGAAAGTTGTCCCAAAATCTGACCGTTGACCTTGACCCTCCCTTGATCGGGTTTCATCAGCCCGACCATGTGTTTCAAGATCACGCTCTTCCCGCCACCACTCATGCCGATGATGGCGGTAACCCGATTGGCCGGAATGGCCAGATCCACGGCATCAAGCACCCGGCGGTCATCGAGGATCTTGACCACCCCTTCGAGCTGAATGACTGGTTGGTTATCGTTTACCACCTGGTAGGCATCGCGTTCGCGGGCGAACTGCTGATAGAGGCAGTCGAGCAGGTTGGATTGGCTGATGTAGCCCATCTCCACCAGGGTATGACCAACCAGATGTTCATCCTCCTGGGACTTTCCCGCCCCGGCGCGATGGCGTTGCAGGGCCAAATCGAGCTGCCGAGCGGTGACGCAACCGTTGGCCACGAGCTGTTGACCCAGGGACAAATGGGGTGTCGCGCCACTGGTAGAGTGGGTCGAATCAGCCGAAGGAGCGGGAGGCGACACGGGTAAACCCTTCACTTACAGCATAACCGAAGTAATAAAATAGTCACATACCAAAATCAGAACCGAACTCAACACCACGGCGGAGGTGGTGGCGTGACTGACCCCTTCAGCCCCGCGTCGGGTGAAATAACCTTTATAGGTACAGATCCAGGTGACGATCAATCCGAAGCTGACCGATTTGATCAGGCCGGTAACGATGTCGTGCATCTCAACGGAGGACTCGATGCCGCCGAAGAAGGTGCCGGCGCTCATTCCCAGCAGACGTACGGCGATCAGGTAACCACCCCAGATGCCGATCACGTCGAACATCACGGTCAAGAGCGGCAGCACGAACAGACCGGCCTCGACGCGCGGGGTCACGAGGTATTTCAGCGGTGGGATGCCCATGACCTCAAGGGCATCGATCTGTTCGCGGATGCGCATGATACCGAGTTCGGCGGTCAAGGCGGAACCGGCGCGACCGGTGACCATCAACCCCGAAAGCACGGGACCGAGCTCCCGGATGATCGACAGCGCCACCGCCGGACCCAGCAGTGCCTCGGAACCGAAACGGGCCAGGGTGTAATAACCCTGCAGAGCGAGTACCATGCCGGCGAAGAGTGCGGTCAGAGCGATGACGAACAGCGAGCGGATGCCGATGAAATGGATCTGCTTTAAAAGATTGGTCCAACGAAACGGCGGCATGAAAAACGACAGGAGCACCTCCCACAGGAACAGGAACATGCGTCCCAATTCGCGAACCAACTCCAATGTCAAGGAACCGACATGCCGTATCAGATCAACCGACATTCCATCTTCCATTAATGCTCAAGTATGCGTGGGAAAAAGGATTCCAGAAAAAATTCATGGTGCGGGACACATCAAATGCATTGCAAACTCGAAAATTATCGCCCATTATCGCGACTATTGGCAAGGGAAGATGGACGATTAAAGAAAATAACCCGAGCAAGGATGGATTCACATGCGTAAACTGATGCTGATCATAATGGCCATGGCCTTTTTGTGGTTGCCTGGTCATGGTCTGGCGGACGATACAGCCTCGCGGGGCGACTCTCCGAGCCTTACAGCGGCGATCGATGGCGATGCTAGCAAGGCCAGACTCCAGAATTCGCCCATCGACGAGATCATGGATCCCCCACCGGTCTCTGACCCGTTGGAGCCGTGGAACCGTTTCATCTTTTCGTTGAACGACATCTTCTATCACGGGCTGCTCAAACCGATCGCGCTCCTCTACTCAGCCATCCTGCCCGAGCCGGTGCGGGTTGCGGTGGGGAATTTCTTTCACAACCTCGCGATGCCGAAACATTTTGTCAGTGCTTTGTTGCAGGGCAAGGTCGATACAGCCGGACAGGAGCTTTCCCGCTTTGTCATCAACACCACCCTGGGCGGTCTCGGCTTTTTTGATGTGGCCGAAACCCATTTCAACCTCAAGAGCAGCGACGAGGACATTGGCCAGACCCTTGGCAGTTATGGCGTGGGTGATGGGATTTATATCGAATGGCCGATCATCGGCCCCTCCAATCTTCGTGACTCGGTCGGTCTGGTCGGTGATGTGCTGCTCAATCCGTTGACCTATTATCCGGAAAATCAATGGACCCGTCTGGAGATCTTCGCCGGCAAGATGGTCAATCACACCTCGTTGCACATGGGAGAATACGAGGATCTGAAAAAAGCGGCCATCGATCCGTACGTTGCCTTGCGCGACGCCTATCTCCAGATGCGACGCGATCAGATCAAACACTGATTGCGCCGATTTGCGACGCGATAAACGCGGAAGGGATGACGGGTTCATTCATTCGCGTTTATCGCGACTCACCTTTGAATGGATCGAAATTTTCTGGCACAATGATCGCTATTCGGATCCCGTGAAGTAACATGAAGCCTTGCGGCCTCATGCATGTGTCATTTTTTTCACGCCTATCCCTGGAGTAGCCTTCATGAACCGTTCGCGTCTGTTCGTCTGCGCCCTGGGCATGCTATCCAGCCTGTTGCTGACCCCACCCCTCTTCGCAGCCGAATCTTTGGACGAGATTTATGCCATTGCGGATCGCAAGGATTTCGACACAGCCTTAAAAAAACTGAATCTGTTTCTTGCCGAGCACCCCCAGGATGCGCAGGGACGCTTTCTCAAGGGATTGATCCTCACCGAAACCAAACAACGGGATCAGGCAATCACGGTTTTCCAGCAGTTGAGCAAGGATTTTCCCGAACTTCCCGAGCCATACAACAATCTGGCCGTACTGTATGCCGAGCAGGGGCAGTTTGAAAAGGCCCAGGAGGCATTGAACCAAGCGGTCAAGGCCCATCCCAACTACGCGACCGCGCATGAAAATCTCGGCGACATACATGCCAAGATGGCTTCCCAGGCCTATGCGCGCGCCTTGAAGCTCAATCCGGGCAACAGCGGGCTGACCAACAAGCTCAACAAGGTCAAAACCCTCTTCACCGAATCGGCTGGCGAGCAACCGGCAGGCAAGGCGGGTCAGAACAGAACACAAACCACTGCGTCTAAAACCCTTCCGGGGAAATCCGACGCACCCTTGCCCAAGCCCACGGCCCCGATTGAGAGCGTTGCCTCCCAACCGATCGTCAAGCCCCAAGCCGACACCACCCCGGCCAAACCCGAAGGAGCTGCCGAGAAATCCAAGGAGAGCGCGCCGGAATCGGCACCGGATTCTGCAGCCGCCAAGCCACAGCCTTCTGTTGACGCATCCGCTGCCGGCAAAAAGGGCAAGTCCGAGGGTGCCACCAAGGAGTCGTCCACCACACCACGCAAGGATATGGCTGAAGGTGTTAAGCAGGTTGATCCCAAGGCGTCCGAGGAGGTCAAGCAGGCGGTTCTCGCTTGGGCCGAGGCCTGGTCTGCCAAGAAGCTGGATCCCTACATCGGCGCCTATTCGCTGCGTTTTCAGCCAGTCACCAAAAACTTGAAGAGCCGCGATGCGTGGGAAAAGAACCGTCGCGAGGTGATCGGCAAGGCCGGTGATATCAACATCCACGTCTCGGATCTGCAGATCACCATGCTGACCGAACAGCGTGCTCAAGCCACCTTCCAACAAAACTACACCGCCAAGAACTACCGGGATCGCGTCAAGAAGACCCTCTCCCTGGAGCGCGAGGAGTCGGGTTGGAAAATCGTTCGCGAATATGCCGCCAATGAGTGAGCAGCCGGAAAATGCCGCCATGAGTCCGATGCGCCTTCGGGCCACGGTATCGGCGCATGTATTGATTCTAGAGAAACCAATGGGCATCGAACCGACGCGGATTCTTCTGGCCAAACTGGCCTATCGGGATCATCGGGCCGGCAAATGGTCGTATCCAGGCGGTTTTGTCGATCAGGGCGAGGGGTTGGAGAACGCCCTGAAACGGGAGGTGGTTGAGGAGATCGGCTTGCAGCTCGACTGCTGCCGCTATCTGGAGACCGTGCCGGTGCTCCTCGCAGAGACGCCGAATATCGGCTTCATCTTTACCTGCGATCGTTGGTCCGGTACGCCGGGTCCGATCAGCCGAGAGATTTTAGAGACTCTCTGGGTGAATGAGGAGCAGTTTTGGCACCTGGATCGGGAGGGGCTGTTGGCCTATCCACAGATGCGCGATCAGACACGCTGTTTGGGATGGCAGCCGCCAGGTGGGGAGAGACCGGTCAATCCGGGCAGCGGGCGTTGCATCTGGAGTCAGGCGCGGGCGATTCTGGCCATTTTGGGGATTGGATCGATGCTGGCGATGCAACCGGCAGCTGCGGGTGAATCTGCTTCTCCACCGGTTGACGGATCGACCGAAGAGGCGTTGGAGCAGGCTCGCGAGCATTTGCTTGAGGCTATGAAGGCGTTGGGCAAGGCGGGGCAGAAGAGCTATGAGGAGCGGTTGCCGACCTTGAAGGAGAAGGCCGGCGAAGCGCTCGAAGAAACCCAGAAGTTGTTGCGGGAGATGCAGGAGCGTCTGCCCGAACAGTTGGAGAAGCTTAAGCCGGAGTTGGGGGATCCGGGAAGGAGGGGCGATGCGCCTGCCGGGCAGCCGGACAAGCGCGTGCCGGGTACAACGCAGATTTGAGCGGGAGAACCGATCGGGGTTCAATTGCTACCGGGTGCCGGGGACCGAAGGTCCGCGACAGGGTCTGGCGCGGAATCCCCAATATGGCCCCAATCTGCGGGGCAAGGCAGTGGGCTTCGACTAATCGCACATGCCATCCTGGCGTTAGCCCGTGTTTATCGCAATTCCGATGATTTAAACAATTTCGTGTGTGATCAGATTTCCCAGACAACAGGCCACTTGGCAGCCGATCTCACGCAGGGAGTCGGCGCGGGCCAGTTGACAATACAACATGGAAACGAACCGGGTCCGCAGACAAACCCCTTGACTGCCCGTTTGGCCTTGAGTTTTTGCATTGGAGCAGCGAATTATGGTGCGGAGAAAATGGTCCGGAAGTTGATTGGAAGGCTGCCGGTTCTTATCATGGATCGGCTAGCAGCCTGTCGGATTTGAATATTCCACCATTGAGTCAGAAGTGACCATGGCGATTAATAACGGAGCATTTCTGATCGGCGACAGCACAAGATGCTGGAAAAAGGGCGATAGAACCC
>JAMOBI010000134.1:0-14771 GCA_039908105.1 Magnetococcus sp. YQC-9
GTCACGTTGACCTCGGGTGGTGTGACGATCACGCAACAGAAGGATGTCACGTTCACGGCCTCGGACGGCAAGTTCGCCAACGGGACGAATACGCTCACGGTGACCACGGTCAGTGGTGTCGCCACGGCCACGGCCTTTACCCTGGGTAACACGGCTGGCACGCAGACGGTCACGGTGACGGCTCAAGATTTCCCAACCGCGACCTTCAGCCATACGGCCAAAGCGGGGGCAGCGGCGAGCATCACCGTGAACTCCGGCAGCGGTCAAACCGGAACGGCGGGCACGGCTTTGGCCAATCCGCTCACGGTGTTGGTCAAGGATGCCAACAACAATGTGGTGGCGGATGCGGATGTCAGCTTTTCGGTGACGGGTGGCGGCGGAACCGCTTCGTTGAGCCCGGCGACCGTTAAAACCAATGCCAGCGGTATTGCCAGCACGACCTTGACCCTGGGCCAGATCGCCGGCGTCAATACGGTTTCGGCCACGGTCAACGGTGTCAGCCTGTCTACGCCGTTTTCGGCCACGGGGAATGCTGGTGCCGTCACCCAGTTGGTCTTGAGTGCGGACAAGACCACGGTAAGCGCCACATCAGCGACTGCCGTGAACTTGACCGGTACGCTCAAGGATGTATTCGGCAACATCGCCACCGAGGACAGCAGCACGAACGTCACCTTTACCCTCAGCAATGCCAACTACGGTTCCTTGAGCCAGGCGACCAAGCCGGCGCAAAGCGGTGTTGCGACGACCACATTGACCACAGCGGTTCAAACTGGTACGACGTCGCTGACGTTGGAGGTCAATGCATCGACTGGTTCCATCCAGGCCAATGCCAAATTGCCGATCGTGTTGGCGTTCAATCAGATGACCAAGGGTAACGATGGGCAGAACGGTACGGTTGGTACGGCGCTTGGAAATCTGATGAGCGTCACGTTGACCTCGGGTGGTGTGACGATCACGCAACAGAAGGATGTCACGTTCACGGCCTCGGACGGCAAGTTCGCCAACGGGACGAATACGCTCACGACGGCCACGGCCTTTACCCTGGGCAACACGGCTGGCACGCAGACGGTCACGGTGACGACGGCTCAGAACGAGTTCCCGTCGGTGACTTTCAACCATACGGCCAAAGCGGGGGCAGCGGCGAGCATCACCGTGAACTCCGGCAGCGGTCAAACCGGAACGGCGGGCACGGCTTTGGCCAATCCGCTTACGGTGTTGGTCAAGGATGCCAACAACAATGTGGTGGCGGATGCGGATGTCAGCTTCTCGGTGACGGGTGGCGGCGGAACCGCTTCGTTGAGCCCGGCGACCGTTAAAACCAATGCCAGCGGTATTGCCAGCACGACGTTGACCCTGGGCAAAACGGCAGGCACCAATACGGTTTCGGCCTCGATCGGTAGTGTGGCTTTGGCGACCCCGATTACGGCGACTGGCACGCACGGCACGCCGACCAAACTGATCATCGGTCTGTCGTCCACGCAGGGCGGTGCGGCCAGTCAGGCGCTCACGCTCAGCGCGGTCAATGCCAATACCGTGTATGTGACCGGTACGCTTTTGGATCAATACGACAACGTGGCGACCGGTTCGACCAACACCGTCACCTTGAGCCTGGATGCCACGACCTATGGTACCCTGACTTCGACCTTGGCGTTGGCGCCGACGGCTGGTGTGGCTGGCACCACCTTGACCACCCTGGCTCAGGATGTGGCCTCCACAGCGACGCGGACAATCGTGGTGAATGGTACTTCGACGGGTGCCACCGCGACCACGGCCACCCTCACCCTGGCGCCCTTCTCGGTGAATCCGTCCAGTGCGACTTTGGTGGTTGGCGACAGCAAACTCTTTTCCGTGGTGGGGCAGTCGACGACCACACCGAGTTGGGCCAACAGCAGCACCACGGCTGGCAGCCTGAGCAGCGCTTCGGGCACCTCTTCGACCTTGACGGCTCTGGCTGCGACCGGAGCCACGCCGGTCACTCTGACCGTCTCGGGCAATGTGGGTGGCACGGCGGTCAATCCCACCGCTTCTGTGACCATTTACGCCCCGGTGACCACCTCCAAGAGCACGGCATCGGCTCTGTTGGTGAACAAGACCGACAGTTCGTTGATCATCAGCGGTGGTAACGGCAGCTACACCTGCACCAGCAGCGACACTTCCGTTGCGACGGTTGCCGCCCAGTCCACCAACAGCAGCTGTGCCATCACCACCTCTAACAAGACTGGCACCTTCACCGTGACGGTCAAGGATACGGTGACCACCTACAACGGCAAGACCAGCGCGGGTGCGGATCGTACCGAGAACGCCTCCACCACGGCCACCATCGAAGTGGTGGATCCGATCACCGCAAGCGGTGTGACGGCGGGCAAGGTCTATCTGGATACCGTGACCACCGGCAGCCGCAACAGCTTCAAGCTGGTACCGGCAGGTGGCGGCAGCAATGCGACCTACACCTTCACCTCAGCCGATGCGACCAAGGTGAGTGTCGACACGGCGGGTAATCTCAAGGCGTTGGCCGCGACCGATGGCGTTACGGTGACCATCAAGAGCAGCAAGTACACGGAGATTTCCACCGATGTGACCGTTGTGGTGAAGTCGGCGCTCTCCTTCAAGGATGGATCCTCCACGGAGATCGACCTTTCCAAGCCGCAAAGTGCCATCAGCGGTGGTACGGGTTTGCGCTTCTCCGTGGCCGGTGGTGCCGGTACGCTGGCGGTGAGTGTCACGGGTCCGGGTTACACCTCGGCGCAAACCCTGACCGCCACCAATGGCGTCTACACCTTCACGCCGCCGACTTCCGGTGCCTTTGCCGGGGTCTACACCGTGAGCGTGACCGATCCGAGTTCCGGTTGGACCAAGGATATGACGGTCAACGTGCCCTACAAGGTGACGATCGCCAATGCCGCCAATGCGCCCACGACTTCGATGCTCTCGACGGATTTCGGGCAGTCGGTTACGGTACTCGGTGGCAAAGCGACGGATACATTCAAGTTGACGGTGGTGGATCCATTGTCTCTGGTTGCGGATAGCACGAACAAGATCGCTGGACTGTCGGAGAATCAACCGACGGCTGTGGGTAGTGGTGCCTATACTCTGGAAGCTTCCGCAACGACTGTGGATAACAGCTATCCGGCCAAGAGGTATCTGGTGGCGGCCTCAGGGCTGACCAAATTGACGAGCTTCAAGGTCAAGGCGGTCTTGAAGGATGCGACCGCCACGAGCGGTGAGTCGGCTGCGGCTTGGGCCACGGCCTACTCCGACTCGGTGTCGATCGTGCCGATGGCCAGTTACACCCTGACCGTCAACGATGGCAGCACGGCCTTGAATGGCGCCAAGGTCATCCTGCGTGACAAGACGACGTTGAAAACGGAGTTCAATCAGGATTGGGTCGATCAAACCACGGGTACGGATGGCAAGGCGACCTTCTCGCTGCCGGCGGGTGGGAAATACACCTTTGATGTCAGACCGGCGACCACCTCGTATCTGAACAACAGCATCACGCTGGAGAGCAGCCAGACCACGGGTACCGTGAGCTTGAAATCGGTTGCCAAGCCGATCCAGTTCACGGGGAGCGTGCAAGGGAAAACCGCAGCGACTTTGACGGATCTCTCCATCTCGATTCTGGATGCAACGGGCAAGCGCGCATTCGGTACGGTTACGACGACGAGCCCGTACAGCTACACCGTGATGGTGGATGTTGCGAGTTTAAGCCCGGATCGTCTGGTGATCGCGGCCAAGGATGTGATCACCGACAGCAGTTCCGCCAAGATTGCCGATCTGTCGACGGCGGGAACGGTTGGCACTTTTGTGACCTCCTGCAGCAGTCAAACGACACCGGCTCCGACGACCCTGGCCGCCTGCCATACGGCATCCGGAACCTGGGTGATCAATGCGCCCACGGCGACCGAGTTGGTCACTCCGCCAGACGATTTCCGGCAGCACCGAGACTCTGAGTCCGACCTTGAGCACGGCGAGCGGCGTGCAGACCTCCACCTTTGTGGAGGCCAATGCGACCTCCATTCCTTTGAGTGACAAGACCGATACGCCGGACTTCAAGGATATTACCTTCCCAGGCGTGAGCGATTCGGCAGTCATCAAGGAGGTGGGCATTGCGATTCCGGCCAATGCGATCAAGGACGCGACCATCGTGAACGTGGTCACCAAGGTGAACGCGGTCAAGCTCGATGGTGCTGCATCGGATGCCTTGACCGGCGGTGAAGCGATCGAAATCAAGATGTTTGCCACCGACAAGAATGGCAATCCGCAGTCCACGGCCAAGGGCAACTCGATCATCGACAGCAGTGTCGGTATTCCGATCGAGGTGCCGGTGAGCAAGAAGGTGGTCGAGCAGAAGATGACCACCGGTGAGACGGTGTGTGATGCTGCGGTGAAATCGCGTATGGAGAGCGGTTATGTCTTCAAGATCGCCTCGACGCTGGCTGACCTGAAGGATCCTGCGAAGGTTGAATCCTTGCCGATCACCTTCAACTGCAACAACGGTGGTTCGCCTTCGATCACCGTGAAGATGCCGCACTTTTCCGTGGGACTGCCGGATACCGCTGTTACGAGCAGTGGTGCTGTCAGCGGTGGGGGCGGTGGTTGCTTCATCGCCACGGCGGCTTATGGTTCCTACGAGGCGCCGTATGTCAAACTGTTGCGTGAGTTCCGCGACCGTTACCTGTTGACCAATGCGGCGGGTACCTGGTTCGTGGAGCAGTATTACAGCTGGAGCCCGGCGGCGGCGGATTGGCTGCGTGAGAACGATGCGGTCAAGCCGGTGGTGCGGGTGCTGTTGCTGCCGTTGATCGGCATGAGCTGGCTGTTGATGTCCGGTTCGATGTCGTTGGCCTTGGGTGTGTTGGCGCTGCTGATCGTCGTGCCGGTGGCGGTGGTCGGTTGGCGCAGGAGATCGCTCGCCAAGGCGATGGGTTGAGGTTGGTTGCAAACGGGAGCGGATCGCAAGGTCCGCTTCCGTTGTTGTTCAGACCGTGTGATTGGCTGAAGGGAACGATCTTTTGGACCTCGGAATGTTGAGAGGGCTCAAACAGCAAACTGTTGCGATCGAACATGACTCCTGCTTCGTGGAACCATCTGGGCGCGCGTGTCGCGCCCTTTTTGCTGGCCGCCTGCCTCGGCCTGGAGCTTGCCCGCGTCACTTGGCTCGCTGTGCCCGATCGTCAACCGGTTGCCGGTTCGACAGCCGCGCAATCCGAAAAGAGTCAAACGGCACAAAACCGGGTGGTATCCAGCACGACCCTTTTGGAGGGGATGCGCGCCTTCAACCCCTGGGAGACCGTGGTGGAGAAGGAGAAGCCACCCGTACCACCTCCGGTGGTGAAAGAGACGGTGGTTGACTCCAAGCTGGAGCTGAATCTGATCGGTTCCATGCTTTTGCCGCAGCACTCCTGGGCCGTTCTGACCCGCAAGAAAGATCCCAACAACCAGATTGTTCTGCAGATCGGTGAGGAGGTGGACGGGGCGTTCTTGAAGAAGATCGAACGCAATGCCGTTTACTTCGACAATCGTGGTCGCATCGAGCGGATCGTCATGCTCGATGCACTCCGTCCAGAGGGTGCGGCAGGCCAGCTGGCGACTTCCGGTGCCGCCTCACCGGCTTCCGCCTCAACCACTGCAACCCTGGGCACTCTCACCCGACAGGAGTATGATACCATGCTGGGCAAGGGCATGGGGCTGCTTGCGGGTGTGAACATCACGCCGTTTTATCAGGGGAGTGATTCGGTTGGCTACCGGTTGAAGTTTTCGGAGTCAAAAACCGAGTTCACCAAGTTGGGTTTGGTCAACGATGACGTGATTCGGCAGGTCAACGGCATTCCGGTCACCGATCCCCAGAAGATCGGGCAGTTGGCCGGCCAGCTGAAAGGTTTGTCCTCGGTACGGATCGACATGATTCGGGATAATCAACCCATGACCCTTGAATTGACCATCGGCAATTGATCGTCATAGCAATCCTGGCGGGAATCGGAAGCGTGCGCATGAGTTTGTTACGCATCGTGTTGATCTTGTTGTTCTCCGTTTCGTGTGCGGAAGCGGGTCCGTTGGGCAGGGGTGGAGCGGCGCGTTCCGGAGATGGGGCTGGGCCCGGCATGGGTGCGCCTGTGCCTCCCCCGGTGCAATCTCCGGCAGCGGATGCGGCGAATGCAGGAAGAAGTGGCGCCACGTCGTCCGCAGAAACCACCACCGTGACCAGGGGATCCTCCTCCAAAGCTTCGGATGCGACCTCTGCGGGCGTGATGCCAGGTCCGGGTGATCGCGTCACCATGGATTTCCAGGGGGTTGAACTCTCCCAGGTGGTGCGGTTTGTTGCCGAGATGACCGGCAAGAACTATGTGCTGGATCCCGGATTGAAGGGCAAGGTGACGGTGGTGACCCCCACGCCGGTTTCGGTCGGCGAGGCGGAGAAGATCTTTGAATCGATTTTGAGCGTGCACGAATTGACCGTGGTCGAGCGTGACGGGGCTTTCAAGATCGTGCCGTTGAAGTCCGGAGTGGCTGAAGGCGGCACGCCGGTATTGCAACCGTTGCCGACACCTCCCAAGGAGGAGATGGTTTTAAGTCGTCTGGTGCGCTTGCAGTTCGTGGATGCCAACTCCATGGCCGCGACCTTGAAGCCGCTGTTGCACCCCTGGGGATCGCTGGCTGCCCATGTGCCGACCAATGCGCTGGTGGTGACCGATGCCGCAGTGGTGGTCAACAAGCTGGTCATCCTGATTGAGGCGATGGATGTGCCGGTCGGATTGGCCGAGCGTCGTCTATTTCGTCTGCGTCATGCTTCGGCAACAGCGGTCGAAAAGCTGGTGAATTCGATTTATACCGATTTCAACACCCGGCGTCGCAAGGAGGATGTCGGGGTGAAGGTGTTCGGGGATGCGCGCAGCAATATTCTCGTCGTGGTGTGCCCCAAGGAGCAGGTGAAGGAGATCGAAAACCTGGTCGCCGGTTTGGATCATCCGGTGGTCTCGACCTCCGGGAATCTCCATCTTTACTATCCACGCAACAGCGAGGCCGAAGCGATCGCCAAGGTGTTGACCAGTTTGATGGGCACCTCGAATGCGGCGAAGGCGGGCGGCGAGGAGTTGAAACCTTTGGAGTTCATGCGTTCGGTGAACGTGGTGGGCGAGAAATCGACCAATACGCTGGTGATCGCTGCCACACCCGAGGATTATCGCACCTTGCTGCCGATCATCCAGGGCTTGGACAAGCGACGTTTGCAGGTGCATGTCGAGGCGTTGATCATCGAGGTGACTGCCGAGCGCGCGGCTGAATTCGGTGTGGAGTGGCGGTTCGGCAATATTCCGACCACACCTGGCAGTAAGGCTGTTACCGGTTTTGGGGGATCTTCCTTCGGCGAGGCCATCACCAATCCGCTGGACATGGGCAATGGCATGGCCCTGGGGTTGATGAAGGGGACGATCACCTGGGGTACGACCACGGTGCCGAACATTCCGGCCTTGATCAAGGCGTTCCAGTCGGAAGGGGATGTGAACATTCTCGCCACCCCCAACATCGTCACCATGGACGGTATCGAGTCGGAGATCATCGTTGGTCAGAACATTCCGATCGTCTCGGGCACCACCACGTCGACCGCTGCCACGGCCACCACCACGCCGGGTGTCACCTCGCAGACCGTGGAGCGCAAGGATGTGGGGTTGACCTTGCGGGTGACGCCACGGATCATCGAGGATGAGTGGCTGGAGATGAAGATCTATCAGGAGCAGTCCAGCATCACCCCGAAGAGCATGGATCAGTTGAATGCCGGCACTCTGGGCAGCAGTGTGGTGACCAACAAGCGTTCCATCAAGACCACGGTGAATCTGAAAAGCGGCAATACCATCGTGCTCGGCGGTCTGATCAAGGAGGAGCAGAGCGATCAGGTGGGCATGGTGCCTTGTTTGGGTGGTGTTTCCGGGGTGGGTGAGTTGTTCAAGAAGACCAGCCGGTCGCGCAACAAATCCAATCTGATGGTGTTCATTCGACCGGTGATCACCAATCAGTTCGATGAGTTGGTGAAGATCTCCTCCGACAAGTATCAGGCTGCGCGTGAGATTTGGGGCGCGGCAGAGTCAAAGGGGTCGGATGTGATCCGGACGTTGCCCCCGTCGACGCTGCCGGAGTTTGACCGGATTCTGCCGTATGTGCCGCCCAAGGAGGAGGATAAGGCTGGGCAGAGGGGTGAAATCGATGCGAAACCGGTTCATGATGACAAGAAACCGGTTCACAAAACAGAGTCAACGGTTCGGCCAGAGGATGCGCCGCTCAAGCGCGCCCCGGCGGTGAAAAAGGAGGAGCTGCCGGAGAAGCGGTCGAGCGTGAAGAAGGAGGATTTGTCGGAGAAGCGGTCGGTGGTCAAGCCGGTCAAGGCTGAGCCGAGTGCCGCAGCAGTCGAATCTGCTGTTGAGGGGGCCGGTGATGTGCCGGTGGCGCGGGCGGTGGATGGGTACGCGTTACAGGTCGAGTATGGTGATAATCTGGAAGGGGCTCGGGAGACGGCGGGCAAGTGGATCGCCAAGGGGTATGCGGCCAGTGTGGTGCGTGAGTTGGATCGCGATGGCAAGCCGCGTTATTCGGTGCGAATTGGTCATTATGCGGCAGAGAAGGATGCCCAGCGTGCGGCCTCTGAGTTCAAGAAGAAGGAAGGCAAGAGCGTCTATCCGATTCGGTGGAGACCGGCGATCGAGGGGAATTGAGGTGGTGGGGTGGATTTTGGTGCTGCCTTTACGAAACCGCACACAGCTTGGGATGAGTAGCTTTTACTGGTGAAAAAAAGAGAGGGTCTGGGAGATTCATCTCCCAGGGTTTTGACTTTGACTTTAGCGCGCTCTTCAAAAGAAGCATTTTTCGCGCCTTTTGCGAAAAATGCGCTGCGCGCCGCCAAGGCTTGCGGGATTGTTTTGCGTCTTTTGCAAAACAATCCCGCAAGCCTTGGCCCAAGAACAAAGCCGCGTGACAGAGGTTTTAAGGTTGAGTGACTGGCGTGCCAGACCACCGCAATCAGTCAAATCAGCTTGGTTGATCCGCTAAGTTAACGTAAGGCACCACCGAAAAATGCGCCGCGCGCCGCCTTGGTTTTTTCGGATACGTTTTGCGCTTTTGCAAAACGTATCCGAAAAGAGCATGGCCAAAACAGGTCGCGGCAGGCGGCTTTGTCATGACCCCATGGGCGAGGTCAAGAACTTAAACCACACCTAAACTGCACCTGTTTTGGGATGCGTAGTTTTCTGCAAGGCCGCGTGCAAAATGCGAGCATCGTTTCCAAAAAACGGAAACGATGCTCGCGAAGGCCGCGCGCGGCGCATTTTTCGCAAAAACCGCTTCTTTTGAAGAGCGCGCGAAAGTCAAAGGCAAAACCTTGGGGACTCCGTCCCCAAACCCCTGCCGGGGACCTTCGGTCCCCGGACCCCTGTAATAGTACGATCCCGAATGGCTACGGGATCTTTATCGGTGGGTTTGATGAACAGACCAGAAACCCCGTCCGAACGTCTTTCTCCCGCCATCGCCCGCTCGCTCCCCTTTGCCGTGGCCAAACGCTCCCTGTTTCTGCCGGCCTGGAAGACGGAAAACGGACGTCTGGAGGTGTGGATCACCACACAGACCGACCCCTACGCCCTCGATCAGTACCGCCTCGGCATCGACGAGCCGATCAAACCGATCCAGGTTCCCAAGGATCAACTGCTCGATGCCCTGCAACGGGTGCATCAGGAGCACGGCATCGCGGTCGAAAACGTGCTCGACGAGCTGCCGCCTTCGATGCTCGCCAGCCAATTGGCGGAAAAACCGGATCTTTTGGAGTCGGATGACGATGCCCCGATCATCCAGTTGGTCAACTCGCTGATCATCCAGGCGCTGCGCAACCGTGCCTCGGATATCCACATCGAACCGTTCGAGAACAACCTGATTGTCCGCTTCCGGGTCGATGGTCTGCTGCACGAGGCGCTGCGTCCCCCAAAACCGGTGCAGGCGCCGCTCATGTCGCGCATCAAGGTGATGGCCGGATTGAATATCGCCGAGAAACGACTGCCGCAGGATGGGGCATTGCGTGTGCAGGTGGCAAGCCAGGATATCGACGTGCGCGTATCGGTGCTGCCGGGCCATTACGGCGAACGGCTGGTGATGCGTCTGTTGGAAAAACAGGGCGAGCGGACCGGTCTGGCCGAGCTGGGCCTGACCGCGTTGCAAATGGGCTGGATTCAAACCCGCATGACCGCCAGTCACGGCATCATGCTGGTCACCGGACCGACCGGCAGCGGCAAGAGCACGACGCTCTACTCGATCCTCTCCGCGATCAATACCTCGGAGAAGAACATCATCACCATCGAGGATCCGATCGAATATTCGCTGGTCGGCGTGGGCCAGATCCAGGTGGCCCCGAAGATCGGTTTGACCTTTGCTTCGGGATTGCGTTCGATTTTGCGTCAGGATCCGGATGTGATCATGGTGGGCGAGATCCGCGACCTGGAGACCGCCGAAATCGCCATTCAGGCGAGCCTCACCGGCCATCTGGTCTTCTCCACCCTGCACACCAACGACAGCGTGGGGGCGGTGGTCCGTCTGGTCAACATGGGGATCGAACCGTTTCTGGTCAGCTCATCGGTGGACGGGGTGGTGGCGCAACGGCTGGTGCGTCGACTCTGCGAGCACTGCAAGGAGCTGTTCACCCCGGATGAGGTTTTGTTGCGCGCCAGCTGTGGTGAAAGTCATGCCATTTTGCCGCCGGCTGTTCGGTTCTACCGGCCCAAAGGGTGTTCGCACTGCATGGGAACCGGCTATCTGGGCCGTACTGCGGTATTCGAGTTGTTGACCATGAGTTCGGCGATCCGTGCTTTGGTCGATCGGCGCGCCTCGGACTTGGAGCTGCATCGCATGGCGCGTGAAGAGGGGATGACCTCGCTGCGCGAGGCGGGACTGCTCAAGGCTGCGGAAGGGATCACCAGCTTAGAGGAGGTGTTTCGCGTCACCCAGGAGCGCGGTGAGGTGGTCTGATGGCGGTTTTTCGTTACGAAGGGATGCGCGCGGGCGGTGGACGCAAGGTCAAGGGGGTGCTCGATGCCGACTCGGAACGCGACGCGCGCCGTTTGTTGAAACAACAAGAAATTTATCCAACCCTTCTGGAACGGCTCGAAGGGGGGGAGGCACCCCAACGCACGGCAAAACGCTGGTTCTGGAAATCGCGTGCGCCATTGCCCTCGATGCGCGAGCGGATTGTCTTTACCCGACAGATGGCCACTCTTTTGGCGGCTGGTTTTCCGGTGATGGAGGTGTTGAGCAGTGTGGAGGAGCAGATCCGCACCGGTCCGTTTCGCGAGGTGGTGGCGACGATTCGCAACGACGTGGGGGAGGGGTTGTCTTTATCCGAGGCGCTGGCCCGACACGAGCGCATTTTTCCGCCCCTGTATGTCAGTCTGGTGCGTGCGGGTGAACGGGGCGGAGGCGGGGCGTTGGATATCGTCTTCGAGCGTCTGGCCCAGGTCATGGAGGAGGAGCGGCGCATTCGCGGACGGTTGATCAGCGCCATGATCTACCCGTCGGTCATGGCCATCGTGGGTGTCATGATTCTGGTGTTTCTGGTGACCGTGGTGGTGCCCAGGGTGACGGTGGTCTTCAAGGAGACGCAACAATCCTTGCCGATGGTCACGCGGTCGCTGTTGGCGATCAGCGATTATGTGCGTGATTGGGGGGTGTGGAGCGGGATGGCTCTGCTGGTGGCGATCGTGCTGTTTGCCGCGTGGGCCCGTTCGGCCAAGGGGCGTCCCAAGGTGGAGCGCTGGTGGTGGCGGTTGCCTCTGCTCGGGGAGTTGTTGTCGATGGTGGCGACCATGCGGGTGTGCCAACTGCTTGGCTTGCTGTTGAAAAGTGGTGTGCCGGTGATCGGCAGTCTGCAGGTGACCTCGGATGCGACTGGTTTTGTCACGGTACGGAATGGTATCCTGGAGGTGGCCAAGGCGGTGGAGCGCGGGGATTCGCTGGCCGATGCCCTGGAGCGTACCGGTCATTTTCAAGGGTTGGCGATTCGTATGATCAAGGCCGGAGAGCGATCCGGAAGTCTGGAGGGGATGTTGGAGCGGGCGGCGCGGTTGCATCGTGAAGAGATCGAACAGACGTTGGAACGGTTGATGCATCTGGTGGAACCAGTGATCATTCTGATCATGGGAAGTGTCGTCGGTTATGTGGTCGTGGCGGTGTTGTTGCCCATTTTCGAGATGAACCAGTTCATTAAATGAAGACCCGGTTACGCCTCTTCGTGCTGTTGTTGGTCTGCCTGATCGGTTGGCCAGCGGGTGTGAAAGGGGGCTATCTCAATGCCCCGGAGGAGGTGTTTGCTTTTGCCGTGGATCTGGAGAAGAAAAACGATCACAAACGGGCCGCAACCGAGTTCGGACGCTATGTGTCGGCAGGGCGCCGTGGTCCGGAAAAGGAGTTTCCCCGGCTTGAGGAGGCGATGTTCCGGTTGGCCGTCAATCTGGCGCAGGCCAACGAAGGGGATGCCGCCTTGCGGGCGTTCGCAGAGCTGGGTGGCGCCTATCCAAAGAGTCCGTTCATTCCCATGGCACTGCTGCGCATGGGATTGATCTACGAGAGGGCCGGTGTGCGTGAGGAGGCAGAGAGGCGTTATCAACGGTTGGCCGAGATGGGTATGTCCACCGAGTTGAGTGCCCTGTCGCGGTTGCGTTTGGCATGGCTGGCGATGGGGAAACCGGGTGAGGAGGAGGTGGCGCGCGGCCATCTTTTGGCCGTTGATCATCCGAAATTAACAGAACCGGTTTACGAATTGATGCGTGAACTGGATCAGTTGCCGAAACTCCCCTACAAGGATCCGTGGATTTCGGGTCTGCTGACCGCAGCGCTGCCGGGAGCCGGTCATCTCTATCTGGATCGCCCGGAGGATGCGGGTATGGCATTTCTCTCCAATGGGTTGCTTTTGGCTGGGACGATTCAAGCCTTTTCCAAGGGGGTTTCCGGTCTGGGTGCTGCGTTGGGTGTGGTGGAGTTGGGCTGGTACTCCGGAACGATTTTCAGTGCGGTCAGTTTGACCCACAAACAGAACAAGAGCCTGCGTGACGAAGAGTTGAATCGTATCTGGCTGCTGCATCAGCCGAATCCCGAGGTGTTCGGGTTTGAGATGGAGTGGCGCTATTGAATTGCTGAGCATCGAGGTAATATATAAGGATGTCAAGAAGCTGACCACGGTTCCCCGTGGTGCTGCCGGTTGCACAAACATGAGGTGGAGGTCTTTGAAGGGATGGATCCTTGCACCCGGCTGTTCGTCTATTGCCGGCCAGGGTTTGAAAAAGAGACCCGGTCGGAGATGGATGCCCGTGCCGCGCGAATGGGCGTGGCCGGTTCGAGTGAGGCGCCCGAGCGATCCGGCTGGGTGCTCTTTGCTCCTGCAATGCCGGGTGTATCACGGTCACTGTTGAGTAAACTGCATAATCCGCCGTTGGTTTTTGCCCGGCATCTGTTGGCGGTCGATGCGGGGGGAGCGTCGTTGCCTCCGGGTGATCGGATCGCGCCATTGTTGATGCGGATCGAGAGGCTGGCGAAAACCCACGGACCGTTTGTCGCACTCTGGATCGGCGCGCCCGATTCCGAGGAGGGACGGGCCTTGGCACCGCTTGGTCGGGCGTTGCACGGGCGGCTGGAGGCCGGCATGCGCGAGCGTGGCTGGCTGATGGAATTAAACGGGAAGGAGGGTGTGCGAGCCGAGGTGGTGTTGCTCTCCGGAACCGAGGCGTTGACCGGTATTTCAGTGGTCGGTGAGGCGTTGAGCTGGCCGATGGGGATTCCCCGGTTGCGGCGTCCGGCCTCCTCCCCAAGTCGTGCGGCGTTGAAACTGGAAGAGGCGCTCGTTCTTCTGTTGACGCCGCAGGAGCGGGCCTCGTGGTTGTGTGCCGGACGCACGGCGGTTGACCTGGGGGCTGCGCCGGGTGGTTGGAGTCGCATGTTGTTGGCCGATGGGGTGACGGTGACGGCAGTCGATCGGGCCGATTTGGCGCCGGAGTTGCGCGGGGTGACCCAATTGCGGCATGTGCGGGAGGATGGTTTTCGCTATCGACCGGTTAAGCCGGTTGATTGGCTGTTTTGTGACATGGTGGAGCAGCCGCGTCGCATTGTGGAGTTGATCGCCAACTGGGCGTTGTCCGGTTGGTGTCGGATGGCGTTGTTCAATCTCAAATTGCCGATGAAAAAGCGTTTCGAGGAGCTGGAGATCTGTCGGGAGCGTTTGACGGGGGTGTTGCGCGCTGCGGGAATCGGCTCTCGACTCGAATTCCGCCAGCTCTATCACGACCGCGAGGAGGTGACCGGGCTGCTGCGGGTGCTCAAGGGGCCAAGAAGGCGTGGAGGATGAGGAGGGTGAGGGTGATTCGGGGGCGATGAGAGCCCCCGGTATTCCCGTGGGTGCGGGTCAATGTCCGGGACCGAGCACCGTGCCATCGATTCCAGCCTGACGGCTGGCCAGCGCGGCGGCGTTGCGTGCCTTTTGCGCGTTGGCAAACGGTCCCATGCGCACCCGGTACATCGTTTTGCCGCCGCCCGTCTTGATCGGCTGCTGCGAGACGGGAATCGCTCTGCCGTCGAGTTTCAAGGGGGCCAGTTTGGCAATCAGTGCATTGGCTTTCTCTTCGGTGGAGAAGGCTCCCAGTTGCACGGTATAGCTGCCCTCCGGGGTCACCGATTTGTCTGCGGGCTCCTCTGCCGGCGGACGCGGCTGGGGTGGCGGCATGCCCGCTGTAGGCAAGTTGAAGGTGGTTGGACCGGGC
>JAMOBI010000135.1:0-6656 GCA_039908105.1 Magnetococcus sp. YQC-9
CGAAAAATGCGCCGCGCGCGGCCTTCGTGAGCGTCGTTTCCGCTTTTTGGAAACGACGCTCACATCTTGCACGCAGCCTTGCAAAAAACTACGCATCCCAAAGCAGGTGCGGTTTAATCGAGAACTTTCTTGCAGACGCATCCGTCTGGAGATTGGAGGGTATCTTGTGGCATGATGATCGTCAGGCTCCAAGGTACCAGTCGGACTGTCCGTCGTGGCCTGCGGAGTGGTGCGGAGGAGGGCGTGGACAGCAAATGGTTCGGTTTTTTGGCCGAAGGGGTGGCCGCACGGCATTTGAAACGGATCGGATACCGGATTCTCGCGCGCAATTGGCGCTCGAAGGGTGGCGAGATCGATCTGGTGGCTTGGCGCGACGAAACGTTGATCTTCTGTGAAATCAAGGCGCGGCATGTTGCAACGGGTCGAGAGCCGGGGGATGCCATTGATGTTCACAAGCGGCGTCGCCTCGTGCAATTGGCGGATAACTATCTGCGACACCATCCGGAATGGGAGGGATGCGCCTGTCGGTTCGATGCGATTCTGGTATGGCGCGCGGGGTGGTGCTGGCAGGTCGAGGTGATCGCGGATGCGTTTCGTCCCGGATGGGAATGATTTATGCATGTCAGAAATCACAGCGTGCCATTGGCAGGCTTCAAGTGTCATTTTTGTTGACGATGCTGCAAGGAGGGATGAATCGATGAGCCGTTCGACTCTTTATCGGGGCCTTCTGCCCCTGGTGGCCATGCTGGGATTGGCTGCTTGCGTGCCGGCGGATTCGTCCAGTGGGGCGGCCACTAGCGGATTTTTGGGCGAGCGTCGCAGTCCGGAGGGGGCCATTGAGGACAACATGCTGGCCATGAAACTGCGCAGCTACTACATGCGCAGCGACAAGGTGAGTGCCGCCAACATCAACGTGAGCGTCTATCAGGGTGCGGTGCTTCTGACCGGTACGGCGGCCTCGCAGGCCGAGATCGACACCGCCATCTCGATTGCCAAGGCAACGCGCGGGGTGGTGAAGGTGCACTCCGAATTGAAAGTTCAACATGCCACGTTCGGCGAGTTGACCAAGGACGCCTGGTACACCAACGAGGTCAAAGTCCGTCTTCTCACCGATGAACTGGTGCGCGGTCTGGATATTCACGTCGAGACCACCAAGGGGATCGTCTATCTCACCGGTACGGCCCAGTCGGTCGCCGAACGCAATCGTGCGGTCGAGGTGGCCCGTCAGGTGGGGGGCGTGAAGGAGGTGGTCTCCTACATCGAGATCGACCCGAAGTCTCAACAGTTGAACCGTTCGGAGCCGTCGTCGAAAAGGGAGGGTCGTCCGCCGGCCCGCATGGGAGGGGAAGGGGAGAGCACCAGGCCCGTGGAGGTGACCAATCAGGGTGGTTCGGCAAATGGAGGCGGCGCAGGCGGTGCTACCAGGCGTCCGGATGGCACGGTTGATTCCAAGTTCTGATCTGCCGGAGGGGGTGCGTTCCGCGTTGCTCGGTCTCCTGGGTGAGGGCGCTCTGCTGACCGATGCCGCGCAACGCGAAGCCTATGCGCGCGACAACAGCGGCAACCGCTTCGTGCCGTGGGCCGTGGCCCTGCCGGAGCGCCGCGACCAGGTGGCCGGGGCATTGCGGATCTGTCATGAGGCCGGGATTCCGGTGGTGCCGCGCGGGGCCGGAACCGGTTGCGTGGGCGGCGGACTGGCGGTGCGGGGTGGGTTGGTGCTCTCCACGCAACGCATGAACCGCATTCTGGCCATTGAGCCGGGAGACCGGTTCGCGGTGGTCGAACCTGGCGTGGTCAACGCGGAGTTGGGGCGCCGTCTGGCCGAACACGGGCTTTTCTGGCCGCCTGACCCCTCTTCGGCGCGCGTCTGCACCATCGGCGGCAATCTGGCGATGTGTTCCGCCGGTCCCAACGCGGTGCGATATGGCGTGACCCGTCATTGGGTACTGGGCATGACCGTGCTTCTTCCCGATGGCAGCGCGATGCGCGTCGGCGGTTATACCACCAAGGGTGTGGTAGGCTATGACCTGACCCAACTGCTGATCGGCTCCGAGGGAACTTTGGCCGTGCTGGTCGAGGCGATCCTGAAACTGGCACCCGTGCCCGAGGCTCGCCGCACCTTGAAGGCCACTTTTGCCGACATGGAGTCCGCAGCCCAAGCGGTTGCCGGTCTCATGAGCCGGGGGGAGCCGCCGTCGGCTCTGGAATTTCTCGATCCGGCGGCCTTGGAGTTGGTGCGTGGCACCCTGCCTGCGGTGTGTCATCCCGACGGACGGGCTCTGCTGTTGATTGAGGTCGAAGGTTCGCATGCTGGTGTTGATTCACAGGCCGACGCCCTGCGCGTGCGGCTGGAGGGGTTCTCTCCGCTGGAAGTGGCGGTTGCCCGCGATGAGGCCGAGTCCAAACGCATCTGGGCCGCCCGTTACGCCCTCTCCCCAACCTTGACCCGCATGGCGCCCAAACGCATCAACGAGGATGTGGTGGTGCCAGTGACCCGTCTGGCCGAGCTGGTGGCCGGACTGGCGCGCATCTCTGAGGAGAGCGGAGTTCCGATCGTCAGTTTCGGACATGCCGGCAATGGCAACATTCATGTCAATCTCCTGACCGATCCGGCGGATCCGGCCTTGAAAGCCCGGGTGGCCCAGGCGCTGGAACAGGTGTTCGACCTGGTGCTCGCCCTGCGCGGCACGCTCTCGGGCGAACACGGGGTTGGTATCATGAAGCGCGATTTCATCGATCGCGAACTCGATCCCCAATCTTTGCGCATTCAGCGCGCGATCAAACAGCTTTTTGACCCCAAAGGGATTTTGAATCCGGGAAAGGTGTTTCCCGAAATGCCATTGAATGGGGAAAAATACGCCTGAAATGGATTGACTTTTATCCTCGTCAACAGGTATTCTAGGCGATGTCATAATCTGGCCTGGAGTGCTGACCATGAAAATTGCCGATATTCAATTGCCTGAAGGATACCGTCCCACTGAGGACGAAGAGTACATGAATCCCAATCAGCGGGCTTTCTTCCGCCAATTGTTGCTGGAGTGGGAGCAGCAGTTGCTGGAGGAGGCGGAAAAAACGGTCAACATCATGACCGAGGAGAAGGCGATTTTCGCCGATCCCACGGATCGTGCCTCGTTGGAGACCGATCGCAACTTCGAGTTGCGTACCCGCGATCGCGAGCGCAAGCTGATCTCCAAAATCAAGCGCACCATTGAGGCGATCGAGGAGAACGAATACGGTTTTTGCGAAGAGTGCGGTGTGGAGATCGGTCTGCGGCGTCTGGAGGCCCGTCCGGTCACGGATCTCTGTATCAGCTGCAAGACCGCTGCCGAGCGTCAGGAGAAGGTCTCGCGGGTTACCGAAGAGGTCCATTTCGAGAGTTGATTCTCCTGTCCGGGAAAACCTGACGGAGGATCGTTCTTTGGATGCAACGCCGTCTGGGGGTATGGATGCCCTCCAGACGGCGTTTTTTTTACCGTGGAACGGTAAACCGCACCCGGCGTGGAATGTGTCGTTTTTACGGGTGAAAAAAAAGAGAGAGTCTGGGAGATTCCTCTCCCAGGGTTTTGACTTTGACTTTAGCGCGCTCTTCAAAAGAAGCATTTTACCAATAAAGCGAAACTTCCAAGCTGTCAAATCCGCTCTGTTGACCTGCTACGGCATCGGGCGGTTCTGCTGCCACACCTCGACCGCCCTGCGCAAGCGTTGCTCCCAATCCTCACGCCACAAGGCGCTGATCAACGCCGCACCATCGGCACCGGTGGCCGCCACCTCGGCCAGATTCTCCAGTGTGATGCCGCCGATGGCGAAAATCGGCAAACGGGTCATGCGTACCATCCTGGCGAGCAGCTCCACCCCGCGTACCGCGTGGCTATCGTTTTTGGTGTGGGTCGGGAAGATCGGACCAAAGCCGATATAGTCGACCGGCAGCCCTTCGGCCTGGCGGATCTCGTCGGACGTATGGGTGGAGAGTCCAATGATCCGATCCGTGCCGAGCAGCTCCCGGCAGTGGGCAGCCGGGGTATCCCCCTGTCCGACATGCACGCCGCAGGCGTCGAGCGGTGCGACCCACGCCAGGCGATCGTTGAGGATCACCCGGAGGTGCGGGGCGTGCTGACGGAGCGCGGCCAGCCAGCGCGTCATGAAGAGGCGGGACGACTCCTCGGTTCCCTTGGCGCGCAGCTGCACCATCGGGATCGGCAGGTCGTTTATGCAGCGGGCGACGGAATTGAGGAAATCGTTGGTGCGTAAGGTGGGTGGGGCCTGTTCCAGCCAGTCGGCGTCGAGGATCGGCAGAATGGCCGGGTGGTGCGGTAACGGGGTGAACGCTGGAGAAGACATCGAGTAATATATTGAATTTTATCATGTTTTCAGGATGGAATTTTTCCGCATACCGTGAAAAATACCATAAAATTTCTTCGCTGCATTCTTTGTCAAAATCCCAACATCCTCTAAATGCCAGATTCAAGGCGCAAAAATACCGCATGGTCTGACGGGTGCGGTTTCCGCTTCATTATGTCGGGGTTTTCGGCCCCGTGGTTGCATCCTGAATCAGACCTTGGCCGGGGTCAAGGATTCTCGTGGACGGAACCGGTTGGAATCGGATAGAGTATTTTGGAAGATTTCATCCGGGAGGAAACGCCATGAGCAGCATTGTCATACCGTTCGATACGCTGTCCTTTGCAAAGGAGCTGGAGAGCGCCGGGGTTCCCTCTGCCCAGGCCGAAGCCCAGGCGAAAGCGATGGCCATGGTCATCAGGCAAATGGATGCCCGTGTGGATGATCTGGCGGCCAGACGTGAAAAGCAGGCGGAAGACCGGTTTGATTCGCTGGCGGATCGCAATGATCAGCAGGTGAAAGGACGCCTTGACGGATTGGCCACTCGGCAAGAATTGGATTCCAAGCTCAAGGAATTGGAACTCCGCATGGTGATCAAGATGGGTGCCATGATCATCGGCGGCATCGGCTTGTTGTTCGGCCTCATGCGGATTTGGCCGCTCCCGGTCCAGTACGTCGCACCACCCGCCCAGGAGCTGCGCTTGCCTGCCCCACCTCCGGCACGGTAACCTTGACCATCAGCCAGATTGAGGGTCATCTTCGGCGCGGTGATCTCATCCTGGTCACCCAAGGGGGCACTGGGCTCCGACCATTCGCAAGATCCTATCATGACGTGAATCTGATCGGCCACCCTCACCGATTTCTTCCATGATCAAGCTGCTTTCCTCATCCGCAAGATCGCTTTCACCGTGAGTGGCGCCTCCTGGCGTCCCAATTTGACTGCTGGCACCTCACCTGTCGTCCAATGACGGCGAACAAAGTTATGATTGATCAAATGGACATCCAACGTCCGTTGCACTCCTTCCGTCGTCTTGGCGTATGTGTTCGTCCGTCGTCGAAAAGCACGATTGCGACGACGGGTGGCGGCATTCTGTCCCTCCAGATGGTTGCATGGATCTCCTGATTACGGATGTCTTGCACGGTTTCTGGATGTTCGGGTTGCGAGGTATTTCTTCGCTGCAATCTTCGTCAAAATCCCAACATCCCTTGATCGCCACTCCAAAAGATCAAGCCAACCACTGGAGCACACCGACATGAGCAAGCCTTGCCCGAACCCTGCCCATACCCCAAACGCGAATGACGCCCACCAAGCGCCGCCTGCCTGGCAAGCGCATCTCCATCCGCCCAAGGATCTTTCCAATCTTCCATTTCGCTCTTGGCAAAAGTGGGAACACCCGTTGGACTGTTTTTGAATCGCACATGCGCCGCGCCAGAGGCGTGACCGCCTTCCTGCACTGCACAGCGTGTGCGACAAATGGATCATCGACGCCTTCGAGCACGAACACGATCGCCCACAGGCAAGATGGAGTCCGGTTGAATTTGACCGTCGCGGCGTGGAAGGTCTGCAAGAGGTGCTGGCGGTTATCGGCGAGTCGTTGGACTTGGCCATGAGCGCGGCGGACGCAGCGGTTGCCGAAGCGGAATCAAAGGCCCCATCTGTGCCTAAACCACAGCTTCATGCCGTCACACTGCAGCTTGAAAAGTGACCATTCACGCCCCGTCCAAGGATGTCCACTGGATTTTCTTGGACGGGGTTGGATGATTTCAGATAAACTTTTCAGATACGGAAGCGTCCACCAGGAGATGAAACGATGAGTTACGCCGCAGTCACATTTGATACCTTGAAATTCGTCGAAACGCTCAAGGCGTCTGGATTTGATGAGCCGCAGGCCAAGGGTATGGCCGTTGCCATTCAGGAAGTGCAGAAATCCAATCTGGCGGATTTGGCAACGAAGGGGGATATTAAGGAGCTTGAAGCCAGGATCGAAGCCAACAGGGCGGAACTCCAGCGCGACATCAAGGAACTGGAACTCCGCATGGTGATCAAGATGGGTGCCATGATCATCGGAGGAATCGGCTTGCTGTTCGGTCTCATGCGGGTGTGGCCGCTCCCGGTTCAATACGTCGCACCACCCGCCCAAGAGATGCGCCTTCCTGCCCCACCCCCGGCGCGGTGATCTTGACTATCAGCCAGATATAGGGTCATCTCCGGCGCGGTGATCTCGCTTGCTGAAGATGATGTATTGATTCGATACCCCATCACCACTTCCGGCGCGGTGACCTCGCAAAACGCGAGGCCATTACCCCTTTCAGTGCGGTGA
>JAMOBI010000136.1:0-6644 GCA_039908105.1 Magnetococcus sp. YQC-9
AGATGCTATCGATAACTTTTTGTCGAGTCATCTCGAACGACATTGTCAATCTGGGCAGCAGCGATTTGTAGATGGAATCCCCAGCCTTGGCAGACTTTTCGATCTGTTCGCAGAGATCGCCCAGTTGCATGGCGCCGACCGAGCGGGCTACCGACTTGAACCGGTGGGCCACATGGCCGGCGGTCACGGTATCGTCGGCTTCGGCGGCGGCAAACATTTCGCCAATCTGCTCCGGTGCATTCGCCAGAAACTTTTCCAGAAAGCGGCGGTGCAACGCCGGGTTGTCTCCTACCATCATGGTCAACATTTCCGGGTCGAAGCATGCCGGTCCGGTGGTTTTCGCCTTCGGTGCCTCCACGTCCGGGCTTGCCAAATCAGCTTCGCTTGGCAGCCATTTTTCCAGCATCGCCTTCAACACGGGCATCGGGGTTGGCTTGGCCAGGTAGTCGTCCATGCCGGCCGCTCGGCAGCGATCGACTTCGCCCTTGAGCACATTGGCGGTGAGCGCGATGATCACCGTCCTGCCGGCACCGGTTTTCGACTCCTCGGCGCGGATCGCTTCTGCCAGTTGGTACCCATCCATGTTCGGCATGTGGATGTCGGTGATGACCACTCCGTGGTCACCTTGCAGCCAGAGCGCGAAGGCCTCCCGCCCATCGCTAACCACGTCGGCCTGGCAGCCAAACATGGCCAACTGTTCGCGGACTACCTCCTGGTTGACCTCGTTGTCCTCGGCCAAGAGAATCTTCCAGTCCATCCCCGGCGGGCCGGAGAGGGTCGTGGCAAGAGGGGTCTCCTCAGCAAGAGAGGCTAACCGCATTTCGTCCGCCTTCGGGAAGGGCAGACGCAAGGTGAAACGGGTGCCCGTCCCGAGGGCGCTCTCCAATCGGAGCGTGCCATCCATTATCTCGACCAATCGCCGGGTGATGACCAGCCCCAGGCCGGTGCCGCCATACTTGCGCGTGGTCGAGGAGTCGGCCTGGGTGAAGGGATGGAAGATGCGCTCCCGTGTCGCCACATCCATGCCAATCCCGTTGTCCTGCACGACGAGTTCGATCCAAACACGCTCGCCTGCATTGCCGTCCAGCCGGGCCGACACCTCGACCTTACCCTTCCGGTCGGGACCGCTCGAAAACTTGATCGCATTGCTGACAAGGTTCGAGAGGATCTGTCGCACCCGCAGGGCATCGCCTACAAGGGCTGGCGGGATGGACGGGTCTGTCCGGCATGTCAGAGTGACCCGCTTGTCGCTGGCGGCGCCATTGAGAAGGGCGCAGCTCTTGTGGACGAGATCCAGCAACGAGAAGGGTTCGGGCGCCAGTTCCAGTTTGCCGGCCTCGATCTTTGAGAAGTCGAGAATGTCATTGAGAATGGCCAGTTGGGAATTGGCCGAATCGTGGATGATCCGGGCCATCCGCGTCTGCTCCGGCGTCAGCGGGGTGTTGAGCAGCACGTCGGTCATGCCGATCACCCCGCTCATGGGCGTCCGAATTTCGTGCGACATATTGGCAAGAAAGGCGCTCTTGGCCTGGTTGGCCCGTTCCGCATTGGACATGGCTTGGCGCAGGGATTCAGCCACCTCGCCGGAGATAATCACATTGGATGCGGACTGGGCAAAGGAGTGCAGCAGGGTGTCCTCCTCCAGGGAAATGGGATGCTTTGCGAACATGGCCAACACACCGACGCAACGGTCATCAGTGTCCTTCAACTTATAGCCGGCGAAGGACACTAACCCCAATTTCTGCGCCCACGGATGGTTGTGTACCCTTGGGTCGTTGACCACGTCATTGGTCAGAAACCAATTTTCTTCACCGGAAGCGATTCGACCGATCTTGAATGCCCCCATGGGCACGCGCCGATGCCCCCCGTCGAGATGGGTGTAGCGACCGGAACTGCTCATCAGGTGCAGGCAGCGGGAGCGATCAAGGCACAGCGTGGGTTCCGAGTCAGCGTGAATGCATCCTCTGTCGCACAGATCCCCCGGCTTGATCACCCAGATGCGACAGAAGTCCATTGCCAGGATCTTGACCGCTACCTCTGTGATCTGACGCAGTTTTTTTTTGGTCGAGCCAGGCAGCAGCAGCCAGTCCTGAAGGATGGTGAGTTCATGAAGCCATTGGGTGCGCTCCGCAACCAGTTCCTCGAGGTGGTCGCGGTACCGCAGCAGCTCTTCGTGGAGTTGTTTCGCTTCGGTGATGTCATCGTAAATCCCGAGCACCCCGATCACCTCGTTTACCGCATTCCTCAGCGGTACCTTCGAGGTGCGTATCCACTTCTGTTGGCCATCCGGCATGGTCAGAGGCTCTTCGAAATTGATCCTGGGAATGCCGGAATCGATGACCTTCCAATCATCGGCGCGATACCTGTCGGCATGGTTGGCCCAGCCCATCTGGTAATCGTCCTGGCCGATGATTTCCTCCGAGCTGTTTTTCCCGGCATCCCTGGCAAAAGCCGGGCTGCAGCCGAGATAGTTTAATTGGCGGTCCTTCCAGAATATCCGCAAGGGCACATGGTCAATGACGGTCCGCAGCAGGTTCCTCGAGTTCTGGGTGGCCATATCGGCCAAAACTTGCTCGGTGATGTCCTGCACGGTGCCAATCGAGCGTAGCGGTTTGCCAGCCTCGTCGTATTTGGTTTTGCATTGTTCATTAACATATTTTATCCGTCCGTCCGGCATGAGCAGGCGGTGGCGAATGGTGTAAGGTACTTGTGTTTCAAGAGAATTTGTATAAGCGTGATCCACTACCCTGCGGTCGTCGGGGTGCACGGCATTGAGGAATGCCTCGTAACTGGATCCGAAATGGGTGGGATCTATCTCGAAGATATGATAGATCTCGTCCGACCACTCGAGGCGCCCGCTGGGAAAGACCAACTCCCAGCTGCCGATCTTGGCCATGTATTGAGCTTCCTTCATGGCCTGCTCGCTGCAACGCAAGGCTACTTCGGCGTGTTTGCGCTCGGTGATGTCCCGGTTGATCCCACGGAAGCCCAGAAGCTCGCCATTCTCTCCGAGGATGGCAACGCCCGATGTTTCCATGATAACCTGGCGACCATCCTTGTGCAGATTGACATTTTCAAGACAGAAATAAGTATATTTGGCGGCAACGATGGAGGCGAACTCACCACCAATCCGCTGCGCTTCTTCTGTTGGCATCAAATCAAACGGAGTTTTGCCAAGCACCTCTTCAGAGGTATATCCAAGAAGGTCGAAAATCTTCGGGCTTGTGTAGGTGTAGCGGCTATGAGCATCTACCTCCCAGATCCAGTCTGGGCTGGAGTTGATCAGGCCGCTGAAGCGGGCTTCACGTTCGCGCAGGTCCAATTCCAACCGTTTGCGCTCTGTGATGTCGCGGGATGAGTTGAATATGTATTGCGTATCGCCAACCGTCAATCCCAAACCGCTGATTTCCACATCAAGGAGACTACTGTCCTTGCGTCGATGCTGCGTTTGAAACTCGACACGCGTCGGAGATTCAATCTGCATCTTGAGCAGGGATGAAAGCTTTTCTTGTGAGAATTCAGCGTCCCAGACGTTGACCTGTTTGCCAATCAGTTCTTCGCGAACATAGCCCAGCATTTGAAAGAACGAGTCGCTGGCCTCGACAAGCTTGCCATGCGAATCCAGGATATGCACGCCATCACTGGCGTTGCGCAACAAGGTCTGGTTTTTGAGTAGTTCAAGGTGGTACGCTTGTTCTGCTCTCAGACGTTCACTGATATCAAGAAACTCCCAGAGCACACAGGCTTGGCCGTTGAATTCAATGTGGTGACCAGAGATGAGGTGCCTGCGTGGCCCATCAGTGCCGATGAGGCCCGCCTCAAACAATTTGACCTGGCCCTTTGCATTAAACTCAGCGATGCAGGCTTCACGTTCTTCCTCTTTCTCCCAGACACCGAGTTCCATCGCTGTGCTCCCGATGGCATCCGCATGCGCTATTCCTGTAGAACAGATCCATGTGGTGTTGACATCGACAATCTTTCCGGTAGCTACTACGGTAATCGCCATGCCATTACACGATGTATTGAAAATGACTGAATAGTCCAGAGGAGCTTGGTGAGTGGGCGGTCGGTTAGGCTCGTTCATGGTTTCCTGCAACCGTTGCTATGCGGAATAGTCGATCTTCAACTGCTGGGCAAAGTCAGATTCTTTCAGGCGGTACAAGGCGTCGAGGAAATGGACCTGTAGGCTACCCGGGCCCACCGACTGCTCAGTCGCCATTTCCCCTGCAACGCCCATGACGGCCATCGCATTGGTTGCAGCTTCGAATGCAGACGGGTTGACAGCAAGGAAGGCGCCGGTAATCGCGCTGGAAGTGCAACCCATGCCTGTCACATGGGTCATCATCGGGTGACCGTTGGCGATGCGAACAGTCTTCCGATTCCCTTCGACGATGAGATCGACCGAGCCGCTGACGGATACGACGCAGCCAGTGCGAGCGGAGAGTTGACGAGCATCATCAAGCGCCTGGTCGGGTGTATGCAGGCTGTCAACACCCTTGGTGATCCCTTCACCGTCATTCAATGCACGGATCTCTGAAGCGTTGCCACGGATAACAGTTGGCCGGGTTTCTTCGATCAAACGTAGGCACGTCGTAGTACGAAACCGTGTCGCACCACAGCCGACCGGATCCAGCACGATGGGAATGCCCATTGCGTTCGCCTTGCGGCCCGCCAAGAGCATTGCATCGATCCAGCGTGTGCTTAGTGTGCCAATATTGATGACGAGCGCACCAGAGAGTACCACCAACTCTTCCACTTCCTCGACGGCATGTGCCATGACCGGCGAAGCGCCCAAGGCCAACAGGGCATTCGCGCTAAAATTCATTACGACGTAATTTGTGATGTTATGTACGAGCGGACTGTTTATCTTTATATTATTAATATCTTGCCATATCATAATATTGGTTTATAACCTTGTTGGAATGGCGAACATGATGCCCTTTAGGCAACGAGATTTAAGGCAAAATCAAAGTCAGCATCGTTGAACTTCGCCCCACACTCCGCTGCCAAAACCGCGCAGTTCCACCCAGTCACCACGAGACAATGAATCACGCAAGACCTCAAGCACCGTGTTCACCGCCGCATCAGCTTCTTTGGGCGGGAGGTCCATCTGCAATGCAATATTTTTGATCAGCTCTGATTTGGTCATGGCGGTCATTGAAGGATGTGGTGGCGGGGCGTGACTCACCGGGGACTAAAGTGAATCACGCCCTCATCAGCAAGGGATTGACGGAGAATGATAGTATGCTCCAGAGTGAAGCAAAAGATGGAAAATGCGGAAAATTTTTCTGGCAGGGCCGGACTCCCTTGCGGACGCCTTGTCATTCATAGGCGGTTTGCCTTCACAGTCGGAAGCTCTCTTTTTCGTTGACACGATTGAGAAGCCGCATAAACTGTCCGCATTTTGCATTGTGGGAGATGCGTCATGGGTCAAAGCCGTGCGGTGAGGGAAAAATGAAACGTGAGCGACGGTTTCGTAAACTGATGATCTCCCTGTTCTCGGTTTCCGCGCTGGTCGCCGCTGCTCAAGGCTACACATACCACGCCGCCATTTCTGACTATATCGCGATGGTGAAGGAGACGGACACGCTGTTTGATCGCGTTCGGTATGCTCGCCGTCTGACAGCATTTTTGGCTGAGGCAGAGAGAGGTCAACGCGGCTACTTGATGACTGGTGATGTTGCCTACCGTCAACCGTATGATCATGCTGTGCGTCTGGTGGAAAGCGCCATAGCCGATCTCCTGGCGAATATACCAAGGGAACGAGAGGGAGAGATTGCCAAGGTCAAGGCGGCGGTAGCCACCAAGATGGCAGAGTTGCACAGAACCATCGAGGTGTTCGATAATCAGGGCTATGAAGCGGCTCTTCGGATTGTGAAAACGGACGAAGGCAAGGAATCCATGGATGTGGCTCGTTCCATTCTCGAACGCTTCATTGCGGAGGATCTCGCAGTCAACAACAGGCTTCACGGCGAGATGGCGGCGCAGAGTTCTGCCACGTCGCAGAGGTGGCTGTATTTGACGGCGTCGGTTCTGATCGGTTTGCTCGCGGGTATGGCGGCTTTGTGGAGAACCTCGCGCAAGATCGGTGAACTTGCCGCTGTTCTGGAACACGAGGCGCATCACGATATCTTGACAGGCCTGCCAAACCGGAAGTTTTTCTGTGAGACGCTCGATTACGTCATTGCAGTCGCCAAGCGCGAGAAGCGTCGGATAGCCGTCTCTTTTCTTGACTTGAACGGTTTCAAGGCCATCAACGATGAATTGGGCCATGATGTTGGAGATCTGGCGTTGATCGAGGTCGCCAAATCTTTAAAAGAGGCGTTGCGCGGATCGGATTTCGCAGCCCGTCTGGGTGGCGATGAATTCGTGGTGATCATTCATTCGGTCAATGATGCCTGCAACGTGTGCTATCGAATCAAGGAAGCCGTCCGCACGACCAGCCACGCTGCTTTCAAGGGGAAACAGCTGGGAACGAGTATCGGGATAGCGGTTTTCCCGGACGACGGCGATGCTGTGGAGTCCTTGCTGGCGGTTGCCGATGCCAGGATGTACGAGCAAAAACAGGCCAAGAAGGCAGGCAGAAGCGTCTCATTGTGCTCCATCTGTCAGCCTGACGCCATCTGCCAGGAGACTGTCGCAGT
>JAMOBI010000137.1:0-6613 GCA_039908105.1 Magnetococcus sp. YQC-9
GATCGACCTCCTGTTTGGTGATGGTTTGACGCTTGAGATACGTTAATCATGCACCATCAGGGGGTCGATGTCACAGTCAATTGAAATCGAAAACAAGTCTCCTATCTAAGTGCCATTGGATTGACGCCTATCGAGAAACAAAACAGATTGATTTGGCTAAAGAGGCGCTTCGGAATGCACTTGTGACGGTTTTATCAACCGACGATAGCAGAGGGATCACTTATCGGTTTTTACGCTATCTGGAGTTTCGGGAAGTGATCAGCGAGAGGTTCAGCATCCAGGATTGATCTCACTCAGGCACATCTTACGACATGCCGCCGAAGCGATACGGGCAGCAATCATTCGTTGCACACCGGTTCACAAAGCGGCATGTCGTGGCTGATCACCTTTTTAAACCGCACCCGTTTTGGGATGCGTACTGGCCAAACCAAGCTGAATTGACTGGTTGCGATGGGCTTGGCACGCCAGTCACTAAACCTTAAAGCTTCTGCCATGAGGTCTGTTTTTGGGCCATGTTTGCGGGATTGTTTTGCAGAAGGCGCAAAACAATCCCGCAGCCAAGGCGGCGCGCGGCGCATTTTTTTGAAGAGCGCGCTTAAGTCAAAGGCAAAACCCTGGGAGAGGAATCTCCCAGACCATCTCTTTTTTTTCAGCAGTAAAAACTACACATTCCAAGCCGGGTGCGGTTTAACTAAAACCAAACATTTCATTCTGGTTGCGGTTTGGAATATCCAATTTAAACGGCATCCCTGGCACCTCACGCACCAGGCGTGGCACGGCATAGCCCGGCAGTCGTGCCCGCAATGCCCCGACCAACTGGAGCGCGACGGTATCATCGACCTCGAAGTGGGCTGCCCCGGCCACGGGATCGAGCATGTGCAAGTAATACGGCATGACCCTGGAATCGATCAGCGCCGTACACAACTCGGCCAACGTCTCCACGTCATCGTTGACCCCTCTCAACAATACCGACTGATTCAACAACGGGATGCCCGCATCGACCAGGCCGTCCAGAGCCTGACGTGCGGACTTGTCAATCTCGGCTGCGTGGTTGACGTGAATGACCATGATGCACGTCAAGCGGCTGCCGGTTAAAGCTCGAATCAAAGTTGGGGTGACGCGGCGCGGTTGGAGTACCGGGATGCGGGTGTGGATGCGCAAACGGGTGAGATGGTCGATGGCCGACAAACGGGTGATGAGATTTTGCAGTCGGCGGTTCGAGAGGGTGAGTGGATCGCCTCCGGAGAGAATCACCTCACGAATCGAATCATCGGCGGCGATGGCCTCAAAAGCCGGTTCAAAATCGTGCAAACGTTTGGGAAGCGGATCGTTGCGGGCGTGGCGCCGGAAACAGAACCGGCAGTGCACGGCGCAGTGCGGGGTGACTTTTAATAGCACCCGTCCCGGATATTTGGCGATCAGGCCGGGCATGGGTTGCGCGGCGGATTCGTTCAAGGGATCGGTCGAGTAGCCCGGCACAACGTGCAACTCCTCGGCGGACGGGATGAATTGCCGCAACAGGGGGCTTTGATCCGGTTCGTTGAGCAGCCGTGTGGCCAGGGCTGGGGGGATGTGCAGAGGGAATTGTCTGGCTGCCTCGCGTGATTCCTCTGAAAATTCGGTCAGTCGGGCCAGGAGTTTGTTCAAGGCGGGGTGATCTGTGGCACCATTTGCAGTATACTGAGGAGCGGAACTCATTTTTGACCTTTTCTCAAACCTGCTACCAAGGAAATCGTATTCATCATGGGTGACATGCTCAACCACAATCAACTGCGTCAGGGTACCCGTGTCGAGATCGACGAGCTGCCCTGGATCATCGTCGATGCCCAGTTCGTCAAACCCGGCAAGGGGCAGGCGTTCACCAAGATCAAGATCAAGAATCTGATCGATGGTCGGGTGATCGAACGGACCTTCAAGTCGAGCGAAAACGTCATCAAGGCGGATGTCGTCGACCGGGAGATGCAGTTTCTCTACAACGACGGAGAATACTGGCATTTCATGGATCCGGCCAGCTATGAACAGTCCGGCCTCGACGAAACCCAGGTCGGCGAATCCCGTCTCTGGCTCAAGGAGCAGGAGACCTATCTGGTGACGCTTTGGAAGAATCGCGCCATTGCCGTCCTGCCGCCGCCTTTCGTCATCCTGACAATCACCAAGTGCGATCCGGGCATCAAGGGGGACACGGTCTCCGGGGCCACCAAGCCGGCCACGCTGGAGACCGGCGCCGAGGTCAAGGTGCCGTTGTTCATCAACGAGGGCGAGCGGATCCGTGTCGACACCCGTACCGGTCAATACGTCGAACGTGCCAAGGATTGATGCCGAAACCTGGCGCCCGACGGCATCCTGGGAAGCCCTGGCCGCGCGCGCCCGGATTTTGCAGCGGATCCGGGAGTTTTTCGTCGCACGCGACGTGTTGGAGGTCGAAACCCCTATCTTGAGCCGCGCGGCGGCACCGGACGAGACCATCGACCCGCTCGGCGGTGCGGGGTGGTATCTCTCCACCTCGCCCGAAACTGCAATGAAGCGGCTGATCGTTGCCGGAGCGGGACCGATCTATCAGATCACCCGCGCCTTTCGTGCCGGCGAATCTGGAGCGTTGCACAATCCGGAGTTCACCATGCTGGAGTGGTACCACCCCGGCTGGAGCTGGCGCGCATTGATGGACGAGACCGTGGCCTTGGTTCAAACGATCCTCGGTGCGGGAGCGGTGCACGAATTCACCTTTGCCGAGGCGTTTTCCCGCTTTGCCGGGGTGGATCCCTTTGCCGATTCGATTGAGACGTTGACGAACGCGCTGCCAGGCCCTCCGCCGGAAGGGCTCGATCGACTGGAACTTCTGGATCTGATCCTGACCGAACGGGTGGAGCCGGCCTTTGCGGCGTTGGGCGGCGTGGTGCTTTTGACCCGCTTTCCGGCGGAAAGAGCGGCGATGGCCCGCATCGATCCCGGACCACCGGCCACAGCACTCCGTTTCGAGTTGTACGCAGGCGGGGTGGAGCTGGTCAACGGCTACCAGGAGTTGACCGATGCTGCCGAACAAACCGCCCGAATGCTGGCGGCCAATCGCAAACGGGCGGCGGCTGGTCGTGCTCCTTTGCCTCTGGATGGGAACTTTCTTGCGGCCCTGCAGGTCGGCATGTCCGATACCGCCGGTGCGGCGTTGGGGGTGGATCGACTGGTGATGCTGGCGATCGGCGCGCAACGATTGGCCGAAGTCATCGCCTTTCCAGAGGATCGTGCATGAAACTTGCATTGCTGTTGCCGATTTGTTTCACTCACGGATCGGTCATGGCCATTATCGCAAGGAGATTCCCGCATGGTTCTGTTGCACTCACCCCCCGGCGAGTTGGGCGCCTTTGCCCCGGAGTTCGCGCTGCCCGGCGTGGATGGAAAGACGCATACCCTGGCCGACTATCAGGCCAGTCCGGTGCTGGTGGTGATGTTCATCTGCAATCACTGCCCCTATGTGCAGGCGATCGAAGAGCGGTTGATCCATTTGGGGCGGGAATTGCAACCCAAGGGGGTTGCGTTCGTGGGGATCAGCTGCAACGATCCGACCAGCTATCCGGAGGACAGTTTCGACAACATGCGCCTGCGTGCGCAAAAGAAAGGCTATCCGTTCGACTATCTGTACGATGGCACCCAGCAGACCGCCAGGGAGTACGGCGCGGTCTGCACCCCGGATTTCTTCGTGTATGATCGGGAACGCAAGCTCTGTTATCGGGGACGACTGGATGACAGCCCGCGCAACCCGGCGGCGGTGCGACGCGAAGAGATGAAGGAGGCGATCCTGGCATTGCTCGAAAATCGTCCGGTGGCCACACAGCAGAATGCCGCGATGGGGTGCAGCATCAAGTGGAAGGAGTAGGGCCTGCCAACACCTGTCAACACGGTTTCGTCGCTGGCTGGCCTGGCCCTCAATGAATCAGGAAGGATGACCGTGGCTCAGAGCGCGAAAATTCGGGAAATTCCCTTCAATTACACCTCGTTTTCCGACCGGGAAATCGTGATCCGTTTTCTCGGACCACGCATGTGGGAGTATCTGGAGGGGCTGCGCGGCCAGCGTGAAACCGGTCGCTCGGCGCGGGTGCTGTTCGAGATCCTCGGCGATCTGTGGGTGATTGCGCGCAATCCTTACTTGCAGGAAGATCTGCTCGAACACCCGCGGAGGCTCGATGCGCTGCTGGAGAATCTGAAACAGCGGATCCAGTTGATCGTGGATCGTGCCAAGGGCAATGCCCAGGTGTTCGAGCTGATCGAAAAGCTGCGTGAGGCTGTGGCTGAGTTCGGCGCCTGGTTCCCGCGCCGTGAGCTGCTGCGCAAACGGGCCCGACACGCCTTTGCGCGCGTGACCCGGCCCGAGAACATCGATTTCACCCCCATGGCGCGTGTGGCGCACATCACCGATGCCACCGACTGGCGCGTCGAATGTCCGGCCTGCGTGTTGAAACCGGATCACGAAGAGGAGGTGGCAGCCCTCGTCGCGGTCTGCGGCGAGCTGGGAGTGCCGGTGATCCCGCGCGGCGGCGGTACCGGCTACACCGGCTCGGGCGTGGCGCTGCATGCCGACACGGTGATCATCAACACCGAAAAGATCGACTTCATCAACCCGGTGGAACGGATCGTGCCGCCGGGACTGAAAATCTCCGTACCCGCGATCCGCGTGGGTGCCGGTGCGGTCACAGCTCGCGTCGAGGAGGCGGCCACCGAGGCCGGTCTGGTCTTCGCGGTTGATCCCACCTCAAAAAACGCCTCGACCATTGGCGGCAACATCGCCATGAACGCCGGCGGCAAAAAGGCGGTGCTCTGGGGCACCACCCTGGACAATCTTCTCTCCTGGCGCATGGCCACCCCGGATGGCGGCTGGCTGGAGGTGGAGCGGCTCGATCACAATCTGGGAAAAATCCACGTTTTGCCGGAGGCCCGTTTTCGCATCACCCGGTTTGATGGTGACGGACAGATTCCGGTTGGCGATGCGACCATCCTCATCATCCCGTCGGACCACTTCCGCAAGCCGGGGCTTGGCAAGGATGTCACCAACAAGGCGCTGATGGGGTTGCCGGGGATCCAGAAGGAGGGGTGCGATGGCCTGATCACCAGTGCCGTCTTCGTGCTCTATCCCAAGCCGCGTTTCACCCGTACCGTCTGTCTGGAATTCTTCGGCGCCGATCTGGCGCGCGCGGTGCCGGCGATCGTCGAGACCAAACATTATCTGGAAGAAACTAGCGGTGTGGCCTGCGCCGGTCTGGAACATCTCGACGAGCGCTATCTGCGTGCCGTGGGTTACAACGTCAAGGCCTCGCGCGGCGAACATCCAAAAATGGCCATTCTGGCCGACATCATCGGCGATGACGAAAACCAGGTGCGCGAAGCAGCCCTGCATGTCACCGAACTGGCACGCGCCCGTGACGGTGAAGGATTCATCGCGGTCAGCGAGGCGGAACGGGCCCGCTATTGGGCCGATCGTTCGCGCACGGCGGCGATCGCGGCGCACACCAACGCCTTCAAGATCAACGAGGACGTGGTGATCCCGCTCGAACGGCTGGCCGATTACAACACCGGCATCGAACGGATCAACATCGAACAGTCGATGCGCAACAAAATCCAGACCCTGGAGGCCCTGGAGACCTTTCTGGATGGCGAGGGGTTCGCCCGCTGCCTGCCGCCGGGCTATCCGAACAGCGACGAAAGTCTTGCCTCGGTGGCAGCCAAACGCGAGGCCGGATTGCATCTCGTTGGCAAGGTGCGCCTCCGCTGGCAGCGGATTCTGGCTGCCCTCGACGAGCCGGCCCTCGATCATCTGGAGCTGTTGGATCACTCGGTCCTGGGACGTCCGGGCGTCCGGCTGATCGATTTATTGTTGCGCCGCGAAATGCGCATCTCGTTTCGTCAGGAGGTGCAACGCCCGCTGCACAATGCCTTTGCCGGCGAGTTGTGGGACGGGGTGCGGCGCGAACTCGACGCGCTGCATGTCGCGGTCCGCACCCGCCGGCTGTTCGTCGCGCTGCACATGCACGCCGGCGATGGCAACGTGCACACCAACATCCCGGTCAACTCCAACGACTACGAGATGCTCCAGGAGGCCGAACGGATCGTCGACCGGATCATGGAGCTGGCCATCGCCCTCGATGGTCGGGTTTCGGGCGAACACGGCATCGGGCTGACCAAATTCCGCTATCTGGATCGCGAGATCGTCGATGCGTTTGTCGAATACAAGCTGCGCGTCGATCCGGAGGGGCGTTTCAACCCCGGAAAACTCATGCCCGGCTCGGGGCTGGAGAACGCCTACACCCCGTCGTTGCGTCTGGTGCAGCAGGAGGCTCTCATCCTGCGCGAGACCGCCATGGGCGATCTCAACGACGACGTGCGCAACTGTCTGCGCTGCGGCAAATGCAAAAAGGTCTGTTCGACCCATGTGCCGCGCGCCAACCTGTTCTATTCGCCGCGCGACAAGATTTTGGCCACTGGTTTGATCATCGAGGCCTTTCTCTACGAGGAGCAGGCGCGCCGCAAGGTGTCGTTGAGCCACTTCAATGCCTTGACCGACCTGGCCGACCACTGCGCGGTCTGCCGGCGTTGCGCCACCCCCTGTCCGGTGAACATCGATTTCGCC